>NZ_JBSFUA010000003.1:0-394784 GCF_053591555.1 Crossiella sp. NPDC003009 | reverse complement strand
GACAGACCCGTAGTGCATGGTGCTTCCCCCTTCCCCCGGTGACCAGCATAGTCGCTGGTCGCAGCGGGTGTGGTGTGGTTTTTTGACTTGCTCACCAACAACCACTGCTTCACCAGCACCGCGGGCATCGAGGTGTGGTTCAACTACCAGTGCCCGACCTGCAACGGCACCGGCAGCACGCCGACCAAGGTGCTGGCCAGCAAGGTGCTCAGCACCGACGCCGGCCTGGACTACACCCTGTTCGAGGTCAACAACTTCGCCGCCATCTCCAGCTTCGGCTACCTGGAGCTGGACGCCAGGGTGCCCGCGGTCGGTGAGCGGATGTACGTGATCGGCCACCCGGCGGGCAAGCTCAAGAAGCTCTCGCTCAAGGACGACCAGAGCCCGAGCGGCAACTGCCAGGTCCGCGCGGTGCGGGTGAACGGCAGCAGCTCGCAGAGCGACATCTCCTACATGTGCGACACCGAGGGCGGCTCCTCCGGCTCGCCGGTGCTCTCCGGCCAGACGCACAAGGTGATCGGCCTGCACCACTTCGGCGGCTGCCCGAACCAGGGCGTGCGCATCGACCTGGTGGCGCAGAAGATCGGCAACCTGCTCTGAGTTCCCGGCCCGCCCGGCCGACCCCACAACGGCCGGGCGGGCCTTTCCGCGCAGGGCCGCCCGCGCCACCGGGCCGCCCCGCGTCACAGGGCCGCCAGCACCTCCGCTTCCTCGGCCGGGGACAGCCCGGCCTTGCGCTCCCGGTCCAGCCCCAGTTCGCGCTCCCAGGCCAGCGTGTCCACCGCGGTCTCCGCGACGGGCCGGATGGTCAAGCCCGCGTCCAGCGCGGGCTGCGCCTGGTGCGAGGCCATCCCGTCGTAGTCCGGCGGCAGCCACAGCGGCAGCGACCGCGGCCCGCCCCACGGGTTGACCTTCAGCTCGGCCAGCTTCGCCTCGGGCACCAGCACCGGCTCCACCGCCCCGCCCACCGCCTGCTGGATCTCGCCGAGGAACTCCGGCAGCGGCGCGGGCGTGCTGATCGCGTCGAAGGTGCCGCCGAGGCGCTGCTCGGCGGCCAGCACGATCCAGGCCGCGAAGTCCCGCACGTCGATGTGCTGGAACAGCCGGTCAGGGGCGTCCGGCAGCACCACCCGGCCGCCGCGGGCGAACCGGGCCGGCCAGTAGCCGAAGCGGTCGGAGAGGTCACCCGGTCCGGTGATCAGCCCAGGGCGCGGGATGAACGCGGCCTCGCCGAAGACCTCGCGCACCGCGTTCTCCGAGGCCACCTTGATCTGCCCGTAGCGCTCGGCCACCTCGGCGGTGGGCCGCCCGGCCGCGTCCTCCGCCATCGGCTCGACCAGCGGCCCGTCCACGCCCTGGCCAGGGGTGGCGTTGTCGGCGTACACGCTGATGGTCGAGACGAAGGTCCAGTGCGCCGTGTTCTTCGCCAGCGTGGCGAGCGCGTCGCGGACCCACGGGAAGGAGATCCTCGCCACGTCCACCACCGCGTCGAAGCGCTCCCCGGCCAGTGCCGCGAGCCCGTCCGGCCGCTCCCGGTCCACCACCGCGATGGCCGCCCCGGCGGGCACTTGACCAGAGACCCCTCGGACCGCGCACACCACCTCATGCCCACGTCGCAACGCTTCTTCGGCGACGGTCTTCGAAACGAAGATCGTCCCGCCCAGTACCAGAATCCGCATGACCCTCACCTTCCTGGACCAGTCCCCCGGCCGCGAGCGATCTCTCGCAGAGCGAACGGGGTGAGAGCGGTAACGCATCGAGCGCGCGGAGTGAACAAGCAGGTCAGGTAGGCTCCTCTCGTCCCGCTTCCCGGCAAAATCCAGGAGCATTCGCGTGGCCCGAGTCGTCGTCGACGTCATGCCCAAGCAGGAGATCCTCGATCCGCAAGGACAGGCGGTGGCGAATGCGCTGCCCCGTCTCGGATTCGACGGCATCGCCTCCGTCCGCCAAGGCAAGCATTTCGAGCTGGAGGTCGACGACAACGTCGACGACGAAGCTCTCGCGAAGATCGCCGAGACCTTCCTCGCCAATCCGGTGATCGAGGACTGGACCGTCCGCCGGATCGAGTCATGAGCCCCAAGATCGGGGTCATCACCTTCCCCGGCTCCCTCGACGACGTCGACGCCCAGCGCGCCGTGCGGTTCGCCGAGGCAGAGGCCGTCCCGCTGTGGCACGCCGACGCGGACCTGCGCGGCGTGGACGCGGTGGTGGTGCCAGGGGGCTTCTCCTACGGCGACTACCTGCGCGCCGGCGCGATCGCCCGGTTCGCCCCGGTGATGGGCGAGGTGGTCAGCGCGGCGGCCAAGGGCATGCCGGTGCTGGGCATCTGCAACGGTTTCCAGATCCTCTGCGAGGCCGGGCTGCTGCCCGGCGCGCTGGTCCGCAACGCCGGACTGCACTTCGTCTGCCGGGACCAGTGGCTGCGGGTGGAGAACAACACCACCGCGTGGACCACCCGGTACGGCAAGGGCGCGGAGATCCTGGTGCCGCTGAAGTCCGGCGAGGGCCGCTACGTCGCAGATCAGTCCATTGTGGACGAACTGGAGGCGGAGGGCCGGGTGGTGTTCCGCTACGTCGGCGACAACCCCAACGGCGCGCTGGCCGACATCGCCGGCATCAGCAGCGCCAACGGCCGCGTCGTCGGCCTGATGCCGCACCCCGAGCACGCGATCGAGGCCCTCACCGGCCCGACCGACGACGGCCTCGGCCTGTTCCTGTCCGTTCTCGACTCGCTGGTGGCGGCGTGACAACGACTGAACAGCAAGTGGACACGGTTGAGCACGCGACCGCTACGCCCGATGTGGCGCAGCCCTACCGCGAGCTCGGCCTCAAGGACGACGAGTACGCGCGCATCCGGGAGATCCTCGGCCGCCGCCCCACCGACGCCGAACTGGCGATGTACTCGGTGATGTGGAGCGAGCACTGCTCGTACAAGTCCTCCAAGGTGCACCTGGCCTACTTCGGCAAGACCACCACGCCGGAGATGAAGCAGCACATGCTGGCCGGCATCGGCGAGAACGCCGGTGTGGTCGACATCGGCGACGGCTGGGCGGTGACCTTCAAGGCGGAGAGCCACAACCACCCGTCCTACGTGGAGCCCTACCAGGGCGCGGCCACCGGGGTCGGCGGCATCGTCCGGGACATCCTGGCCATGGGCGCCCGGCCGCTCGCGGTGATGGACCCGCTGCGCTTCGGCCCCGCCGACGCGCCGGACACCCGCAGGGTGCTGCCCGGGATCGTCGCGGGCGTCGGCGGCTACGGCAACAGCCTCGGCCTGCCCAACATCGGCGGCGAGGTCGTCTTCGACCCGACCTACGCGGGCAACCCGCTGGTCAACGCGCTGTGCGTGGGTGCGATGCGGGTCGAGGACCTGCACCTGGCGCACGCCTCCGGCGCGGGCAACAAGATCATGCTCTTCGGCGCGCGCACCGGCCTGGACGGCATCGGCGGGGTGTCCGTGCTCGCCTCGGACAGCTTCTCCGGCGACGAGTCGGGTTCCGGGCGCAAGAAGCTGCCGAGCGTGCAGGTGGGCGACCCGTTCACCGAGAAGGTGCTCATCGAGTGCTGCCTGGAGCTCTTCCGCGAGGGCATCGTGGTGGGCATCCAGGACCTCGGCGGCGCCGGCCTGTCCTGCGCCACCTCGGAGCTGGCCAGCGCCGGTGACGGCGGCATGCACGTGAACCTGGAGACGGTGCCGCTGCGCGCGACCGGCATGTCGCCCGCGGAGATCCTCTCCAGCGAGTCCCAGGAACGCATGTGCGCGGTGGTCGAGCCCAAGGACGTCGAGGCGTTCCTGCGGGTCTGCCGCAAGTGGGACGTGATCGCCACCGAGATCGGCGAGGTCACCGACGGCGACCGGCTGGTGATCACCTGGCACGGCCAGACCGTGGTGGACGTGCCGCCGCGCACCGTGGCGCACGAGGGCCCGGTGTACCAGCGGCCGATCCAGCGCCCGGCGTCCCAGGACGCGCTGATCGCGGACGTGCCGGACACGCTGCCGCGACCGGCCACCGCCGATGAGCTGCGCGCGACCTTACTCCGGCTGATCGCCTCGCCGAACCTGTGCAGCCGCAAGTGGGTCACCGAGCAGTACGACCGGTACGTGCGCGGCAACACGGTGCTGGCCCAGCCCGCTGACTCCGGGATGATCCGGATCGACGAGCAGACCGGCCGCGGCGTGGCCATCTCCACCGACTGCAACGGCCGCTACGTGCAGCTGGATCCCTACACCGGGACCCAGCTCGCGCTGGCCGAGGCCTACCGCAACGTGGCCGCCACCGGCGCCACCCCGTACGCGGTGACCAACTGCCTGAACTTCGGCTCGCCGGAGGACCCGGGCGTGATGTGGCAGTTCAGCGAGGCCGTGCGCGGCCTGGCCGACGGCTGCAAGCAGCTGGGCATCCCGGTCACCGGCGGCAACGTCTCCTTCTACAACCAGACCGGCTCGGTGGCGATCCTGCCCACCCCGGTGGTCGGCGTGCTCGGCGTGATCGACGACGTGGCCCGCCGCACCCCCACCGGCCTGGGCGCGGAGGACGGCGAGACGCTGCTGCTGCTCGGCGACACCAGGGACGAGTTCGGTGGCTCGGAGTGGGCCAACCACGTCCACGGCCACCTCGGCGGTAAGCCGCCCGCGGTGGACCTGGAGCGGGAGCGGGTGCTGGCCGAGGTGCTGGTCGCCGGTTCCCGGGACGGCATGCTCTCCGCCGCGCACGACCTCTCCGAGGGCGGCCTGATCCAGGCCGTGGTGGAGGCCGCGATCATCGGCGAGAGCGGCTGCCGGATCGTGCTGCCCGAGGGCGCCGACCCGTTCACCTACCTGTTCTCCGAGTCCGCGGGCCGGGCGCTGGTCGCGGTGCCGCGCAGCGAGGAGCTGCGCTTCACCGAGATGTGCAAGGCGCGCGAGCTGCCGGTCACCAGGGTTGGTGTGGTGGACGTGGAGTCCGGGGCGGTTGAGGTCCAGGGCCAGTTCACCGTCGGCCTCGACGAGCTGCGCACCGCCTGGGAGGGCACGCTGCACGCGCTGTTCGACTGAGTTTTCCGCTGTGCACGGGGGCGGTGTCCGATGGGCGCCGCCCCCGAGGCGTCTCAGCCGGTGGCCCGCCTGCGGCTGGTCGCGGTGAGCAGCAGGACCAGGCCGATCAGGCCGAGGGTGACGCCGGTGAGCAGTTGCAGGTGCTCGGGGACCATGTGCATCAACAGCCAGCCCTCGCCACCGACCTGCCTGGCGATGAGCCCGCCGAAGCCCTGGATCATGGCTACGATCCCGAACACTTCGAGCATGGCCGCGTTCCTTCTTTCACTATGTGGTCCACCCGACACGCACTGTTGTGACCCGACTGTAGTGAAAACGCGCCCTGGCTACGAACAGGGCTGCTCCGGGCTGTGGAAAGTCGCGCGGGCCGGGTCGGGACGCACGTCCCAGGTCACGCTGCCGAGGCCGCAGCGACGGTGGAAGGTGGCGCCGGTCCAGTTCAGCGGCCCCCGGAACCTGGCCCTGGTGAAGTAGACGTTGCCGTGGAACTCGGCCCCGTCCAGGTGGGTGACCCGGTGCAGGGTGGCGTCCTGGATCCGCAGGCCGCCGACCATCCGGCGACTGAGGTCCAGGCGGCTCAGCGTGGCGCCCATCAGGTCCAGGTTGTAGTGCGGCGCGTCCGTGTCCGGCTTGGGCAGCAGGTCTCTGATCAGCTGCTGGGCGCTGCGCCGCACCTCGCCCTCGGTGGTGTACCGGTCCTCGGTGTCGATCTTGAACGGGCGGCGCAGGTAGGCGCACAGCACGTCCAGCACGGTCTGGGTGTACTCCGGGCGGCTCCTGGCGATACCGGCCAGCGCGTGCAGCGCGCCCACCCGCACCTGGTCCGCCTCGTGCCCGAGCAGCTCCACCGCCTTGGCGAAGCGCTCGTCGCTGACTCGCTCCCGGTCGTGCTCGGCCCGGTTGGTCTCCAGCCGCTGCCGCTTCTCCTCCACCTGGCGGCGCCGGTCGTTGAGCCAGAGCGCGTACAGCGCGACCACCGAGCCCGCGCCCAGCCCGCCGGTCTTGATCGCCTCGACCAGCCCCGCCTTCGGGTCCGCCACCAGCAGAGCGCCGCCGACCAGCAGCAACGTGCTGATCGCGAGCAGCACCGTGCCGGTGAGCGCCATGCCCTGCCTGCGCCGGGCCATGCCAAGGCCGAGCACCCCCGCGGCCACCACGACCCCGCCGATCCCCGGTCCCAGCAGCCACCATCCGTTGTCCACGCCAAGATCGTGCCGCCATTCGAGTGGTCGTTCAACGGTGAACCGCTGTCCGTTTCGTCTGGTCGTATGCTCGCGGGCTGTGGAACGCCCGAACTGGGCGCCGGGCGAGCTGGACCTGACCGTGCCGAGCACGGCCCGGGTCTACGACTTCTACCTCGGCGGCTCACACAACTTCGCGGTGGACCGGGCCCAGGCGCGGCAGGCGATCGAGCAGTGGCCACTGCTGCCTGCCGCACTGCGCGCGAACCGGGCCTTCCTGCGCCGCGCCGTCCGATTCTGCGTCGACCAGGGCATCCGCCAGTTCCTGGACATCGGCTCCGGCATCCCCACCGTGGGCAACGTGCACGAGATCGCCCAGGCCGCGGACCCGGAGTGCCGGATCGTCTACGTGGACGTGGACCCGATCGCGGTGGCGCACAGCAGGGCCATGCTGGCCGGCAACGAGCGCACCGCGGTGATCCAGGCCGACCTGCGCAAACCCGGGGACGTGCTGGAGAGCCCGGAGCTGACCGGCCTGCTCGACCTGAGCCAGCCGACCGCGGTGCTGTTCGTCGCGGTGCTGCACTTCGTGCCCGATGCCGACGACCCGGCCGGGCTGGTCCGCCGCTACCTGGACGCGGTGCCCTCGGGCAGCTACCTGGTGCTCTCGCACGGCAGCAGCGAGGGCGCGCCGAAGCAGGCCGCCGAGCACGAGGACCTCTACCAGCGCACCGGCACCCAGATCTGGATGCGCTCGCACGAGCGGGTGCTCACCTACTTCGGCGACTGCGAGCTGCTGCCGCCGGGGCTGGTGCAGATGACCCAGTGGCGGCCGGAGCCGGCGGACGAGTTCTTCGGCCCGCCCGAGCAGCTCAGCGGCTTCACCGGCGTCGGCTACAAGGCCTGAGCCGTGCGCCAGGAACACGGCTGGGTGCCGCAGGGGATCGACCTCAGCAAGCCGAGCGCGGCCCGGGTCTACGACTACTACCTGGGCGGCTCGCACAACTTCGCGGTGGACCGGGAGCTGGCCAGGGTGGCCATCGAGGACTGGCCGGAGCTGCCGATGATCATGCAGGCGAACCGGGCGTTCCTGCGCCGCGCGGTGAAGTTCTGCGTACAAGCCGGGATACGCCAGTTCCTGGACATCGGGTCCGGAATACCGACGGTCGGCAATGTGCACGAGGTGGCCCAGGAACTGGAGCCGGAGTGCCGGGTGGTCTATGTCGATATTGACCCGGTTGCCGTAGCGCACAGCCGAATCATGCTCGCGGGTAACGATTTCTCCGAGATCGTGCAGGCCGACTTGCGGCAACCCGAACGGGTGCTGGACGCCACCGAGGTTCGCGGACTGCTGGATTTGTCCCAGCCGGTGGCGGTGCTGATGGTCGCGGTGCTGCACTTCGTGCCCGATGCTGACGACCCGGCCGGGCTGGTCCGCCGCTACCTGGACGCGGTCGCGCCGGGCAGCTTCCTGGTCCTCTCGCACGCCTGTCAGGAGGGCGCGGGTGAGCAGGCCGAGTTCCACCAGAAGCTCTACCGGCGGGCCGGCAGCGCGCTGACCATGCGCACGGTTGAGCAGGTCGCGGGCCTGTTCGGGGACTGCGCGCTGGTGGAGCCGGGCCTGGTGCGGCTGCCGCTGTGGCGGCCGGAGCCCATCGCGCTGCCGGAGGGGGACCCGGCAGTTTTCGCCGGGTTCGCCGCGGTCGGCCAGAAGGTCTAGACCATGTGGCCAGCGCAAACGACTCAGCTGGCAACCATTCCCGGTTTTTCGGTCTTTCTGCCGCCCTCGGACACCGCTACCCTTCGGAGCGGCGAACCGATACATGTCAGGGGAACTTGACCCGTTTTTTCCTGCGGCGATGGCGGAGAGTCGCCACCAGTCGCGTTATCGTAGAGTTATTACCCCATCAGCGAAGATCCCGCAGGTGACGAGTGAGAGGATCAGGACGATGTGCCGACCCGCTCCCACTTCGCTGATCTTCGCGAGTGTGCGCCACGTCATGGAATTGCCGCCCAGCTTCGGGATTGTTGATGCAGGGCTCGTCTCCGCGGCGTTGACCACGGCAAACTGGGCCCAGGAGGACAGCGGGCGACCCGGACGGTCTGGTTTGTGTGCCGCGGTCGGGCGATGGGTATGAGTGCGACGAACAGCGATTCTTTCCGCCCTGGAAGGCTGCTGGTGACCGACGGCGCCGACCGAACCCACCAGGCCTGCGCGCGATTCGCCCGCAGCTGGGTCCGAGCCATCGCCGGGACCAGCTATGTCTCTCTCGGCCTCGCCGAGACCGAACAGCTGCTGCTCGCGCACACCGAGCGGCTGGTCAAGGCGCTGTTCGCGGACCCGTTCCGGGCCACCCCGGCAAGGGAGATCGGTTTCCAGCTGGTCCAGGCGCATTTCACCGGAATCGAGACGCTGAGCCGCACGGTCGCACTGCTGGGTGATGAGTTCCTCGCCGAGCTGCGGGTGGAGCCGGAGGAGCGGCTGCAGGCCAGGATCGCCGCGCTGCAGGGTGCGCTGGCCGCCGGGTACGCCCAGGCGCTGCGCGAACGCACCCTGGACGAGCAGGAGGCGATCCGCCAGGCGGTGCTGGACGCCAGGGACGCCGCCGAGCACGCCCGCCGGGCCAGCGAGGCCCGCTTCCGCGCGGTGTTCACCGAGGCCGCGATCGGCATCGGCATCCTGGACACCAACGGCCGGATCCTGGACGCCAACGCCTCGCTGCAGCACATGCTCGACTACAGCCTGGAAGAGCTGTGCCAGCGCAAGGGGCACGACGTGCTCTACCCGCAGGACCGGCTGGACCTGCGCGAGATGTGCGCCTCGGTGGCCTCCGGCGCCCGCGACCACGTCCGGCTGGACTCCCGGCTGACCCGCAGGGACGGCCAGGAGATCTGGACGCACATCACCGTCTCGCTGATCAGGGACGAGCAGGGCGCGCCGCGGTACGTGGTGGCGATGATCGAGGACGTCACCGACCGCCACCTGCTGCAGACCCGCCTCCGGCACCAGGCCCTGCACGATCCGCTGACCGGCCTGTCCAACCGCGCGCTGTTCCTGGACGAGCTGGCCACCGCCTTCGCCCGCAAGGAGCCGCAGGCCAGGGTCGGGCTGTGCTACCTGGACCTGGACGGGTTCAAGGTGATCAACGACAGCCTCGGCCACGACATCGGCGACCAGCTGCTGGTCGCGGTGGCCAGGCGGCTGGACGACTGCGTGTCCGGGCCGGGCAGGCTGGTGGCCAGGATGGGCGGGGACGAGTTCGTCATCCTGCTGGACGGCACCGCGGGCACCGACGAGGTCATCGCGGTTGCCGAACAGGTGCTGGACGCGCTGGTCGAGCCGATCAAGGTGGCCGGGCACGAGCTGTCCATCTCGGCCAGCATCGGCATCGTGGAGCGGCCGACCAGCACCGCCTGCCCCGCCGACCTGATGCGGGACGCCGACATCACGCTGTACTGGGCCAAGGCCGACGGCAAGAGCCGCTGGGCGCTCTTCGACGAGGAGCGCAACGCCCGCGAGGTGGCCCGCTTCACCCTGTCCGCGACCATGCCCGCGGCGCTGGAGCGCGGCGAGTTCTACGTGGACTACCAGCCGCTGGTCCGGCTCACCGACACCGCCGTGGTCGGGGTGGAGGCGCTGGTCCGCTGGCAGCACCCGGAGTTCGGCAGGCTCGGCCCCGACCGGTTCATCGAACTGGCCGAGGAGACCGGCCTGATCGTCTCGCTGGGCCGCTGGGTGCTGGAACAGGCCTGCCGCCAGGCCCGCAGCTGGATCGACGAGTTCGGCGCCGCCGCCCCGTTCGTCAGCGTGAACCTGGCCGTCCGCCAGCTCCGCGACGCAGGCCTGGTCGGCGACGTGGCCCGCATCCTGGCCGAGACCGGCCTGCCGGCGGGCAAGCTCCAGCTGGAGCTCACCGAAAGCGCGATCATGGGCAACGCGGCCGAGCCCCTCGACGCCCTGTGCGCCCTGTCCGACATGGGCGTCCGCATCGCCATCGACGACTTCGGCACCGGCTACTCCAACCTGGCCTACCTCCGCCACCTGCCCGTGCACGAGCTCAAGATCGCGGGCTCGTTCGTCGAGGGCCTGCGCGCCGCCGCCGCGGGCGACGAGGTCGACCAGCAGATCGTGGCCACCCTGGTCTCCCTGGCCCACGCCCTCGGCCTCACCGTCACCGCCGAAGGCGTGGAAACCACCACCCAGGCCGAACGCCTGCGCGCCATCGGCTGCGACTCCGGCCAAGGCTGGCTCTTCGCCAAGCCCGGCCCACCGGCCAGCATCGACGGCCTGCTCTAGACACTCCCCGCCTGCGCGGAACCACCCGTGCGTGCCATGCGTCGTTGGTACGGTGACCGTGGACGCGCACTGCGTGACGGAGGGGGAACACAGTGACCGACCCGAACAGCGCCCCACCAGGACCCGCAATGGCGATGTCCGCCCTGACCAGCCTGAACAAGTCAGTCGAGGGCATGAACCAGCTCCGCGAGGACGTCCGCGCGGGCAAGGTGAAGTTGGACCCCGCAGCCGGCGAGCAACTCAAGAAGGTGCTCACGGAGCAGGAGGCTCGGGCCCTGAAGTGGCAGCGTGAGGCGACCAGGCTCGAGCAGGCATTGCCATTGGGCAATCACTGGGTGGGCCAGCAGATGGCGGAGAAGATGAGCAAGCGGGCCAGTGGTGCCCCGGGCTCCTTCGGTGAACAGATCGGCCTGTACATCCAGGAACTGCAGAAGGCGCAGGTCGTCCTCGACGAGGCCATCAAGGCCACCAAGGGCGCGGACTCCGGCAGTGCCTCCAACCTCAGGAATCAGAAGTGACTCAGAGCAAGATTGCTGTTGGTGGCGCAGTGCTGGCCGCCCTCGCTCTCGGCGGTTGTTCCGGCGGCTCGGTGGCAGGCACACCAACCCAGGCCACCAGCGCTGCGGCCACTTCGAGCGCTGCGGCGGGCGATGGCCCCGGTGCCTCTCTGGCACAGGTGGACACCTGCACCCTGATGACGAACACCGAGGCCGCGACGCTCGGCCTGCCTGCCGGACGCCCGGACAACCTGGGCAAGCAGCGGGAATGCGAGTACAGCGTGGCTGACACACCGACACCGGTGAGTGGCTCGGTCACGATCGACCCGATCAGCGGCATCGATCAGCTGAAGACTCCGCCGGGCACCGATGAGGCTGGGATCCGCAAGGTCGTCGCGGATGGCAGGCGAGTCAACTACTACCCGGCCAAGAGCGGCACGCTCTGCACGGTGAACATCGAGGTCAACAAGCGCGAGACGGTGTACGTGCAGGTGAGCCTGCGTTTCGCGGGTACGGAGCAGCCCCCGTGCACGCTCGCGGAGAAGGCTGTCGGTTTCGTGCTGCCGAGAATGCCGAAGAAGTAGCAGGGGGACGCCATGACCCAGCCGCAGAACCCGGAGTACCGCCGGGTCGAGTCGCAGGTGAACCCGGAGGAGCAGAACACCTTCGGCCGGATGGTGATGGGGACCGAGTACGACCGGGACGCCGTCGCCGCGCAGGAACGTGAGCTGCGCGAGGGCCTGCAGATGGGCACCGACCGGGCTCTCACCCAGACCGGGAACTGGGCTGGGATCGAGCACCAGGCGCTCTACGACCAGATCACCAACAACAACGACCCTGGTCAGGTCTACGCGGTCGCCGTGGCGTGGACTGAGCTCGGCAACGAGATGGCCAAGTCTTCCGAGGAGATGGACCGGAAGATCAAGGAAACCGCGCACGGGTGGACCGGGCTCGGCGGGGACGCCGCTCGGGAGGCCACGCTCAAGCTGGCCAAGTGGGGTGGCGATGCGGCCCAGACCAGTCAGTACATGGGGAACCGGACCAATGACCTCGGGTTGATCGCCGAGGACAGCAAGAACCGGATGCCGGAGCCGGTCAAGTTCGACGAGAACCAGATGATGCGGGACGCGTTCAAGTCCGGTGGGCTGGTCGGGCTGGTCAAGTCGGCTGTGCAGGACATTCCGGCCAAGCGCCAGGAAGCGGACAACGCGCATCAGAACGCGATCCGGGTGATGCAGAACAACGAGGCGAGTGCCCGGCACGTGGACGCGACCACGCCGGTGTTCTCGCCGCCGCCGCCGATCGGCGGGCTGCCCGGGGAGCCCTGGCCGCCGAAGCCGGGGCCGCCGCCGTACCCGCCGCCCTACCCGCCGCCGCACCCGCCGGATCCGCCGCGGGTGATCCAGCCGCCGGTGCCGCCGCCGGTTCAGCCGCCGAAGCCGCCGGTGGTCACGCCGATTCCGGTGCCGGTGCGGCCGTTGCCGCCGCCGTTGCCGCCGCCGCCGAAGTCCAAGCCGCCGGTGCCGCCCAAGCCGCCGTTGCCTCCGCTGCCGCCGGTGCCGCCGCCGGGCCGGGACAAGCTGCCGCCGCCCCGGAAGCTGCCGGAGCGGTTGCCGCCGCAGCCGCCGCAGCCGCCGAAGCCGGGGGATCCGACCAAGATCGCGAGCCGGACGCCGGTGCCGCCGCCGAACCTGCCCACCGGTGGCGGGACCGGTGGTGGGAAGCCGCCGGGTGGGATCGCGCCGGGGGGCATTCTCGGCGCGTTGACCGGGAGTTCCGGGGGCACGCCTGGCAGCGGGACGGGTGCCGGGCGGGGCAGTGTCGCCGCTGGTGGGATGGCCGGCGCGCAGGTGCCTGCGGCCGCGGGGGCCGGGTCGGCCGTCGCGGGGGCCGCCGCTGGAGGCCGGGGTGGGCCGGCCGGCGCTGCTGGTGGGCCGATGGGGGCTGGGGCCGGTGGGCGCAAGGAAGAGGACAAGGAGCACAAGCGGGCCGACTACCTGCAGGAGACCGAGGACGTGTGGGGTGACGGGAAGCGAGTGGCCCCACCGGTGATCGGCGAATGACCGGCGTGCTCACCACGCTCACCCCGGTCGAGCTGGACTTCGCCTGGCAGGAGCTGGGGCTGGAGCGGATGCCGTACCCGCTCCGGCTGCGCAGCCACGGCGTGACCATGGAGGAGCGCGGCATGCTCCGGCACCAGGTGCTGGAGGGGCTGCGGCAGCGGCGGCTGGCCAGGGAGCGCGGGCCGCGCTGGGAGCTGGATCCGTTGCTGGAGGACCAGCTCGGGCTGCTGGCCCGGCACACCGTGGCGGTGGAGCTGATCCAGTACACCGAGGAGCCGCTGCACGCCGTGGCGGTGGCCCGCGGGGAGAGCGCGGCGCTGGCCGCGCAGACCGAGGACGGGTGCCTGCACCTGCGGGAGGTGCGGGACACCGGGCTGGCCGAGGCGATCGTGAGCGTGCTGCCGCCGGGACAGGCCGGGCGGCAGGCTCCGGTGTCCGCTCCGCTGGCCGGGCTGCAGCGGGCCACCGGGCCGGAGAAGCTGGACCCGTTCGGGGACAGCGTGGACCAGCTGGTCGCCGCGGGCATGAACCGCAACGAGGCCTACACGCTGGACTACCTGAGCAGGCACCGGCACCAGGGCGGGCAGTTCTCGGTCAGCGTGGCCGAGCGCTACACCAACCACATGGAGCGGGACCCCTCCGTGATCTCCTGGTTCGACAGCGAGGACGGGCGGTACCTGCTGGTCAGCGAGCGGGGCAGGCTGTCCATCAGCGCGGCGGACAACCTGCGGATCGCGCACCGGGTGCAGGAGCTGATCTCGACCGTCCGCACCGGCTAGCTACTCGGTGGCCTCGCGGCAGGCGCGGACGAAGGCGTTCACCGCGCCGCGCTGCTCGCCCAGCCGCCACAGTGCGGCCAGCCTGCCCGGCCGGATGCCGGGCACCGGGCGGAACACCACGTCCGCCCTGGTGTTGGACTCGCTGGTGCTGCTGGCCACCAGGGCCACGCCGTGGCCGGCGGCGACCGCGGCGAAGACCTCCTCCAAGTTGTTCGCCACGCTGGAGACCGCGGCTGGCCGGTCCCGGCGGGCGTCGCTGGCCAGCCAGAAGTCCCGCTGCGGTCCGGCCGACTCGGGCAGGGCCACGAACGGTTCGGTGAGCAGGTCGGTGAAGGCCACCTCGGCCTCGGCGGCCAGTGGGTGGTCGGCGGGCAGGGCCACCCAGCGCGGTTCGGCCAGCAGCACCCGGTAGGCGTAGCGGTCCTGGTCGGCCACGGGTAACCAGACCAGCGCCAGGTCCACCTGGCTCTCGCGCAGTCCGGCCGAGGAGTCGTCCCAGTCGCTGCGGTGCACGCCGATCCGCCAGCCGGGCAGCAGGTCGGCGAAGCGCGCGGAGATCCGCTCGAACAGGCCGGGCGCCAGGTTGCTGTGCACGCCGACCTGCAACACCATCCGCTCACCTGCCGCGGCGCGGCCGACCTCGCCGAGCGCGGCGCCCCAGTCGGCGAGTAGTCGCTGGGCCCTGGGTAGCAGGGCGGCCCCGGCCGCGGTGAGCGCCACGGTCCGCCGGTCCCTGCGCAGCAAGGCCGACCGCAGACTGCGTTCCAGCAGCCGGATCTGCTTGCTCAGCGCTGGCTGGGACACGTGCAGCCGTTCGGCGGCGGCGCTGAAGCTCAGTTCCTCGGCCACCGCGACGAAGTATCGAAGGTCCCGCATATGCACGTCCATAACTCCGCGCCATTAGAGCGGCTCCGATCGGTTGTGACTAGCCCGTTCGGCGATCGTTACCAGGTTCTTCCCTCACTTGGCGGAGTCGCGAATACCCAATGGACGCAACGATTCTTGCGTGGGCAACCCGTCCGGTCGATCGCTCGATCGGCCAGCGACCGTCCATTGTGGACTGATGTGTGCCGAAGGAGCTGGTCGTGCCGGGGAGAGCGGAGATCCTGCACCGGGCGGTGGCCGCGCTGGCCGCCGGGCCGGTGCTGTTGCACGGCCCCTCGGGCTTTGGCCGGACCACCGTGCTGGCCGAGCTGGCCACCCGGATGGCCCAGTCCGGTCGGATCCTGCGCGCCGCGCCCGGCCCGGCGGATGCCGCGGTGCCGTTCACCACCCTGGCCGACCTGCTCGACGAGCTGCCGCCGCAGCCGTGGCGGCTGCTGGCCGAACCGCAGCGGGCCGCGCTGCGCCAGGCGGTGCGCCGGGACCACCCCGGCCACCCGGACCGGCTCGCGCTGCGGCTGGGATTCCTCGCCCTGCTGCGGGTTCTGGCCACGGACGGGCCGGTGCTGCTGCTGCTCGACGACGTGCAGTGGGTCGATCCGGACAGCGTCGACCTGCTCGCCTTCGCCGCCCGCAGGGCAGGGGAGGTGGCCAGGTTCGCCGCGGCCGAACTGGTGCAGCCGGGCACGGCTCCCGCGGCCACCTGGCTCAACCCGGCCGAGGTGCTGGCGCTGCCGCCGCTGACCGAGGCCGAGACGGCGGATCTGCTTCGGGGACAAGGAGATCCGGCCGCACTGTGCCGGGCAACCGGCGGGCACCCCCGGCTGCTGGCCGAGCTGGACCGCTCCGGCGGCGAGCTGACCGAGGTGGCGAAAACCCTGCTGCGCCAACGGATCGAGCGTCTCGACCGGACGGTGCTGGTGCGCATCGCGCTGGCCGGGCGGGCCACCGTGAGCCTGCTGCACGCCTGCGGGCCGCCCGAGCCGGAGTCGACAGTGGACAGCGCGCTGCGCGCCGGGGTGCTGGCCGAGGGCGAGGACGGGGTGCTCGCCTTCCGGCTGCCGCTGCTGGCCGATCTCGTTGTGGCGGAAGCGGATCCGACGCTGCGGCGGCAGGCGCACGATCAGCTCGCCGCGGTCAGCGCGGACCCGGTCGAGCAAGCCAGGCACCTGGCGGCCGCCCGGCCCGCGCCGGATGAGGACCTGGCCCGCACGCTGGCCGCGGCCGCCAACTCGGCCCGGCAGCGGGGACTGCCCACGGCCGCGGCCGAGCTGGGCGCGCTGGCCGCGGACCGCACGCCGGTCAAGCACCCGAAGGCCGCGGTGGCCCGCAGGCTGACCGCGGCCACCGACGCGGTGACCGCCGGCGCGCACGAACTGGCCCGCGCGCTGGCCACCGCGGTGCTGACCTGCCCGCACAGCAGCCGGAAACAGCGGGTCACCGCCTGCCTGGCGCTGGTGGACGCGGCCAGGCACACCCGCCCGGCCACCGAGCGGATCTTCCGCCGCGCGCTGGCCGAGTCCAGGGGCGAGCCCGCGCTGGAGGCCCCGGTGCGGCTGCGGCACGCGGTGCACGCGGCCATCGGCGGCGACTTCACCGCGGCCGCCGCCGGACTGGACCGGGCGGTGCGCCTGGCCACCGCCGCAGGGGACGCGCACACGGAGGTCTACGCGCGCTGCTCGCTGGCGCTCTGCCAGGTGGCGCTTGGTGATCCGGCCGCCGAGGACACCCTCGCCGCGGCGGCGGTTCCGGTGGCCGAGCCGGTCGCGCTGCACGGCGGGGTGGGCTGGACCGCGGCCAGGCTGCTGCTCTTCGCCGACCGGCTCACCGAGGCCGAGGCCGAGCTGCGGCACCTGTTCGAGCAAGCCGAGGAACGCGGTGAGCACGGCGAACTGGTCGCGATGACCTGGAGCGCCACCGAGGTGCTGCTGGCCGCCGGGCACTGCGCGCGGGCCCGGCAGCGAGCCGCGGAAGCCTTGCGCCAGGCCGAGTCCACCGGCACCGACCTCGGCCCGGCCCGCTACGCCGCCGCGCTGGCCGAGGCGGTCGGCGGCGATCCGGCGCGGGCGGTGCAGCTGGCCGTGGCCGGGCTGGGCACCGCGGAAGCCGACGGGGACAAGGCGTTCGCGCTGCGCAACCTGCACGCGCACGGCCTGGCCCTGCTGGCCGCCGGTGACCCGGCCGCGGCGCTGGCACCGTTGCGGCGGGCGGCTTTGCTGGAAACCGAGATGGCGGTGGCCGACCCCGCGGTGTTCGGGCTGCGGGCGGACCTGGCCGAGGCGCTGGCGGTGACCGGCGCGCAGGCCGAGGCCACCGAGGTGCTCGCGGCCGCGGCCGAGGCGGCGCAGCGGCTGGGCCGCCGGGGGGTGCTGGCCACGCTGGCGCGGGCCGACGGCATCCGGCTGCTGCTGGCCCAGCAGACCGAGCAGGCGGTGCGCGCGCTGGAGTCCGCCTGTGCGGAACAGGCCGCGCTGGGCCAGCCGGTGCAGCAGGGTCGCAGCCTGCTGTGGCTGGGCATCGCGGCTCGCCGCCGCCGTCGCCGGGCCGCCGCGCGGGAGACGTTGCGGCTGGCGCACCGCACCTTCCTGGCCGCGGCCGCGCACCCGTGGGCGGCCAGGGCGGTGGCGGTGCTGGGCGAGGACAGCGAGCAGGAGGCCTTCGGCGCGCTGACCGGACTGGAGCACCGGATCGCCCGTCTGGTCGCCGGTGGCGCCACCAACCGGGAGGTCGCGGCCCGGCTCAACGTCAGCGGCAAGACCGTGGAGGGCGCGCTGACCAGGATCTACCGCAAGCTCGAAGTCCGCTCCCGGACCGAACTCTCGCTCCGCCTTCCGGACCCCGCAGCCGAGCGGGGGCGGTGACCGGGATTTCCCCGTTTCGTGCCCAGGCAACACCTTCCTAGCGTCAGGGTTCCCTGCAACGCCAAGGAGTGCCCATGCGCCTGCTCCGCCTGCTCCCGATCACCCTTGCCCTGGCCGCCGCCGTGGTCACCGCCCCGACGGCCGCCGCCGCCCCGGCCGGCGCCGACCCGTTCATCATCGGCGGGAAGTTCGTCACCTCGGCGCCGTGGGCGGCCGCGGTGTACCGCAACGGCTCCTTCACCTGCTCCGGCACCATCATCGCGCCGACCTGGGTGCTCACCGCGAAGCACTGCGTGGGCAGCGGCCTGACCGTGCGGGTCGGCAACGTCTACCGCGCCCAGGGCACGCTGGCCACGGTGGCCAGCTACACCTCGCACACCCGCGCCGACCAGTCCCTGCTGCGGCTGGCCAGCCCGGTGCAGACCAGCGAGTACAGCAAGCTGGCCGACGCCAACCCGGCCACCGGCAGCACCAACCAGATCTACGGCTGGGGCATGACCAGCCAGAGCGCGCCGCCGGCCACCCAGCTCAAGGTCGCCGACGTCCGCCAGACCTCGATCTGCCGGGACTACTACGGCGGCCAGGCCCTGTGCACCAGCAGGATCACCGGCAACGCCTGGTCCGGCGACTCCGGCGGCCCGCAGATGTTCAACGGCCTCCAGGTCGGCGTGGCCTCCACCGCGGACGGCCGCAGCACCCAGCAGTACAGCAGCGTGCCCGCGGTCCGGGACTGGATCCGCCAGGTCTCCGGGGTGTGAGGTGATGCTGACCCACCTGCTCAGCGCAGCCCTGCTGACCCCGCTGCTGGTCGGCGGCGTCCCGGCGGACCAGGACTACCCGTTCATGGCCTCGCTGCAGACCAGCTACGGCGCGCACTTCTGCGGCGCCTCGCTGGTCAAACCGGACTGGCTGGTCACCGCGGCGCACTGCGTCAAGGACGAGCGGCCCAGCCAGGTCAAGGTGCGGATCGGCAGCCGGGACGCGGGCAGCGGCGGCACCCTCACCGGGGTGCGCAAGATCGTCGCGCACCCGAGGTGGGGGCCCACCGCGTACTACGACATCGCGGTGGTGCAGCTCGACCGGCCGGTCAGCCAGCGGCCGATCGGCATCGCCGAGGCGCCGGTGGGCAGCGCCACCCGGCTGCTCGGCTGGGGCCAGACCTGCGCCAGGCCGGGCTGCGGCGGCACGCCGAAGGTGTTGCAGCAGCTGGACACCAGCGTGGTCGAGGCAAGGCGCTGCCTCGGCATCGACGGTTCGGAGTTGTGCACTGGCAACCCGAACGGCAACTCCGGCGCCTGCTACGGCGACTCCGGCGGCCCACAACTGCGCTCGATCGGCGGGGTCTGGCAGCTCGTCGGCGCGGCGAGCCGGGCGGGCAGCACGAGCACCACCTGTGCCACCGCGCCCTCGGTGTACACCGCGGTGACCGCCTATCGGGACTGGATCGCCCAGCAGACCGGAGGCTGAAAGAGCCGGGTGGCGCCGGGACCAGGCACCCGGCGCCACCCGGATCCGGTAAAATCGGACATATGCGCGCGTCAAGGCTTGCGGTTGGCTTGGCCCTGCTGGTTCTCTCCACCACCTTGACCGGAACCGCCGGCGCGCGAGAAGCGCTGCCCGAGCTGACCGCGGACGTCTCCACCCAGACCGCCACCGCGGTCTTCCGCGGCACCGCCAGGCTGACCAGGGCTGACCTCCGCAACGGCAAGGCGCACGTGCAGGGCGAGCTGCACGCCAACTGCGACCCGGCCGACCCGGTGGTCACCAAGGTCCGCTTCTCCTCGGCGGATGCCGGCGCCTGGTCCGGCACGGACTACCTGGCCTGCGGCGAAGTGAGTCCGGTCGACGAGACGGTGACCTGGGTGGCGGACGCGCCGCTGCGGGTCAGCTTCTGCGTCAAGGACAACGCGGCGGCCGGCACCGAGCACTGCGCCACCACCCAGGTGTTCATCGCGGACCACTTCTGGCTGACCAACCAGGTCCCGGTGACCGTGGACCACGCCGACTCCAAGCAGCAGCCGAAGACCAGGGTCTACGGCCGGGTCAACGTCGCCATCTCCTACGCCTCCGGCACGCCGAAGCTGTTCGCGCACGGCTCCTTCTGGGGGCTGGCCTGCACGGTTCCCGGCGATCTGTGGATCCAGTTCGGCTCGGCCGCCCAGGGCCGGGTGAAGTCCCCGGAGGCAGGCTGTGCCGCCGGGGTGACCAGGTTCGTCCAGCGGGCCCCGTGGCAGCCGGGCGAGCCGGTGGAGGTGCAGGGCTGCCTCCGGGTGTCCGCCGAGAACTGCGGCGAGCCGAGGAGGCTGTCGCTCCAGTAGCGGTCAGTCCTGGAGGTCGATCACGACCTTCACGTCGTCCTTCTCCGGGGTCAGTGCGGCGGTCCAGTCCGCCAGCGGCACCCGCCGGGTGATCAGGCCGCCCAGCCAGCTCCGGTCGGTGTCGGCCAGCGCGGCCGCGGCCCGCCGGTAGTGCCGCAGGTTGCCGTTCACGCTGCCCACCACGACCCCGTTGCGCAGCACCATGCCGTTGTTGATCTCGCCACCGGGCAGCGGCAGCTCGTCCTCGTCACCGGAGAGGCCGGTGAGCACGGTGATGGAGTTGCGCGAGGTGCG
Organism: Crossiella sp. NPDC003009; assembly: GCF_053591555.1. Lineage (NCBI taxonomy): Bacteria > Bacillati > Actinomycetota > Actinomycetes > Pseudonocardiales > Pseudonocardiaceae > Crossiella > Crossiella sp. NPDC003009. The sequence continues at coordinate 374,577 of NZ_JBSFUA010000003.1, read as the reverse complement.
GCGCAGCACCTCGAATACCAGCTCGGGCGCGCCGGTGCACTCGATCACGATGTCCGGCTCGAAGCTGATCTCGGCCAGGTCGCCGTGGAACCAGGCGCCCAGGCCGAACACCAGCTCCGGCTTGGGTCCGGTCCGGGTGCGGTCCACCACGTGCACGTCCAGCCCGCGCTGCACGCCGAGCAGCGCGGCCAGCAGCCCGATCGGCCCGGCCCCGGTGACCAGCACGGTGCGCGGCCGGAAGTAGCCGCGCTGCCCGATCCGCTCGATCTGGTCCCACACCTTGGCCACCACCGAGGTCGGCTCGGTGAGCACGCCCAGCTCGCCCAGGGCAGGGTCGAGCCGGACCGCGAACCCGGTCTCCACCGTCCACAGCTGCGCGCCGTAGCCGTCCAGGGCCTGGATGCCGCGCTCGGTGTACTTGCCGTTGCGGCAGAAGTCCCACTGCCCGTCCGCGCAGGCCCCGCACGGTTCCGGGTCGGGCCGCCGGACGATGCCGGCCACCAGGTCCCCCGGGGTGAAGCCACTTCCCTCCGGCGCGGTCAGCACCCGGCCCAGCGACTCGTGGAAGAGCACCATCTCCTCGCGGTCCGGCGGCAGTGCGCCGTAGCCCTGGTTGACCACTTCCCGGTCGGTGCCGCAGACCCCCACGGCCAGCCCGGCGACCAGCAGTTCTCCCGGCCCGGCAACGGGATCCGGCAGTTCGCGCAGGGCGATGAGCTCGGGCTTGCCCGGCACGCCGACCGCGGCCTTCATCCGCGCATCCCGGCACAGCCGTCGGTGCGGTCGCGGGCCTCGCGGGTCCGGCCGCCGTAGAGCACCGCGGCGCTGTTGACCAGCGCGAGGTGGCTGAACGCCTGCGGGAAGTTGCCGGTGAACCGGCCGTGCGCGGCGTCGTACTCCTCGGCCAGCAGGCCGACGTCGTTGGTCAGCGCGACCAGCCGGTCGAACATGGAGGCCGCCTCGTTGCGCCGCCCGGACAGCGCCAGCGCGTCCACGAACCAGAACGAGCAGGCCAGGAACGAGCCCTCGCGCCCGTGCAGACCGTCCACATCGGACTTCCCGGCGTCGGTGCTGTACCGGTCGACCAGGTCGCCGTTCTTCAGCTCCCGCTCGATCGCGCGCACCGTGCCGCGCACCCGCTCGTCGTCGCCGGGCAGGAAGCCCACCGCGGGGATCAGCAGGGTGGCCGCGTCCAGCTCGGTGCCGCCGTAGAACTGGGTGAAGGAGTTCAGCTCGGCGTTCCAGCCCTTGTCCAGCACCTCGGCGTGCACCTGGTCGCGCAGCTCCCGCCAGCGGGCCACCGGTCCCGGCAGGTCGTGCTGCTCCACCGCGCGCACCGCCCGGTCGAAGGCCACCCACACCATCACCCGGGAATGGGTGAAGTGCCGGTCCGGCCCGCGCACTTCCCACAGTCCGGAATCTGGTTGCTGCCACAGGGTTTCCAGGTGCCGCATCATGCCGCGCTGCAAGGCCCAGGACTCCGCGCTCTCACCCAGCCCGCGCTCGCGGGAGAGGTGCAGCGCGTCCATGACCTCGCCGTAGACGTCCAGCTGGAGCTGCCGGAACGCGGCGTTGCCGATGCGCACCGGCTTCGCGCCCTGGTAGCCGGGCAGCCAGTCGGCCTCCCACTCGATGAGGTGCCGCTCGCCGTCGATGCCGTACATGATCTGCACGTCCGCCGGGTCGCCCGCCACCGCGCGCAGCAGCCAGTTCCGCCAGGCCACCGCCTCGCCGGAGCAGCCGAAGTTGTCCAGCGCCAGCAAGGTGAAGGTGGCATCGCGCAGCCAGCAGTAGCGGTAGTCCCAGTTCCGCTCCCCGCCCAGGGTCTCCGGCAGCGAGGTGGTCGGCGCGGCCACCATGCCGCCGGTGGGCGCGAAGGTCAGCGCCTTGAGCGTGGCCAGCGAGCGGCGCACCGCCTCGGCGTGCGGGCCGTCGTAGCGGATGTTGGCCGCCCAGTCCCGCCAGAAGTCCTCGCTGTCCTGGGTCTCCTGCACCGGGTCCAGCGGTTCGGCCACGGACTCGTAGGAGGCGGACCACTGCATGATCCAGGCCAGCCGCTGCCCGGCGGCGATGGTGAACACCGCCTCGTGCGCGCGCTCGCCCGCCACCCGGTAGGGCAGCCGGTCGCCGCGCAGCACCACGGTGTGCGGCCCGGCCACCGCGATGATGCACTCCGTGCCGTGCGCCTCGGTCCGGCGCACCCAGGGCACCGAGTCCCCGTAGGCGAACCGGATCACCCAGCGCAGCCGGACCTCCACCTCGCCCGAGACGCCCTCCAGCACCCGGACCAGCGCGGGCTCGTCCTCCATGTTCTTCTCGTGCGGCGGCATCGAGTCGATCAGCCGCACCACGCCGTCGGCGGTGTGGAACTCGGTCTCCAGCACCAGCGAGGTGTCCCGGTACTGCCGGTGCACGTGTTCGACCGGCCCGGTGGGCGAGATCTGCCAGTGCCCGGACTGCTCGTCGCCGAGCAGCCTGGCGAAACAGGACGGTGAGTCGAACCGGGGCAGGCACAACCAGTCCACCGACCCGGTCTTGCTCACCAGCGCCGCGGTGCGCAGATCGGACAGCAGGGCGTAGTCCTCGATCGGACCGGGTCCACCGGTGACGGCTAGCTCGTGATCGGCCACTCAACCGAGGTTAGGCGTCCATCCGCGCGATTGCCCGCTCGGACACGTTCAGCGGCCCAGATTGAACCCAGCCAACCGAACGCCCGGCAGGCCGGCGGCCCCGTCGTACTCCGCGCGCAGCGTCATCGACTCGCCCGGCCACAGCGTCACGTAGTTGTCCGACCACCGGACCGGGGTGCGCACGCCGTCGAGCTGGGCTTTGACCGCCAGGGCAACGGTGCCGGAGTCGTTGCGCAGCCGCACCTCGACCCCGCCGGGCACCCGGCGCGCGGTGTGGCTGACCCGGCTCTCCGGCAGGTCCTGGAGCCCGGTCAGGTCGGCCGAACCGGTGACCGGGGTGTGCCACCAGGTGGACTTGGTGAAGTCCAACACGTCCGCGGCGCCGGAGAGCCAGTAGACGTTGCGGTCGAGCTCCGCGCCCTCGCGTTCCACCAGCAGTCGCACCAGGTAGGTGCCCTGGACGCCGACCTCCGGCAGGGTCAGCACCCTGGCCGAGGTGTTGGCCGCCGCGGTCGCCGCCACCGACCGGTCGGTCAGCACCCGGCCGTCCAGCCCGAACGCGGTGGCCCGCACGGTCAGGCCGGGGGCGTCGGCGAGTCCGGTGTTGGCCAGCACCACCGAGCGGTCGTCGTAGGAGTACTGCGCGTGCAGCGGCCGCAGCGCCTTCTTCGCGCCGAAGTAGGACCCGGCGGCGTCCAGGTTGTGGTCCCACAGGTGCCAGTACAGCGTGGGCCAGGCGTTGTTGATCATCCAGTAGATGACGCCGGTGGCCGGGTTGGCCGGATCGGCGAAGTCCCGGCCGTAGGCCTCGAACTGGGCCCGGTTGCCCTCGTAGTTGGCCAGCTGGGCCTTGCGCAGGAAGTCGGCCAGGTCCTTCGGCTGGCCGTACCGCTTGGCCAGCGCGTCCGCGAACAGGCTCAGCGTGGCGAACACTTCCTTCTTGGCCAGGTGGTAGTGCGGTTTTGCCGGCGTCCGCCAGAGGTCCTCGATCTCCTGCTCGGTGAGGAACTTCCGCAGGCTGGCCAGCTCCGGGATCATCGGCCCCGACCCGACCTCGGAGGCGAACCCGGCCGCGCCGCCGAGCTTGTCCTGGTACCAGTAGTTCGGCGGGATCCACCAGTACGGCCCGTCCATCTTCATCCCGGACTTGCCCAGCTGGGGCGTGCTCTTGGCCGCGGCGGAGGGCAGGATCGGCGCGGTGAAGCCGGCGGCGCGCAGCGCGTCCAGGTAGGTCTGCTCGACCCTGGCGGTGGCCGCGTTGTCACTGCCGATGAAGAAGCCCAGCACGCTGGGGTGGTTGACCAACCGGGCCGCCTCGGCCGCGGTGGAGGCCCCCGCGATCCGGTAGTCCTCCTCGGTCCAGGTCGAGTACTTCTCCCACTTGGTGCAGCACTCCCAGCCCGGCAGCAGCATGATGCCCAGCCGGTCGGCCAGCGCGAGCAGCTCGTGGTCCTCCTGCTTGCCCTCCAGCCGCAGCGTGTTGACCCCGAGGTCGCGCACGTGCCGCAGCTCCTCGGCCAGCCGCCTAGGCTGCGCGCGCAGGAACAGGTCCGAGGCCCAGCCCCCGCCGCGCACCAGGAACGGCTTGAAGTTGACGAAGAACTTGCGGTGGCCCTGCGGGGTCAGCTCGGAGCGCACGTCCCGGATGCCGAACTCGCTGCTCGCGGTGGAGTCCCCGGCCGAGACGGTCAGCCGGTACAGCGGCTGCTCGCCGAACTGCGCCGGCCACCACACCCTGGGCCGGTCAATCCGCAGCTCGGGGAAGGCCACCGTCCTGGTCTCACCCGGCGCCAGCTCGACCTGCTGCCGCAGTCGCTCAGCGCCCACTGACGCGGTCACCGTGGTGCGTTGTGGCTGGCCGGAGTGGTTGCGTACAGCGGTCTTCACGGTCAGCCGGGCCGAGTTCAGATCCGGTTCCAGCGCGGTGACCACCCGGGGATCGGCCACCGACACCGCGCCCGAGGTCACCAGACTGATATCCCGCCAGATACCCATGTTGTGGTCCGGGGCCGGTGGGCTCCAGTCCAGGAAGCTCACCGTGAAGTCGCGGAACGGGTCCGCGGGCATGGCCTTGACCGCCAGCGCGTTGCGGCCCGGCCGCAGCAGCGGGGTCAGGTCGAACTCGCCGCGCGGGTACGCGCCCGCGGTCTCGCCCAGCCGCACCCCGTTGAGCCACAGCTCCCCGCGCGAGATCACCCCGCCGTTGAGCCGCAGCACGGTGTGCCTGCCCGGCTGCGGGAAGGCCAGGAACTCCCGCCGGTACCACCAGGGCACCGTGAAGTCAGCCGGGTTGACCGCGTCCCGCAGGTTGGTGGAGTAGTTCAGGTCCGGGTAGCGCCGGTTCGCGATCAGCCCCGCCATCACGGTGGAGCGCGCGGGCACGGTCAGCCAGCCGCGGTCGCCGTGCCGGGGGCTGGAGATCGCCGACCCGTCCAGTCCGGCCTTGGCCGAGGTCTGCATCCGCCAGTCCGGCACGTGGGTTGTCCCTGGTCCGGACACGGTCAGCCCCGGATCCGGCAGTGGGTCGGCCACGGCCGGGGTCAGCGAGGCGCACAGGGCGAGGGCGATCCCGAGAACCAGTGGCGGCAGGCGCATGTCCGGCACTCTGCCGTTGGTTGCCCCTTTTCGACAAGGCTCCTTCCGAAGTAAATTCCTGACTACCCTCGGGGTTCGGGTGTCCGCTAGCGGTTCGGCGCGGAGACCACCTGCTTGGCCACGTTGTGCCCGTTGATCTCCACGCTCGGGGTCGCCCCGCCCAGGTCGGCGGTGCGGTACGTCGCGGTGAGGGTCAGCGTCTCGCCGGGCCAGAGCGTGACGTAGTTGTCGCTCCAGTCGGTCGGCAGCACCTCGGGCCCGCCCGCGCCCTTGCGGATGTTCGCGCGCAGGAAGAACCCGACCTGCTTGCCGGTGGAGTTGTTGGCCAGGGTGACCGTGGTCCTGGTGTGCTCACCGTCCACAGTGGACTTCGCGGTGGACTTCACGTTCGCCGCGGCCAGGTTGTTCAGGCCCTTGAGGTCGGCGTAGCTGGACTGCGGCGTGTGGTACCAGGTGGAGGCGCCGTAGTTCAGCCCGTCGGCCTTGGTGGACAGCCAGTACACGTTGCGGTCCAGCACCTTGCCGCTGCCGTCCTTGAGCAGCAGCCGGGTGAAGTAGGTGCTGGACAGGCCGCTCGGCTGCGGCAGGGTGCCCGCCCGCACCGAGGCGTTGCCCTTGGCCGTCACCGGCCGGGTCTCCTCCGCCTTGACCGTGCCGTCCAGGTTGAACACGGTCACCTGCACCGACAGCCCCGGCACGTCGTTGAGGCCGGTGTTGACCACGGCCAGGGACTTGTCGTCGTAGGAGTACTGCACGTGCAGCGGCCGCAGCGCGGTCTTGGCGCCGAAGTAGGAGCCGGCGGTGGCCAGGTAGTAGTCGTAGAGGTGCCAGTACATGGTCGGCCAGGCGTTGTTCAGCATCCAGTAGATGACGCCGGTGGCCGGTTTGTTGGTGTCCGACCAGTCGCGGCCGAACGCCTCGAACTGGGCGCGGTTGGTCTCGTAGTTGGCCAGCTGGGCCTTCTTCACCACGTCAGCCGCATTCGCCGGTTTGCCGTAGCGGTTGTCCAGCGCGGTGCCCCAGAAGGTGAGCTTGTTGAAGGTGTCCGAGCGGGACAGGTGGTACTGGGTCGCGTTGTAGTCGGTGAGCTTGTTGATGTCGCCCTGCGGCAGGAACTTCTTCAGCTCGTCCAGCTCCGGGATGGTCGGGCCGGGCCCGATCTCGGAGGCGAAGCCGAAGGCCCCGCCGCGCTGCTCGTTGTACCAGTAGTTCGGCGGCTCCCACCAGTACGGACCGTCCATCTTCATGCCGGGGCTGCCCAGCTGCGGCGAGCTGATCGCCTTGGCCGAGGAGATCACCGGCAGCTTCCACTCGGCCCGGTTCAGCGCGTCCAGGTAGATCTTCTCCAGCCCGGCGCCGGGGGCGTCGTCGCTGCCGATCATGAACGCGAGCAGGCTGGGGTGGTTGCGGATCCGCTTGGCCTCGTCCTCGGCCGACTCGCCCGCGACCCGGTTGTCCTCGGCGGTGAAGGAGCTGTACTTCTCCCACTTGGAGCAGCACTCCCAGCCGGTGATCAGCATGATGCCGGCCCGGTCGGCCATGTCGTAGAACTCGTCGTTCTCCGGCTTGCCCTCCAGGCGGATGGTGTTCATGCCCATGCTGCGCACCAGGTTCACCTGGTCCTGCAGGTACTTCAGGTCGGTGCGCAGGAACAGGTCCGAGGCCCAGCCGCCGCCGCGGACCAGGAACGGCTTGCCGTTGACCGAGAACTCGCGGCCGCCCTTGTTCAGCCGGGAGCTGACCTCGCGCACGCCGAAGCTGGTCTTGGCGGTGTCGGCGACCGCGCCGTGCACGGATGCGGACAGCGCCGCCTCGTACATCGGCTGGCCGCCCATCTGGAACGGCCACCACACCTGTGGGTTGAGGAAGCGCAGGCCCACGGTGTTGCTGGGGGTGAAGCTGACCGTCTTGGTCTCCTTGGCCGCCAGCGTGACGCTCTGCCGGAAGCCCACGTTGCCCGCGGTACCGCTGATCTCGGTGGTCACCGGCGCGCCGGTGTTGTTGCGCGCGTTGACCTTCACCGTGACGTCGGCGTGGTTCAGGCTGGGCAGCGGCAGGTCGGTGTCCACCCGCAGGTCGCGCAGGGAGACCGCGCCGTTGGCGGTGAGCTGGACATCGCGGAAGATGCCCTGGTTGCGGTCGGGCGGCAGCTGCGCCCAGTCGATGAAGTGGATGATCAGGTCGCGGTCCTGGTCCGCCGCGCTCGCGCGGATGGCCAGCGCGTTGTCACCCTTGCGGAGCAACGAGGTCACGTCGAACTCATAGGTCGGGTAGGCGCCGACCACGGTGTCCGTGCCCGCGATCTTGGTGCCGTTGAGCCAGACCTCGCCTCGGGAGATCACCCCGCCGTTGAGCTTGAGGAAGGTGTGCGTGCCGGGGGACGGGTCCGCGGTGAACGCGCGCCGGTACCACCAGGGCACCAGGAAGTCGTTGCGGTTGGCCTTCTGCAGGTTGTTGCCGTAGTTGACGTCGCCGTACTTGTTGTTGGCGATCAGACCGGCCAGCACGGTGGACCGCTTGGGCACCGCGTACCAGGAGCTGTCGTTGAAGCCGGGCGCGGAGATGGCCGCGCCGCTGCCGGTGGCCACCGCCGAGGACTGCAACCGCCAGTCCGGGATGGTGGTGGTCTGCGCGGCGCGGCTCGGGGCCGAGGGGGTGGCGCCGAGCTGGTAGGCCGGTCCGGCGGCCGCTTCCGGCGCGGCGAGGCCTGGTAGGGCGGGCAGGACGAGGGCGAGGCTGACGGCTGCCGCCAGCCACGCGGGACGACGTCTGGTCATTGGGCGCTCCCGGCAACCACATGGCGGCGGCTGGATGGGGCTTTCCAGGGCAACTCTCGCTGGTCAACGCCTGCTTTGGCAAGGGTCCTTACGAACGAAAATCCGCACTTGCCGACCCGCCCTCCGGCGGGTAAAGCTGCGCGCGTCAACCAAACCGCCGCCCGCGTTTGGGAGATGGAGACGATCGATGACGATCGAACGCAGAACGTTCCTGGCCGGTGGGGCCGCGGCCGCGGCCTGCGCCCTGACCAGCGGGGCGGGTTCGGCGCTGGCCGCGACCGAGGCAGCGCCGGAGACCGGCGGGGGAAGGGCGCCGAGGGCCGCGCTGTGGCAGGAGTACGTCCGCAACCCGCACAACCACCCGCAGATCCCGGACGTGTCCTTCGCCGGGTACCGCACCGGTGAGCGGTGGCCGAACGTGCCGGTGCGGGCCAACGTGCTGCGCTACGGCGCGGTGCGGGACGGCTCGGCCGACGCCAGCGCCGCGATCAACGCGGCCATCGTGGACGTGGGCAGGCGGGGCGGCGGCGCGGTGCTGCTGCCCGCGGGCACCTACCGGATCGACCACATCATCCAGCTCGGCTACGACAACGTGGTGCTGCGCGGCGACGGCAGCGGGCGGACCACGCTGTACGCCACCCGGTCGCTGGAGGAGATCGTCGGCATCAACCGCAGCCGCTACGGCAGCGAGAACTCGGCCTGGAGCTGGGCGGGCGGCCTGGTCTGGGTCAGCCACCGGGACCGGCATCGGTCGCTGGTCGAGGCGATCAAGGCCAAGAAGTGGCCGCTGGAAGGCTGGCTGGGCAACGAGGGCGAGGGCATCCGCACCCTGACCACGGTCACCGCGCCGGCCGCCCGGGGCGGGTTCACCCTCACCGTGGCCGACGGCAAGGCGCTGCACGCGGGCCAGCGGGTGCTGGTGCAGATCGACGACGACGCCGGGTACGGGCTGCTCCGGCACATGTGCGGCGACGGACCGGGCACCGCCGAGTACGTGTGGTCGAACAAGGACAAGCTGCTCTCCTACCGCCCGTTCCAGTGGCCGGTGCGGATCACCAAGGTGCGCGGCAACCAGGTCACCCTGGAGCAGCCGCTGCCGGTGGACGCCAGGCCGGCCTGGAAGCCCCGGCTGACCACCTTCGCCCCGCCGATCACCGGTGCCGGCGTGGAGGGCCTGACCATCCGGATGGTCAAGACGGTCCGGCCCAAGCACCTGCTGGACAAGGGCTACAACGGCCTGGCCTTCCAGTGCGCATGGGACTGCTGGGCCGACGACGTGGCCGTGGTGGACAGCGACAACGGCTTCCTGCTGGTCGCGACCAAGGGCGTCACCCTGTCCAGGACCAGCGTGGCCGGGCGGGGCCAGCACCACTCCTACGCCTGCCGGGAACAGGCGCACGACAACCTGGTGGAGAACTTCCGCATCGGCAAGTTCACCGAGCCGCCCACCCCCGGCTCCGGCCACCACGGCATCAACGTCGAGGGCCTGTCCTGCGGCAACGTCTGGTCCAAGGGCGTGATGGAGGCGGGCACCTTCGACACCCACCGGGGCTTGCCGTTCGCCAACGTGCGCACCGAGGTCAGCGTGTTCAACGACGGCAACCACGGCGGCAGCGCCAACGCCGGCCCGCTGTACGGGGCCCGGTTCACCCACTGGAACGTCACGGTCACCAACGGCAGGGCAGGCTGCGTGAAGATCGACCACGTGGCCCCGTACAGCGCCACGGTCGGCATCTCCGAGGTCACCGACTTCGGCCAGATCGACAAACCGGACTTCACCGGCCCGCTCAACTCCAGGATCGAGTCCTACGGCAACCCCGCGGTGAACCCGCCGAACCTGCACCGCGCCCAGCGTGAGCTGCGGAAATGGCGCGGCCGCTGACCGATTGGCTTTCGACAGGTTGCTCACAGCCTGCGCACAGCCAGCACGCGCATCCTCGGTGTCAGCCACCCAGAGCCGGGTGGCTGACACCGAATGAGGAGCGCACATGTCCGAGGAGAACGAGAAGAGGGCGGCCGGTTCTCCCGAGGAACCGGCCACCCCGGAAGCCCCCACGCAACCGGTAGCCCCGGCACCGCAGGCCGCGGCCCAGCCCGCTCCGGCGGACGAAGCGCCGCAGCCCGCGCAGCCGACCGCGCCCGCACAGCCCGCGCCCCAGCCGGAAGCGCAGCACGGCGCGGAAGCCCCCGCCCAGTCTGGCGGCGAAGCCCCGTCGCAGTCCGCCGCGGCCGCTCCGGGCCAGCCCGCGGTCGAGCACGCCGCCGCCGCTCCCGCCGGCCCGCCACCCGCGCCCCGCCCCAAGCGCCTGCGCGGCTTCGCCAAGCGCAAGTCCGCCCAGCTCGTCGCGGTCGCCCTGCTCGGCGCGGTGGTCGGTGGCGGCGTGGTCGGCATCGCCGGCGCGGGCGGCGGTCACCGGCACGGGCACGAGTTCGCAAAGTACGGCGGCGGCGACCGTGCGGACGGCCGGTTCGAGCGCGGCCCCGGTCCCCGATTCCAGGTCCCTGACCGATTTGACCGGTGATTGTCTAGAGAACAACCTGGCAAATTTGTGATCACCCCGGCCGCTACTGGGTGATCATCTTCCCCAATGGAGTGCAGTCGGCGTGCCATCCGTGCACGGAGTGTGCGTGCGCGCTAGGTTTGACTCGTCGGTGGGTGGTTTTCGGATCTCCTTCCAACCCACCACCGGCGGTGTTTGTGGAACACAGTTGGCTTCGTGGCCTTGGGGTACGGGGAAGATCGCAAGGCCACGAAGCTACTTCCGCGCCAGCAGCGACTCGACCTCCGCCGCCGCGCTCGCCACGATCTGGCGCAACAACTTCTCCGCCCGTTCCGGCTTGGCCTCCGCGATCGCCCGCGCCACCTCCACGTGCCGTCTGGTGGCCACCGCGTCCGGCACCTCCGGCATCAGGTGCAGCCGGTTGCGCCCGCGCAGCGCCTCGGCGGTGAAGTCACCGAGGTGGGCGAACATCTCGTTCCCGGAGGCGGTCAGCACCAGCCGGTGGAAGGCCACGTCCACCTCCACGAACCGGTCCACCTCGCCCCGCCCGGCCAGCCGGGACAACTCCGCCGCCAGCTCCAGCAGCTCCGCGCGCTGCTCCTCGGTGGCGGTCCGGGCGGCCAGCGCGCCCGCCGCGGGTTCCACCGCCGCGCGCACCTCGCTGAGCTCGCGCAGCTGCGCCCCGCGCCGGGTGCCGGCCAGCCGCCAGCGCACCACCTGCGGGTCGAACAGGTTCCACTCGGCGCCCGGCCGCACCGTGGTGCCGACCTTGGGCCTGCTGTGCACCAGCCGCATCGCCTCCAGCACCCGCACCGCCTCCCGCGCCACCGTCCTGGACACCCCGTGCCGCGCGGCCAGCTCCTCGATCCGCAGCACGTGCCCGCCGGGGATGGCGCCGGAGGTGATGGCCTGGCCGAGCGCCTCCAGCAGCTGACCGTGCAGACCGCGCTGGGTCACCCGCGGTCTCCATCGAGCGTGGCCACCAGGTTCCGCACCCGCGCGGCCGCCTGTTCCGGGCCGCCCTCGGTCAGCGCCGAGCCGACGCCGCAGGCCACCGCGCCCGCGGCCACCCAGTCCGGCACCTCCTCCAGCGCGACCCCACCGGTCGGCAGCACCGGCGCCTGCGGCAGCGCGGCGCGCACGTCGGCCAGCCAGCGCGGGCCAAAACCCCTGGCGGGGAACAATTTCACCGCGTCAGCCCCGTGTTCCAGGGCGGTGACGATCTCGGTTGGGCTGGCCACTCCGGGCAGCGCGGCCGCGCCGTAGCGGTGCGCGGTGCGGATGACCTCGGGGTGCAGGCTGGGTGAGACCAGGAAGCTCGCCCCGGCCAGGATGGCCAGCCGGGCGCTCGCCTCGTCCAGCACGGTGCCCGCGCCCAGGGTGATCCCCGGCCTGCCCGCCAGCTGCTCGATCACGCTCAGCCCGCCCGGGGTGGTGAGCGCGATCTCCAGGGTGCGCAGCCCGGCGTCGATCATCGCCTCGGCGGTGGCCAGTGCGGCCGGCGCGTCCCCGGCGCGCACGATGCCGAACACCCGCTGCCCGGCCAGCGCGGCCATGGTTTCCCATCGGTACAACAAGAATCTCCTCTCAGAAGGCCGCGCGCGGCGGGCTCGAGTCCGTCGCGCCGACCAGGAAGTCCAGGTCCACCCCACGGTCGGCCTGCTGCACGTGCTCGCGGTACAGTCGCACCCAGCCCCGGTCCGGCCCGTTCGCCGGTGGCCGCCACTCGGCTCGCCGCTGCGCCAGCTCCTCGTCGGAGACGTGCAGGTGCAGGCGGCGGCCCGGGGTGTCCACGGTGATCAGGTCGCCGTCACGGACCAGCGCCAGCGGCCCGCCCACCGCGGCCTCCGGGGCCACGTGCAGCACGCAGGCGCCGAAGGCGGTGCCGCTCATCCTGGCGTCGGAAATCCGCACCAGATCACGGATGCCGGCGTCCAGCAGCTTCTGCGGCAGGGCCAGGTTGCCCACCTCCGGCATGCCCGGGTAGCCCACCGGACCGGTGTTGCGCACCACCAGCACGGTGTCCGCGGTGACCGGCAGATCCGGGTCGCCGATCACCGCGTGGTAGTCCTCCACCGAGTCGAAGACCAGCGCGGGACCGGTGTGCGACAACAACCTCGGCTCGGCCGCGGACTGCTTCACCACCGCCCCGCCGGGCGCCAGGTTGCCGCGCAGCACCGCGGTCCCGCTGTCCGCCGGCTGCACCGGGTTGTCCAGCGGCCGGATCACCTCGTCGTCGTGCACCACCGCGCCCGCGCAGTTGGCCACCAGGCCCTGGCCGGTCACCGTGACCACGTCGGCGTGCAGGTGCGCGCGGATCCGCTTGATCAGCGCGGGCAGCCCGCCCGCGTAGGCGAACTGCTCCATCAGGAACCGCCCCGAGGGCATCAGGTCCACCAGCAGCGGCAGCCGGGCGCCGATCCGGTCGAAGTCCTCCAGGTCCAGTGGCACGCCGAGGCGGCCGGCGATGGCCAGCAGGTGCAACACCGCGTTGGTGGACCCGCCGATGGCCGCGTTGACCAGGATCGCGTTCTCGAAGGCCTTCCTGGTCATGATCTCCGCGGGTCGCGGGCCGTCCGTGGCCAGCGCGACCGCCCTGATCCCGGTCTGCTCGGCCAGCGTGCCGCGCCGCGCGTCCACCGCGGGCAGTCCGGAGGCCCCGGGCAGCTGCATGCCCAGCGCCTCGGTGACACAGGCCATGGTGGAGGCGGTGCCCATGGTCATGCAGTGCCCGACCGAGCGGTTCAGGCAGGTCTCGAACTCGGTGAACTCGGCCTCGGTGATCGTCCCGGCGCGCAGCTCCTCGGTCATCCGCCAGATGTCGGTGCCGGAGCCGACCTCGCGCCCCCGGTAGTTGCCGTTGAGCATCGGGCCGCCGGTGAGCACGATCGCCGGCACCCCGGCGCTGGCCGCGCCCATCAGCGCGGCGGGGGTGGTCTTGTCGCAGCCGGTCAGCAGCACCACCGCGTCCACCGGGTTGGCCCTGATCAGCTCCTCGATCTCCATCGCGGCCAGGTTGCGGTAGAGCATGGTGCTGGGCCGCATCAGCGGTTCGCCGAGGCTCATCGCCGGGAACTCCAGCGGGAAGCCGCCTGCCTGGTGCACGCCGCGCTTGACCGCCTCGGCGAGCAGCCGCAGGTGCGCGTTGCACGGGGTCAGCTCGGAGAAGGTGTTGCAGATGCCGACCACCGGGCGGCCGTCGAAGTGCTGCCCGCCGTAGCCGAGCCCGCGCAGGCTGTGCCGCGCGATGAAGCCGTTCTTGCCGGTGCCGCCGAACCAGGCGTGACTGCGGAGCGCCATGACCCTCCTATCGGCAAAAGTATTACTAATGCGGGTTCACTCTGCGGCAGCCGGCGGGCGCGTGTCCAGGGGAACAATCCGATCGTCGGAGGTTCGGGTTAGCCTTCGGCGTGCCTCTACGCAGAGCCGTTGACCCGCATGAACTGCGCGCCGCGGTGACCGAGGTCCTGCCCTGGCTGGACGGCGGTGACCAGCCCGATCGCGCCGCCCTGGCGGCCGCGGTCAGGCTGAGCCTGCGCACCTTGGCAGGGCTGGCGCCGGGCCGCAGCGTGGAGCTGCGGGTGCCGCCGTTCGCCGCGGTGCAGTGCGTGGCCGGGCCCAGGCACACCAGGGGCACCCCGCCGAACGTGGTGGAGACCGACCCCCGGACCTGGCTGGAGCTCGCGCTGGGCCGCCGCGACTGGGCCGCCGCGCTGGACGCGGGCAGCCTGACCGCCTCCGGCAACCGCGCCGAGGAGATCGCGGACTGGCTGCCGCTGCTGCGCGTCTAGCCCGGCAGCCGCCCCGATTTCCGGGAACGGCCGCCCTGCTTCAGAACAGCCGCCCAGTCCCGCGAACAGGTCCCGCGCTGCCTCAGAACAGCCGCCCCAGCCCAGCGAACAAGTCCCGGCCCGACTCCACCAACCGCCCCGCCCCGGTCACCGCCGCGTCGCCCAGGTCGTTCAGCAGCTCCCGCCCGGTGTCCGCCGCCGCGTCCCGTGCCCCGTCCCAGTCCCCGCCCAGCGCGCGGCCGATGGCCCGCCCGCCGCCGTCCCACAGGTCCCCGCCCGCCTCGCCCAGCTCACCGCCGAGCCGCTCGCCCGCCCCGGTCACCAGCTGCGGCTGGCCGGTGGCGATGTGGCCCAGGTTGCGCAGCGACTCCGAGCCCTGGTCGAAGTAGGCCGAGTGCGCGTCCCGCATGCCGGCGTCCTCGGCCGCGCCGAAGCCACGCGCGCCGAACCGGTCGTCGTAGGGCCCGTGGTTGCCGCCGTCGGCGGTGAACCAGCTGCCCTCGGTGGCCCGCACCACCGGGTCGTGCTCGGTCATCCCGGCCCACACCCGGCCGGGCAGCTCCGCCGCGCTGCCCGCGCCGACGCCGGGTGAGCCGACGAAGGCCAGCTCGTCCGCGGCCAGTCCGTGCAGCGCGGCGTACCCGGCCACCGTGCTTCCGTAGCTGTGCCCGACCACGGTGAGGTGCTGCCGCTGCTCGGCCGCCGCGCGATAGCCGTCCACGTCCGCGACCAGCCGCGCGCCGCCCTCGATCGCCTGGTCTGGCCTGCTCACCTGGGCGTTGGTGATCGCGTCCGGCGCGTCGTAGCCCAGCCACTGGATGGTCGCGTTGCCGCCGGGGCTGGCCGCGTCCATCTGCACCCGCAGGTTCGCCGCCTGGGCGAGGCTGAACCCGCCGAGCCCGGAGCCGGTGCCGGGTACGCAGACGGCCACATTCGTTGCCTGGTCAGGGTTTCCGAAGGCTACGGAGAGCTGCTCGCCAGGCTCGACCATGACACTGGCGAGTCCGCCCTGGCCGCGCGGGCCGTCCGGTTCCCAGGCCATGACCAGCACCTCGCCGTGGCGGAGGGCCGCGTTCGGCGGCCAGCCGTTCGGCCTCGGTGAGCCGGGCCGCGGCCAGCTCGGTGTTGCGCAGTTGCCGCTGTGCCTCGGCCCGCTCGTCCAGCAGCCGGGACAGCGCGGGATCGTTGGCGTTGCGCAGGTTCTCGGTGTCCGCGGGATCCAGGCCGAGTTCCCGCGCACGGGCGGCGAACCGGCGGTCGGCCTCGGTCAGCGCGCCCCGGAATCGCACGCCGTCCTCGGTGATCCGCCGCCGGTTCGCCGCGTCCAGCACCGGCGCGGGCAACCCCGGTAACCGGCCGAGCTGGTCGTAGTGGGTGAGCAGCAGCCGTTCTCGCTCCACAGTGGACAGTCCGGCCCACCAGGCGGCCACCTGCCGGGGGTCCGAGCCTGCCGGCGGCACCGCGAGGCCGTGCGCGGGCAGCGCCTGCCACTCCTGGGTGTGCCCGGCCACCGTGCGGAAACCCGGCGCCAGCCGGTCCAGCGCGCCCGCCAGCGAGCGCAGCACCTCGGTGTAGGGCGCGCGCACCGTCTCCAGCGCGCGCACCACGGTCGCGGCCAGCTCCCGCTCCGCCTCGGGGCCGGCCCCGGCCGGTCGCCCGCGCCAGATGCCGATCGCCCGCTCCGCCCCGGCGCGCATGGTCTGCTGGGCCCGCGCGGCCGCGTGCACGATGGCCACCGCCGAACGCATCCGCCCCGCCGCGGCCGCCGCGGCCGTGCCGCTCAGCCCAGCCCGCTCGGTGAAGGCCGCGCCGGCGTCCCCCGACCAAGATCCCGCCGCCCGGCGGCTGTGCCGCACCGACTCGCCTGCCCGGTCCACCGCGCTGACCGCGCCGGTCAGCGGGTCCGCCGCCTCGGTGAGGCGGGCGGGTCCGCCGCTGGTCATCCGCTGGTAGAGCGCCTCCGGATCGGTCACCGGGAACCGCCGAGCAGCCGCCTCGCCTCGGTCTCGCCCTCGGCGTAGCCGTCGGCGTTGCTGGTCAGCGCCTGCGCCGCGTCGGCGAACCAGGCCGAGCCCTGGCGCAGATCTTCCCCGTGCGCCGCGCCGAAGCGGGCCAGCGCGGCGGCGAACTCGCCCGCGCCGTCCACCTCGCCGAGCAGGGCGGGATCCAGTCGCAGGCAGTCCAGCAGGACCGCGCCGTCGGCGGCGGCGTCGGCACCGGCGTAGAACTCGCGCGCGGCCCCGCGCAGCAGGTCCGGTTCGACCCGGATGTCCTCGGTCATGGAACCTCCAGCACTCCTCGGCACGTCTGTGACGGCAGACACCCGACCCCGGTTCCCCTGGAGACGAGATGGCAGGACCGCAGGACACCCCCTGGTGGCTGGCCGTCGCGACCGAGCAGGCGGCCGCGTTCCGGCTGGCCGCCGCGGCCGCCGACCCCGAGCTGCCGGTGCCCTCCTGCCCCGGCTGGCGGTTCCGCGAGCTGGTGCTGCACACCGCCCGCTTCCTCCAGGTGGTCGGCGGTCAGCTGCGCACCGGCGGCACCGAACGGGCCCGCCCGGTG
This sequence comes from Crossiella sp. NPDC003009, assembly GCF_053591555.1. NCBI lineage: Bacteria > Bacillati > Actinomycetota > Actinomycetes > Pseudonocardiales > Pseudonocardiaceae > Crossiella > Crossiella sp. NPDC003009. The sequence goes on along the minus strand of NZ_JBSFUA010000003.1, from coordinate 357,721 downwards.
CCCGAACCGGATCCCATCGGCGATCCGCTGGCCTGGTTCGACCGGGAGCTGGCCGACTGCCAGCGGCTGCTCGCCGCCTGCCCGGCCAACCGTCCACTGTGGACGTTCAGTCCGGCGGCGCCCAGCCTGGCCTGGTTCTGGCACCGCAGGGTCGCGCACGAGCTGAACCTGCGCCGCTGGGACGCCCAGGCCGCCTTGCGCACCCTGGTGCCCACCGACCGCGCGCTGGCCGTGGACGGCATCGACGAGGTGCTGGGCACCCTGCTGGCCAGCCGCTACACCGCCGCGGCCAGTCCGGCCGCCACCGGCGCAGTGCTGGTCACCTGCGCCGACGGCCCGGAGCGCTGGCTGGTCTGGCTGCAACCGGGCGAGGCTCCCGAGGTGGTCCGCGACCCCGCCGACCTGCCTGCCGCCAGGGCCAGCACCACCGGCCGGGCCACCGCGCTCTACCTCGGCCTGTGGGGCCGCACCGAGCTGCCGGGAGCCGAAGGAGACCCGATCTTGCTCACCGGAGTGCAGCCGCGCTGAATCCGTCTTGTTCGCGACCCGAACGCTCCGGCAGAGTGCTCGGCATGGCGGACACAGCGCAGCGGGAACGGCCTTCCTTCGGCAGGCTGGCCGTCGCTTCCGGCGTGGGCAGCTCGCTGGAGCTCTACGACTTCCTGATCTACGGCACCGCTTCCGCGCTGGTCTTCGGCCGGTTGTTCTTCCCGCAGAGCGAGCCGTGGACGGGCACCCTGCTGGCCTTCTCCACCTTCGCGGTCGGCTTCCTGCTGCGGCCGATCGGCTCGATCATCTTCGGCCACTTCGGCGACCGGGTCGGCCGCCGCCGGATGCTGGTGATCAGCCTGTCCCTGATGGGCGTGTCCACCGCGCTGATGGGCCTGCTGCCCACCTACGCCGCGGTCGGGCTGGCCGCGCCGCTGCTGTTGCTGGCGCTGCGGATGGTGCACGGGCTCTCCGTCGGCGGCGAGGCCGCGGGCGCCACCCTGCTCGCGGTCGAGCACGCGCCGGAGGGCAGGCGCGGCCTGTACGGCAGCCTGGTCACCATCGGCTCGCCGCTGGGCTCCTTCCTGGCCAACGGCGCGTTCGCGCTGGTCCTGCTGCTGCCCGACGCCGAGCTCTACGACTGGGGCTGGCGGATCCCGTTCCTGGCCGGGATCACGGTGGTGCTGGTCGGCCTGTACGCCCGGCGCAACATCGCCGAGACGCCGGAGTTCGAGCGGGTCGCCAAGGCCAAGCGCACCGAGCGCGCGCCGCTGGTCACCGTGCTGCGCGAGCACAAGCGGCTGGTGCTGCTCACCGCGGGCGTCAACCTGGGCTTCAACGCGTTCATCTTCATCGTGGTCGCCTTCCTGCTCTCCTACGGCAGTCAGGTGGTCGGCCTGGACCGGTCCACGCTGCTCTACGGCACGATGGCGGGCAGCGTGGTGCAGGCGGTCGGCATCATCTACTTCTGCCACCTCACCGACCGGATCGGCCGCAAGCCGGTGCTGATCGCGGGCGCGATCTTCTGCACGCTGTGGGGCTTCCCGCTGTTCGCGCTGGTCGACTCGGCCAGCCCGGCGCTCGCGGTGCTGGGCATCATGCTCGCCTTCGGCGGCTCCGCGGCCATCTTCGGGCCGATGCTGGCCTACTTCGCCGAGCTGTTCGGCCCGGAACTGCGCTACACCGGCGTCGGCTTCGGCTACCAGATCGGCGCGGTGCTCGGCGGCGGCCTGTCCCCGCTGATCGCCAACACCCTGGTCACCGCGGCAGGCGGCGGCTCCTGGCTGGTCGCCACCTACATGTCGGTGGCCGGGCTGATCAGCCTGCTCTGCCTGCTCGGACTGCCGGAAACCGTCAGACGGTAACCATTCACCCGATTCGGCACCCCCGTTTCGGTTATCGCCTGTTCAGGGCAGAATAGGCGAGTATTAAGAGCATGATCGGTTATCGCCGCCCGGTTCTCCTTGTCCTCGTTTCCGCGCTCGCCCTGCTGCTTTTCGGCAGCGTTTCGCACGCGGCCCCGGCCGCCGCGGAGGCCTGCAGCGAAGAGTTCTCCGACCGCAACCAGGACGCCGGGTACAAGCACAAGATCTGCCTGAGCCCGGCCGCCCAGGGCGAGATCAAGGTGGTGGTCAAGGGCAGCTGCGAGTGGAGCTACGGCGGGTGGTTCTGGGGCAAACCGCCGTCGAAATGCCGCACCGCCGAGGCCCGTTACAGCCTGACCGCGCCGGATGCCGCCAAGTCGAATGCCGACCTGTCCACCATGGAGTCGGTAACCGCCGTGGTCGAGGCGACCGGTAAACCATTCAAGTGCGCCGCGGGCGTCTACAAAGTCGAGCTTTACTACAAGGTCGAGATGATGGGCCTGGCCGGAAAGTGGTCCCGGCAGATCGACCATCAGCGCACGGTGGACATCAAGGTCGCCTGCTGACCCGCTGAGCCCGGCGGGGTGGCGTTCCGGAGCCTGCCGCCACCCCGCCGACCCGACAGCACCCAGCCCAGCGCCGCGGCCAGCACGCCGCCCAGCCCGTTGTTGATCATGTCCTGGGTCTCGCAGGCGCCCAGTCCGGTCATCCCCTGGTACAGCTCGATGCCCACCGCCAGCGCCACGCTGAGCAGCGCCACCGGCAGGAACCGGCGCACCGCGAGCGCGCCGAAGAAGGCGAACGGCATCAGCAGCACGAAGTTCAGCCGCTGCCAGGACCCGGCCAGCGAGAACTCGTTCTGGATGCACTGCGCCCAGGCCTGTCCCAGCGAGTCCGCGGTGCTGCCCTGCCTGCCGAGGCGCACCAGGGTCACCGCGAGCACCCCGCCGAGCGAGCCGAAGGAGAGCCCGGTGAACAGCGCCCGCCAGCCGAACAACCGGCCCAGCACCAGCCCGATCAGGCCGAGCACCAGCCCCGCGCCGACCGCGTAGGCCAGCACCTCCGGCCGGGAGAACAACCGCTCGGCCAGGTTCAGATCCCGGTCCAGCCTGCCGCTGAGCGCCGCCAGCACGGGCACCACCTCCGTGTCGTTTCGGTTCTGCTTTCGTTCAGCAGACGCGCGGAGGGGGGCCGGAGTTGGCCCGAACGAGAGCCTCGTCACCGGCCAGAAGGGTCAGGAGCACTACTCCGAGGCACTTACACTAGGGACGAGTCTGATCCCGTCCCGAGGGAGTTCTCGGTGGTCATCGACCCCAGCCAGACCGATCGCAGCCACGACGACACCCCTCGTGAAGAGTGCGGTGTCTTCGGTGTCTGGGCTCCCGGCGAGGAGGTGGCCAAGCTCACCTTCTACGGCTTGTACGCCCTCCAGCACCGGGGCCAGGAAGCGGCGGGCATCTCCGTCGGTGACGGCCACCAGGTGGTGGTGTTCAAGGACCTTGGGCTGGTCAGCCAGGTCTTCGACGAGCAGGTGCTGTCCTCGCTGCGCGGCCACGTCGCGGTCGGGCACTGCCGCTACTCCACCACCGGCTCCACCACCTGGGAGAACGCCCAGCCGACCTTCCGCAACACGGCCGCCGGCAGCCCGCTGGCCCTCGGCCACAACGGCAACCTGGTCAACACCGCCGAACTGATGAGCCGGGCCAAGGAGGCCGGGGTGGCCACCGCCGGCGCCACCACCGACTCCGACCTGGTCTGCGGGCTGCTCGCCGCGGCCGCCGCGGACACCGGCTTCGAGCAGGCCGCGATGGAGCTGCTGCCGACCCTGCGCGGCGCGTTCTGCCTGGTCTTCTCGGACGAGTCCACCCTCTACGCGGCCCGTGACCCGCAGGGCGTGCACCCGCTGGTGCTCGGCAGGCTGGAGCGCGGCTGGGTGATCGCCAGCGAGACCTCGGCGCTGGACATCACCGGCGCCTCCTTCGTGCGCGAGGTCGAGCCGGGCGAGCTGATCGCCATCGACGAGAACGGCCTGCGGTCCTCCCGCTTCGCCAACCCGGAGCCCAAGGGCTGCGTGTTCGAGTACGTCTACCTGGCCCGCCCGGACACCTCCATCGCCGGCCGCGGCGTGCACGCGGCCAGGGTGGAGATCGGCCGCAAGCTGGCCGCCGAGCACCCGGTGGAGGCCGATCTGGTCATCCCGGTGCCGGAGTCCGGCACCCCGGCCGCCATCGGCTACGCGCAGGCCAGCGGCATCCCCTACGGCTCTGGCCTGGTCAAGAACGCCTACGTCGGCCGCACCTTCATCCAGCCTTCGCAGACCATCCGCCAGCTGGGCATCCGGCTCAAGCTGAACCCGCTGCGCGATGTCATCCGCGGCAAGCGGCTGGTCGTGGTGGACGACTCGATCGTGCGCGGCAACACCCAGCGCGCGCTGGTCCGGATGCTGCGCGAGGCCGGCGCGGTCGAGGTGCACGTGCGGATCGCCTCGCCGCCGGTGCGCTGGCCCTGCTTCTACGGCATCGACTTCGCCTCCCGCGCCGAGCTGATCGCCAACGGCCTGGACCTGGACGGCGTGCGCCGCTCCATCGGCGCCGACTCCCTCGGCTACGTCTCGCTGGAGTCGCTGGTCGCGGCCACCGAGCAGCCCAAGACCCGGCTCTGCTCCGCCTGCTTCGACGGCGAGTACCCGATCGCGCTGCCGGACGACCTCATGATCGGCAAGCACCTGCTGGAGAACATCGAGAAGGGTGTGGCCGGTCCGGCGGAGCCGGTGCTGCCCAGCGGGTACGGTGCCGAAGACGCCTTGCGTCGTCCCTGACTTCGCTAGAGACCTTTCATCGGATGGAGCTGGACAGACCGTGACCGCGCACGCCGAAAGCGGGAAGGCCACTTACGCGGCCGCTGGAGTGGACATCGCCGCAGGTGACGAAGCTGTGGAGCAGCTCAAGCCGTGGGCGGCGAAGGCCACCCGGCCCGAGGTGCTCGGCGGCATCGGCGGGTTCGCCGGGCTGTTCAAGCTCAAGCTGGACCGGTGGCAGGAGCCGGTGCTGGCCTCCTCCACCGACGGCGTCGGCACCAAGCTCGCGGTGGCCCAGGCCATGGACAAGCACGACACCGTGGGCATCGACCTGGTCGCCATGGTGGTGGACGACCTGGTGGTCTGCGGCGCGGAGCCGCTGTTCCTGCAGGACTACATCGCGGTCGGCAAGGTGGTGCCGGAGCGGATCGCCGCGCTGGTCAAGGGTATCGCCGAGGGCTGCGCGCAGGCCGGCTGCGCGCTGCTGGGCGGGGAGACCGCCGAGCACCCCGGCCTGATGGACCCCGGCCACTACGACATGTCCGCCACCGGCGTCGGCGTGGTCGAGGCGGACAAGCTGCTCGGCCCCGACCGGGTCCGGCCGGGCGACGTGCTGATCGGCATGGGCTCCTCCGGCCTGCACTCCAACGGCTACTCGCTGGCCAGGCACGTGCTGCTGGAGATCGGCCGGATGCCGCTGGAGGGCCACGTCGAGGAGTTCGGCCGCACCCTCGGCGAGGAGATGCTGGAGCCCACCCGGATCTACGCCAAGGACTGCCTCGCGCTGGCCGCCGAGGCCGATGTGCGCACCTTCGCGCACGTCACCGGCGGCGGCCTGGCCGGCAACCTGGGCCGGGTCATCCCCAAGGGCCTGATCGCCGAGCTGGACCGCGGCTCCTGGACCCCGGCGCCGGTGTTCGCGCTGATCGCCCAGCGCGGCCGGGTGGAGAAGCCGGAGATGGAGAAGACCTTCAACATGGGCGTCGGCATGGTCGCCGTGGTCGCGCCCGAGGAGGTCGACCGCGCACTGGCCGTGCTCACCGCCCGGCACGTGCCGGCCTGGGTGCTCGGCGAGGTCCGCAAGAGCACCGAACCCGGCGAGAAGCCCGAGGACCGCGCAATCCTGCGGGGAGACCACCCCCGCTTTTAGGGGAGTTCGCAGCAGCCTTGGTCACTCGACCAGGTAACGCTGACAACCTTCCGCACCGCTGTGCCGTAGTAGCGGTGAGTGCGGAAGGAGGTCGGGGTTGCCCAGCGGTGAGCTACGCGCGAGTGAGTTGCGGTCGGTGCTGGCCGCCGAGGCGCCGCCGCCGACCGTGAGCTGCGCGGATGTCGTCCGGGACGGGCGCAGGGTGGTGCGCAGGCGACGTCTCGGGGTCGCGCTGGTGCTGACCGCGGTGCTCGCGCTGCTCGGCACCGGCACGGTCGCGCTGCTGCCGGGGCCGGAGGCCGAACCCGCCGGGATCACCACGCCACCGTCCTCGGTGTCCACCAGCCCGGCCCCGCTGTTCCCGCCGATGACCGTCCGCGACGCCGAGTTCTACACCGGTCTGCTGGCCAAGCTGCAATGGCTGCCCAAGGACTACACCGTGGTCTCCGACAGCCAGGGGAAGCCCGGGACGTTCCAGGTGGTCGGCGACATCATCCGGATGGGGGTCAAGATCACCGACTCGCAGGGCCGCAGCGGCTCGCTGGTGATCGTGGTGCGGCCGCCGACCGGGCACCCGATCAGCTGTGACACCGCCGACGGCTGCCGGGCGGAGACGCTGCGGCCGCCGGAGTTCACCAGGTTCTCCTGGCCGAAGAAGGCCGACGCGGCCGTGGCCGAACGCGAGGTGCTGGTGATCGACAAGACCGGCGGGCAGGTCAGCGCGGTGGTCACGGACAGCCCGGCCTGGCCGATCCTCTCCGGCGCGGAGATCGCCGAGCTGACCACAAAACTGGCCATGCTCGGTCAGTTGACCCAGCGGTAGCGCCGTTCCGGGCGGCCGGTGCTGCCGTAGCGCAGCCGCACCTCGGCCCTTCCCGCGCTGACGAAGTGCTCCAGGTAGCGCCGGGCGCTGACCCTGGACAGGTTGGTCCCGGTCGCGCACTCGGTGGCCGAGACATCGCCGTCGGCCGCCCGCAGCACCTCTTCCACCAGCTTCGCGGTCTGCGGGGTCAGGCCCTTGGGCATGGTCGGGGCCGCGGTCGGCCTGGCGCCGAAGACCTGGTCCACCACGGCCTGGTCCACCGAGCCGGTCAGCCGCTGCCGGACCTCGGCGAAGTGCGCCAGCTGGTCGCGCAGGGCCGCGTACTCGAACGGCTTGATCAGGTAGTGCAGCACCCCGCCGCGCACCGCCGCGCGCACCGTCTCCACATCCCTGGCCGCGGTCACCACGATCACGTCGGTGTCCCCGGCCGCCTCGCCCGCGGCCCCCGCGCGCAGCTCGCGCAGCACGTGCACGCCGTCGGCGTCGGGCAGGTAGATGTCCAGCAGCACCAGGTCCGGCCGCAGCTCGCGGACAGAGCGGATGGCCTCGGCCGCGGTGTGCGCCACCCCGACCACCTCGAAGCCGGGGGTGCGCGCGACGTAGCCGCTGTGCACCTTGGCCACCATGAAGTCGTCGTCGACCACCAGCACCCTGATCATTCGGCCACCTCCGGCGGCCGGGCGCCGACCGCGGCGGGCACCCGGCCCAGCCGGGCGGTGAACACCGCGCCGCCCTCGTTGCGCACCGAGACCGAACCGCCTCGGCGCACGCACACCTGCCTGGTCAGCGCCAGCCCGATGCCGCGCTGCCCGCCCTGGGTGGCCACCTTGGTGGTGAACCCGTGCTCGAAGACCTCCTCGGCCAGCTCGGGCGCGATGCCCGGCCCGGAGTCCCGCACCCGCACCAGCACCTCTTCCGTCGAGCCGACGATGTGCACCTCGATCCACTGCCCCGCTCCGGCGGGCAGCGCGTCCAGCGCGTTGTCCACCAGGTTGCCCACCACCGTCACCAGGTCCTGGGACAGCGCGTCATCCACCCTGTCCACAGTGGACTCATCGGAGAGCCGGATGCCGACCGCGCGCTCCGCGGCCAGGCTGGCCTTGGCGATCAGCAGTGCGGCCAGCGCCGGGTCGGCGATCCGCGCGGTCACCGCCGAGCTCCACTCCTCGTGCGCCCGGTTCGCCCTGGTGACGTAGCGGACCACCTCGTCGTACTCGCCCAGCTCGATCAGCCCGGCGATGGTGTGCAGCTCGTTGCGGAACTCGTGCGCCTGCGCCCGCAGGGTGTCCGTGGTGTGCCGGTTGACATCCAGTTCCTGTTGCAGCGCAACGAGTTCGGTCCGGTCCCGCAGGGTCACCACGGCGCCGATCGGCTGGCCGCGCATCACGATCGGCATCCGGTTCATCACCAGCACCCGCCCGCTGCGCAGCACCACCTGGTTCTCCCCGCTGGCCCGCCCGGTCAGCACGTCCCGCAGCCGCTCGTTCACGTCCAGGTCATCCACCTGCGCGCCCACCGGATCGTCCAGCGCGAGCAGTTCGCGGGCCGAGGTGTTCATCAGGGTGATCCGGTGCTGCTGGTCCAGTCCGACCACACCCTCCCGGATGCCGTGCAGCATCGCCTCCCGGTGCTCCACCAGCCCGGTGATCTCCCTCGGCTCCAGACCCAGCGTCTGCCGCTTCACCCACCAGGCGGCCAGCAGCGAGCCCAGCACCCCGATGCCGGTGCCCAGCGCGAGGTGGATCAGCAGGTTGCCCGGCGAGCTGACCAGCGACTCCCACAGGCCTGGCTCCGCCTGTCCCGCGCTGACCACGCCGAGCACCCGGCCCTGCTTCCCCGACTTCTCCGACAGCACCGGCACCTGGCCCACCACCTCGTCGCCGAGCACACCGTCCCAGCTCCGGCCCTCTGCCACCGCCGGCAGCCCGATAGCCAGCTCCCTGCCCACCAGCCTCGGGTCGGTGGCGGTGTGAATCCGCAGGTCAGGAGTGGCAATGGTGATCGAGGTGTTCCCGTTCAGGCTGCGCGCGGTCTCGGCGTGGATGGCCAGCCGGTAGTAGTTCGCCGGGTCGGCCAGCGCGTCCCGGACCCCGCCGGTGGCGGCCACCTGCTCGGCCAGCAGCAGCATCCGGCGGCCCTGGTCCTCGCGGAAGTTCGCGGTGGACTGGCTCAGCGTCACCGCGGTCACCGCGCCCAGCAGCGCCAGCACGATGAGGAACTGCAGCACGAAGAGCTGCCGCGCCAGCGACCCGCGCACACCCACGCCCAGCACCTCCTCGTGCCCCCATCGCGTGAACACAACGACCACAACGAACGCTGCGGACGCAAGAACACGGTTTTCAGCGTAAGTGGTCACTATGGCTTAGCTCACGGCGAGACGAGGAGGCGAGGATCGATGCGGATCCGGAACTGGCTGGCGGTGCTGGCCGCGGTGGCCGCGACGCTGGTCGTGCCGCCATTGCTCACCTCCGGCGCCAGCGGTGAGACCACCGGCCCGATGCGCGGGCTGCGCATCCTGGTGCCGAACGCGCCGGGCGGCGGCTACGACGTGACCGCGCGCACCGCGGCCAAGGCGATGGACGAGGTCGAGCTGACCCGCAACGTCGAGGTGTTCAACCTGCCCGGCGCCGGTGGCACGGTCGGCCTCGGCCGGACCGTGGCCGAGGCGGGCAACCAGCGGCTGGTGATGTCCATGGGCCTCGGCGTGGTGGGCAGCGTGTTCACCAACAAGGCGCCCAGCTCGCTGGCCGAGACCACGCCGATCGCCAAGCTCACCGAGGAACCGGACATCGTGGTGGTCGGCAAGGACTCGCCGTACCGCACCCTGGCCGACCTGGTCACCGCCTGGAAGGCCAACCCCGGCGCGGTCACCGTCGGTGGCGGCTCCAACCCCGGCGGCCCCGACCACCTGGCCCCGATGCTGATGGCCAAGGCGATCGGCCTGGAACCCAAGCGGGTCAGCTACATCCCCTACGACGGCGGCGGCGAGCTGCTCGCCTCGGTGCTCGGCGGCAAGATCCACTTCGGTGTGTCCGGCATCAGCGAGTACGTGGACCAGATCAAGGCCGGTGAGCTGCGGGTGCTCGCGGTGACCAGCGCGAACCGGGTCAAGGACATCGACGCGCCGACCCTGACCGAGGCCGGGGTGCCGGTGAACTTCACCAACTGGCGCGGCATCGTGGCCCCGCCCGGACTGTCCGATGTGGAGCGTCAGCGGCTGGTGGAGCTGTTCCAGAAGCTGCACGACTCGCCGCAGTGGCAGGAGGCGGTCCGGCGCAACGGCTGGACGGACGCCTTCCAGCCGGGCGAGAAGTTCGGCGAGTTCCTGGCCGCGGAGAGCAAGCGGGTGGCCGACGTGCTGAAGGAGCTGGGACTGGCATGAGTGAGCAGACGAAGGCCCGCCCGGCGCTGGCCTGGCTGAAGGAGCGTTCCGAGCTCGGCATCTGCCTGCTGCTGCTCGCCCTCGGCGTGCTGGTGGTGGCCGACGCGATCCGCATCCCGGCCAACTTCACCCAGCGCGGCCCGGTCGGCCCGCAGCTGGTGCCCTACCTGGTCGGCGGCGGCCTGATCCTGGTGGCCGCGCTGCTGGCCAGGGACGTGCTGCGGGGCGGGCGGGGCGAGGCCGAGGCCGGCGAGGACGTCGACCTGGACGCGCCCGCGGACTGGCGGGTGGTGGCGCAGCTGGCGGCGGCCTTCCTGGCCAACGTGGTGCTGATCAACCTGGTCGGCTTCCCGCTGTCCGGGATGGTGCTGTTCTGGGGCGCGGCCTACGCGCTCGGCAGCCGGAACTTCGTGCGCGACCCGCTGGTCGCGGCCGGTCTGTCCATCCTGACCTACCTGGTGTTCAACACCCTGCTCGGCGTCTCGCTGCCGGGCGGACCGCTGACTGGGGTGCTCTGACATGGACGCGCTGGCACATCTGATCGAGGGCTTCGGCACCGCGCTGACCCCGATGAACCTGCTGTACGCGGTGATCGGCGTGCTGCTGGGCACCGCCATCGGCGTGCTGCCCGGCATCGGCCCGGCGATGGCGGTGGCGTTGCTGCTGCCGATCACCTACGGCCTGGACCCGATCGGCGCGTTCATCATGTTCGCCGGCATCTACTACGGCGGCATGTACGGCGGCTCCACCACCTCGATCCTGCTCAACACGCCGGGGGAGACCGCGGCCGTGGTGACCGCGATCGAGGGAAACCCGATGGCGCGCAACGGTCGTGGCTCGCAGGCGCTGGCCGCCGCGGCGATCGGCCACTTCGTCGGCGGCATCGCGGGCACCGTGCTGCTGGTGCTGCTCGCGCCGCTCGTGGCCAGCCTGGCGGTGGACATCGGCGCGCCGGACTACTTCGCGGTGATGGTGCTGGCCTTCATCGCGGTCACCTCGATCCTGGGCAAGTCCCGCATCCGCGGCTTCGCCTCGCTGTTGATCGGGCTGTCCATCGGCCTGGTCGGGCTGGACCAGATGACCGGCCAGCAGCGGCTCACCTTCGGGCTGCTGCACCTCAACGACGGCATCGAGGTGGTGGTGGTCGCGGTCGGCCTGTTCGCCATCGGCGAGTCGCTGTGGGTGGCCGCGCACCTGCGCAGCAAGCCTGCCCAGCCGATCCCGGTCGGCCGGCCCTGGCTGGGCAAGGCGGACCTGCGCCGGTCCTGGAAGCCGTGGCTGCGCGGGCCGCTGATCGGCTTCCCGTTCGGCGCGATCCCGGCCGGTGGCGCGGAGATCCCCACCTTCCTGTCCTACGCGGCGGAGAAGCGGCTGTCCAAGCACAAGTCGGAGTGGGGCAAGGGCGCGATCGAGGGTGTGGCCGGTCCGGAGTCCACCGCGAGCGCCTCCGCCGCGGGCACGCTGACCTCGATGCTCACCCTCGGCCTGCCCACCACGGCCACCGCGGCGGTGATGCTGGCCGCCTTCCAGCAGTACGGCATCCAGCCCGGTCCGCTGCTGTTCCAGCGGGAGTCCACGCTGGTCTGGGCGCTGATCGCGAGCCTGTTCGTGGGCAGCGTGCTGCTGCTGATCCTGAACCTGCCGCTGGCCCCGGTCTGGGCCAAGCTGCTCCGGATCCCGCGGCCGTACCTGTACGCGGGCATCCTGTTCTTCGCCAGCGTCGGCGCCTACGCGGTCAGCGGCGACGTGCTGGACCTCGTGGTGCTGTTCATCATCGGCCTGCTCGGCTTCGCCATGCGCCGCTACGGCCTGCCGGTGCTGCCCGCGGTGCTCGGCGTCATCCTCGGCCCGGCCGCCGAACTGCAGATGCGCCGGGCCCTCCAGCTCAGCGACGGCGACGTCACCGGGCTGGTCAACACCCCCTTCTCCATCACCGTCTACCTGGTGGTGGCCGCGATCCTGTTCGCTCCGCTGGTGGGCGCGCTGCTGCGCAGGCGCCGTCGCTCCTCCCACGACCAGCGGGAACAGTCTGATCGCGAGTCGATCGGCGTCTAGTCCCCCAGCTTTTCGCCGATCGGGCAACCTTCCTCCCGGTCCACCTCGTACTGGAGAGTGGACCGGGAGGAGGTCACCTTGGCGGATCACAACGCCGAGTTCGTCGAGTTCGTCCGCACCCGAGGCGCCGGACTGCGCCGCACCGCGTTCCTGTTGTGCGGCGACTGGCACCGCGCCGAGGACCTGGTGCAGACCGCCTTGATCAAGCTGTACAAGGTGTGGCGCCGGGTCGAGCGGCAGGGTGCGGTGGAGCCGTACGCGCGGCAGGTGCTGGTGCGCACCGCGATCGACGAGTCCCGCCGGTTCTGGCGGCGGGAGAAGTCCACCGCGGAACTGCCGGACCTGCCCACTCCGCAGACGGGCGCCGAAGTCGCGGTTGACGTGCGCAGGGCGCTGGCCGCCCTGCCGAAACGCCAGCGCGCGGTGGTGGTGCTGCGGTTCTGGGAGGACCTCCCGGTCCAGGAGGTGGCTCGTCTCCTCGGGTGCACCGAGGGGACCGTGAAGAGTCAGTCGGCCAAAGGGCTGGCCGCACTCCGAAAGTCGTTATCCGGCTATCTCGTGCTGGAGGAAGGGCGATGAGCCACCACGAACTGTCCGATCTGGACCACGCCGAGGCCCGCGACCTGCTGGCCAGGGCATTGGGAGAGGAGCCTTCGATGAAGATCGACACACAGGCCGTGCTGTCCACGGCCAAGCGGAGTCTGCGCCGCAGCCGGACGCTGATGGTCACCGGCGCGATCGCGGGGGTGATGGTGGTGGGCCTCGGCACCACCGCGATCGCGGGCGGCTTCAGCGGGGACAGCGTGCGGCCCGCGGGCCAGGTGGTCGAGAAGGCCAGCCACGAGGGTCCGGTGGTGTGCCTGCGAACCGCGGACGGTAGCGAGCCGGTGGTGCAGCCGGGCGGGCAGACGATGCTTCCGGCCAACTGCTGGCCTGAGGAGTGCCCCGCGGTGTGGCCGGGCAAGCCGGGGCCACTGACGCCCGGCGCGGACATCCTGCCGCCGTCGGGGCCGAAGGAACCGAAGCTGCTCTCGTACTCCGACAAGCTCGAATACTGCAAGAAGCTCAAGCCCGGCAAGTGAGGCACTGACCTGTTTCCCCTGGCGCGCAAGGGGAAACAGGCCGACCCGAGCCTCAGCCGGTCGGGAACCCCAGATCAATGCCGGACTCCCGCGGCCAGCGGGCGGTGACCGCCTTGAGCCGGGTGTAGAACTTCACCCCGTCCGCCCCGTGCACGTGCGTGTCGCCGAAGAGCGAGTCCTTCCAGCCACCGAAGCTGTAGTACGCCATCGGCACCGGGATGGGCACGTTGATGCCGACCATGCCGACCTGCACCCGCCGCTGGTACTCCCGCGCGGCCAGGCCGTCCGCGGTGAACACCGCGGTGCCGTTGCCGTAGGGGTTGGCGTTGACCAGTTCCACCGCCGCCTCGAAGGTGGGCACCCGCACCACGCACAGCACCGGCCCGAAGATCTCGTCGGTGTAGATCGACATATCCGTGCCGACCTGGTCGAACAGCGTTGGCGCCAGCCAGAAACCGCCCTCGTGACCCGCCGGTGCGAACCCGCGCCCGTCCACCACCAGCTCCGCGCCCTGCTCGACACCACTGTCCACATAGGACCGGACGCGGTCCCGGTGCACCCCGGTGACCAACGGCCCCATCTGCGACCTCGGGTCCGTGCCAGGTCCGGTCACCAGTCCGGCCATCCGCTCGGCGATCGCGGGCACCAGCCGGTCGCCCACTTCGCCGACCGCGACCACCACCGAGATCGCCATGCACCGCTCACCGGCCGAGCCGAACCCGGCGTTGATCGCGGCGTCCGCGGCCACGTCCAGGTCGGCGTCCGGCAGCACCACCATGTGGTTCTTCGCCCCGCCCAGTGCCTGCACCCGCTTGCCGCTGGCCGTGCCGCGCGAGTACACGTGCCTGGCGATCGGCGTGGAGCCGACGAAGGACACCGCCGCCACGTCTTTGTGGTCCAGCAGGGCGTTCACCGCGGTCGCGTCGCCCTGCAGCACGTTCAGCACGCCGTCGGGCAGCCCGGCCTCGGCGAACAGCTCGGCCAGCCGCACCGCCGCGGACGGGTCCCGCTCGGACGGCTTGAGCACGAAGGCGTTGCCACAGGCCACCGCCATCGGGAACATCCACATCGGCACCATCACCGGGAAGTTGAACGGCGTGATGCCCGCGACCACGCCCAGCGGGTGCCGGGTCGAGTAGGCGTCCACCCCCCGGCTGACCTGCTCGGAGTGCTCGCCCTTGAGCAGCTGCGGGATGCCGCAGGCGAACTCGGCCACCTCCAGTCCGCGCTGCACCTCACCGGCGGCGTCGGAGAGCACCTTGCCGTGCTCGGCGGTGATGATCGCGGCCAGCTCGTCCCGGTGCCGGTGCACCAGCTCGCGGAAGCCGAACAGCACCCTGGACCGCTGCGCCAGCGAGGACTCGCCCCACTGCGCGGCCGCCTTGACCGCCGAGGCCACCACCGTGTCCACATCGGACTGATCGGCGAGCACCACCTCGCGCGTGAGGAGGCCGGTGGCCGGGTCGAACACCTCGCCTCGGCGGCCGGAGACGCCCTCAGCGCGGGCGCCGTCGATCCAGTGCGGGACGAGCTGGGACATGTCAGGAACCTCCTGGGGGAGCGGCGGTGGTCGAGCGGATCACCAGGGACGGGTGCAGCAGGTGGCGGACCGGGCTGGTGCGGCCGTGCCGGACCCGCTCCAGCAGGGCCTCGGCGGCCAGCCGCCCCATCTCGATCCGGGGCTGGTCGACGGTGGTCAGGGAGACGTGCCGGAGCGAGGCGAGCGCGCTGTTGTCGTAACCGACCACCGAGACGTCCTGCGGCACCCGCAGCCCGGCCTCCTCCAGCGCGGAGATCGCGCCGATCGCGTTGTAGTCGTTGGCCGCCACGATCGCGGTGGGCAGCGGTCTTCCGTTGCGGGAGCTGAGGAACTCGCGCACCGACTTGGCCCCGGCCGCGTCGGTGTACTCGCTGGGCACCACCTCGGCGGTCAGCCCGTGCCGCCGCATGGCCAGCTCATAACCTCGTCTGCGCAGCGCGGACTGCGAGCCGCCGCCACCGTCGAGGTGCACGATCCGGCTGTGCCCCAACGAGACCAGGTGGTCGACCGCGAGCAGCGAACCCACCTCGCCGTCGTCGTTCACCGTGTCCACAGTGGACAGTCGGGCGGACCGGGACACCAGGGTCACCGGCACCTGCTCGGCCGCCGCGCCGATCGCGCTCGCGCTCACCACGGGTCCGAGCAGTACCAGTCCGGCAGGCCGGAAGGAGAGCAGGCTGGTCAGCGCGCCGCGCTCGCGGGCGGGGCTGCGGCCGCCGGTGTTGATGATCAGGTCGAAGCCCTCGGTCCGGGCGGCCGCGTCCACCCCGTCCACCACCTCGGCGAAGAACGGGTTGTGCAGGTCGGAGACCATCACGCCGAGCACGGTGGAGGTGCGGCTGGCCAACGAGCGGGCCATCGCGTGCGGCGAGTAGCCCAGCTCCTCGGCGGCCTTGAGCACCGCGGCCCGCCGCTGCGCGGAGACCTTGGGCGAACCGCGCATCACCAGCGAGACCAGCGCGCGGGAGACCCCGGCCCGCGCCGCCACGTCCTCCATGGTCGGACGGCCCATCGTGCTCCTCCAACTGGCTGTGACCCTTGACACCGCGAGGCGGACGCTACAGCATTAGCGCGCTCCAACCAATAGAGCGCTCTAACGCACAGTAGCGTTGACCAGGACGGAGATCCCCGGATGCGGATCGGAGTAGCGGGAGTCGGGCGGATCGGCACCATGCACGCCACGAACCTCGCCACCTTGCCCTCCCTCGACCAGGTCGTGCTGTTCGACCCGGTGCCCGGCCGGGCCGCGGCCTCGGCCGCCGCGCTGGGCGAGCGGGCCAGGGCGGTGGACACCCTGGACGAGCTGCTGGCCGCGGCCGACGGGGTGCTGCTGGCCACCCCCACCGACACCCACCCGGAGATGCTGCGCCGCGCGGTCGCCGCCGGGGTGCCCACCCTGTGTGAGAAGCCGATCGCGGGCGACCTGGACACCATGCGCGCGCTGGTCGCCGAGGTGGAGGCAGCGGGGGTGGAGGTGCTGGTCGGCTTCCAGCGCCGGTTCGACCCGGCCGTGGTCGAGTTGCACCGCCGCATCCGCTCCGGTGAGCTGGGCACCGTGTACCTGGCCAGGGCCATCGGCCACGACGCGCAGCCGCCGGACTTCGGCTACCTGCCCGCCTCCGGTGGCATCTTCCGCGACCTGCTCATCCACGACCTGGACGCGGTGCCGTGGCTGCTCGGCGAGCCGGTGGTGGAGGTCTACGCCTCCGGCTCGGTGCTGGTGCACGAGGCGTTCGCGCAGGCCGACGACGTGGACAACGCCGTGGTCACGCTGCGCTTCGCCAGTGGCGCGCACGCCGTGCTGGCCGGTGGCCGCCAGGACGCGCTCGGCTACGACCACCGGATCGAGGTGCTCGGCAGCAAGGACTCGCTGGCCGTCGGCCTCGACCCGCGCACCCCGCTGACCTCGCTGGAACCGGACGGCCCCCGGGCCGCCGCGGACGCCTACCCTGGCTTCACCGAGCGCTTCCACCGCGCCTACCTCAACGAGATGGCGGTGTTCACCGAGGTGGTCGCGGGCAACGCGGGAAACCCTTCGCCGGCCAGGGAGAGCCTGGTCAGCCTTGAGCTCGCGCTGGCCTGCGAGCAGTCCCGCCGCTCCGGTCAGCCGGTGCGCCTGGAGTCCGCGGCGGTGACCGCGTGAGCGCGCCGAAGCTGGCCGGCGCGCCGATCTCCTGGGGCGTCTGCGAGGTCCCCGGCTGGGGTCACCTGATCGAGGCGGACACCGTGCTCGGCGAGATGGCCGAGCTGGGCCTGACCGCCACCGAGCTCGGGCCGCCGGAGTACCTGCCCACCGACCCGGCCAAGCTGCGCGAGCTGCTCGGCGGCCACGGGCTGAGCATGATCGGCGGCTTCCTCGCCGTGGTGCTGCACGACGAAACCGTCGAACAGTCCACAGTGGACGAAGCGGAGCGGACGGCCGCGCTGCTGGCCGCCACCGGGGCCGAGGTGCTGGTGCTGGCCGCGGCCACCGGCCTGGACGGCTACGACGAGCGCCCCGCGCTCACCGACGCCGAATGGGCCACCCTGATCAGGGTTTCCGGCCGGATCAGGGACATCGCCGCCCGGCACGGCCTGCGCACCGTGCTGCACCCGCACGTGGGCACGCACGTGGAGCGCGGGCCCGAGGTGGCGCGGTTCCTGGCCGACTCCGACCTGGAGCTGTGCCTGGACACCGGGCACCTGCTGATCGGTGGCGCCGATCCGGTCGAGCTGGCCCGCGAGCACGCGGGGCGAATCGGCCACCTGCACCTCAAGGACGTCCGGGCCGACATCGCGGCGCGGGTCAGGGACGGCGAACTGCCGTACGCCACCGCGGTCGGCCAGGGGCTGTACGTGCCGCTAGGAGACGGCGACGTGGACATCGTTGGCATCGTGCGCTTCCTGCGCGATGCGGGCTACCAGGGCTGGTACGTCCTGGAGCAGGACACCGCGTTGGCCGAGGGCGACGCCGACGCGGCCGCGCGGCCGAAGCAGGACACCGCGCGCAGTCTTGACCACCTTCGCCCCCTGTTCAACTGATCCTTCGGAAGGACGATGATGTCCCGAAGCACCAGGTTGACCCGGGCCGGGCTGGTGGTGGCGGCCAGTGCGCTGCTGCTGTCGGCCTGCACCGGACCGAAGGCCAGCGGGCCCGATCCGACCGGCGGCCCGGTCGGCGACGTGTCCGCCGGCCCGCTGCGGATCGCGGTCATCTCGCACGGCACCCCCGGCGACTCGTTCTGGAACGTGGTGAAGAACGGCGCCGAGGCCGCGGGCAAGGAACTTGGCGTCACCGTGGAGTACAACTCCGACGGCGACCCGGCCGGACAGGCCAAGCTGGTGGACAACGCGGTGGCCCAGCGGGTCGGCGGCCTGGTGGTGTCCATGGCCAACCCGGACGCGCTGCGCGAGTCGGTGTCCAGGGCGGTGCGCGCGGGCATCCCGGTGATCACCGTCAACTCCGGCGAGGCGCGCAGTGCCGAGTTCGGGGCCATCACGCACATCGGCCAGAACGAGGCGGTCGCCGGTGAGGCGGCGGGCAAACGCCTGAAGACCGAGGGCAAGCGCAAGCTGCTCTGCGTGATTCATGAGGCCGGCAACATCGGCCTCAACCAGCGCTGCGAGGGCGCGAAACAGGGCTTCGGCGAGGCGTCGAACCTCCAGGTGGACATCAGCAACCCCACCGACGCGCAGGCCCGGATCAAGGGCGCGCTCCAGTCCGACCCGGCCATCGACGCGGTGCTCACGCTGAACTCGCAGGTCGCGGGGAACACGGTGAGCGCGATCAGCGAGTCGGGCAGCAAGGCGCAGGTGGCCACCTTCGACCTCAACGCGGACGTGGTGGCCGCGATCAAGGCGGGTCAGGTGCTCTTCGCGGTGGACCAGCAGCAGTACCTGCAGGGCTACCTGCCGGTGTCCTTCCTCAAGCTGTACCGGGACAACGCGAACGTGGTGGGCGGCGGCAGGCCCGTGCTCACCGGGCCCAACCTGGTGGACAAGTCCACTGTGGACACTGTCGGCAAGTACGCGGAGAGGGGGACCAGGTGACGACCGCGACGCTGGACGAACGCGTTGGCCGCAAAGGCCTCGCGGACCGGTTGGTGGCCAGGCCCGAGCTGGGCTCGGTGCTCGGCGCCGTGGTGGTGCTGCTGTTCTTCTCCGTGCTCACCGACCAGTTCCTCACCCCGCTCGGGGTGGCCACCTGGCTGGACGACTCAGCCACCCTGGGCATCATGGCGGTCGCGGTCGCGCTGCTCATGATCGGCGGCGAGTTCGACCTCTCCGCGGGCGTGCTGACCGCCTCCACCGCGCTGGTCACCGCGATCCTGGCCACCAAGCTGGGGTGGAACACCTGGCTGGCCGTGCTGGCCTCGCTGGTGTTCGCGCTGGCGGTGGGCGCGCTCAACGGATGGCTGGTGATGCGCACCGGCCTGCCCAGCTTCATCGTCACCCTGGGCACTTTCCTTGCCCTGCAAGGGCTCAACCTCGGTGTCACCCGCCTGGTCACCGGCAGCGTGCAGGTCTCCGGCATGCGCGCCGCGGACGGCTACGAGTCGGCCGGGTTCGTCTTCGCCTCCACTGTGGACGTCGGCGGCACCTCGTTCCAGATCTCCATCGTGTGGTGGATCGGCGCGGCCGCGGTGGCCAGCTGGCTGCTCATGCGCACCCGCTTCGGCAACTGGATCTTCGCCGTGGGCGGGGCCGCGCCGAGTGCCCGCGCGGTCGGCGTGCCGGTCATGCGCACCAAGATCCTGCTGTTCATGACCACCGCGTTCGCCGCCTGGCTGGTGGGCACGATCAACATCCTGCGCTTCACCACCGTGCAGGCCAACCAGGGCATCGGCCTGGAGTTCCAGTTCATCATCGCCGCGGTGATCGGCGGCTGCCTGCTCACCGGCGGCTTCGGCTCGGCCATCGGGGCCGCGATCGGCGCGCTGATCTTCGGCATGGCCCGGCAGGGCATCGTCTTCGCCCGCTGGGACAGCGACTGGTTCCAGCTGTTCCTCGGCGTGATGCTGCTGGCCGCGGTGCTGGTCAACAACACGTTCCGGCGGCGCGCGGAGAGGGTGCGGAAATGAGCACACCACTGCTGGAGGTACGCGGGGTCGGCAAGCGGTTCGGCAGCGTGATCGCGCTGCAGGACGTCTCCACCGTGGTCGGCGCGGGTGAGGTCACCTGCGTGCTGGGCGACAACGGCGCGGGCAAGTCCACGCTGATCAAGATCCTGGCCGGCGCGCACCAGCACGACGAGGGCGAGTTCCTGCTCGACGGCGTGCCCACCAGGCTGGCCTCGCCGAGGGAGGCGCTGGACCGGGGCATCGCCACCGTGTTCCAGGACCTGTCCGTGGTGCCGCTGATGTCGGTGTGGCGCAACTTCTTCCTCGGCTCCGAGCCCACCACCGGCTGGGGCCCGCTGCGCCGCCTGGACCGCCGCGCCGCCCGGGAGACCACCCGGAAAGCGCTGGCGGACATGGGCATCGACCTGCGCGATGTGGAACAGCCGGTGGGCACCCTCTCCGGCGGCGAGCGGCAGTGCGTGGCCATCGCCCGCGCGGTGCACTTCGGCGCCAAGGTGCTGATCCTGGACGAGCCGACCGCCGCGCTCGGCGTGAAGCAGGCCGGAGTGGTGCTGCGTTATGTCGCCCAGGCCAGGGACCGAGGGCTCGGGGTCGTGCTGATCACGCACAACCCGCACCACGCCTACCCGGTGGCCGACCGGTTCCTGCTGCTCAAGCGGGGCCGCAGCCTGGGCAGCTTCGACAAGCCGGAAATCAGCCTGGCCGAGCTGACCAGGCAGATGGCCGGTGGCGCCGAGCTGGAGGCGCTGGAGCACGAGCTGCGGGGTGCCGGGTCGTGACCTCGCTGGAGATCCTCACCGTCGGCCGGGTCGGCGTCGACCTGTACCCCGAGCAGTCCGGTGTGCCGCTGGCCGAGGTCCAGACCTTCGCCAAGTCCCTCGGCGGCACGGCGACCAACGTCGCGGTGGCGGCGGCCCGGCTGGGCCGCCGCAGCGCGGTGCTCACCAAGGTCGGCCCGGACGGCTTCGGCGACTACGTCCGGCAGGCCCTCGCCGGCTTCGGCGTGTCCCCAGACCACGTTGGCACCGCTGCGGACCTGCTCACCCCGGTGGTGTTCTGCGCGCTCGACCCGCCTGCGGACCCGCCGCTGCTGTTCTACCGGCTGCCCACCGCGCCCGACCTCACCCTCACCGAGTCCGACGTGCCGTGGGAGCTGGTCGAGCAGGTCCCGCTGCTGTGGGTCACCGGCACCGGGGTGAGCGCCGAACCGGCCCGCTCGACCCAGCGCGCCATGCTGGAACGCAGGAGGCGGCGCAAGCACACCGTGCTGGACCTGGACTTCCGTCCGATGTTCTGGTCCGATGTGGACAGTGCGCGGCGGGAGATCGGCTGGATGCTGGACCACGTCACGGTCGCGGTCGGCAACCGCACCGAGGTCGAGGTCGCGGTGGGCACCGCGGACCCGGACGAGGCCGCCGCCCGGCTGCTCGACCGCGGCCTGTCCCTGGCCGTGGTGAAGAAGGGCGCTGAGGGCGTTCTTGTTGCCACCCAAGAAGGTTCCTGGACCGTCCCGCCGTGTCCGGTCGAGGTCGTGTGCGGTCTGGGCGCGGGCGATGCCTTCGGTGGCGCGCTTGCGCACGGCCTGCTCGCGGGCTGGCCGCCGGTGCGCATCGCCGGGTACGCCAACGCCGCCGGTGCGCTGGTGGCCGCCCGGCTGGCCTGCGCGGACGCCATGCCCACCCCGGCCGAGATCGACGAACTGCTGGAGCGAGTGTGATCACCGATTCACGCTGGGCCGAGTTGTTGCGCACCAGGGCAAGGGATCCCGAGGCGATCGGCAGGGCCTACGCCGAGCGCCGGGTCCGCGCCGACCCCTTCCAGGGCGAGACGCTGTTCCTCCTCGCCGCGGATCACCCGGCCCGGGGCGCGCTCGGCGTCGGCGGCGACCCGATGGCCATGGCCAACCGGCGGCAGCTGCTGGACCGGCTGCTCACCGCGCTGGCCGATCCCGCGGTGGACGGCGTGCTGGGCAGCCCGGACATCATCGAGGAACTGCTGCTGCTGGACGGCTTGCACGACCGCGTGGTCATCGGCTCGATGAACCGCGGCGGCCTGGCCGGCGCGGACTGGGAGATCGACGACCGCTTCACCGGTTACCACGCACAGTCCATTGTGGACAATCGGCTGGACGGCGGCAAGATGCTGCTGCGCTTGGTCGACGAGGATCCCGGCACCATCCCCACCCTGGAGTCCTGTGCGCGGGCGGTGTCCGAGCTGGCCGGGCACGGACTGATGGCCATGGTCGAACCGCTGCCCTACGCCCGCGACGAGCAGGACAAGCTGGTGCTGCGCCAGGACACGCTGTCGCTGGCCCGCGCGGTCACCGTGGCCTCCGCGCTGGGCACCACCTCCGCGCACACCTGGCTCAAGCTGCCCGCCGTCCGCGACCTGGCCGTGCTGGACGCGACAACCCTGCCCATCCTGCTGCTCGGCGGCGTGCCCTCCGGGAACCCGGACGCCGACCTCGAGAAGTGGGGCCCGCCGCTGCGGCATCCCGCGGTGCGCGGCTTGGTCGTCGGCCGCACCCTGCTCTACCCGCCGGACGGCGACGTGGCCACCGCGGTCGGCAAGGCCGCCCAACTGCTGAAGGAGATCCCGGCGTGAACCTGCACCGGCCACTGGGCACGATCAGCGACGGCGAGGACGCGGTCCGGCTGACCCCGGCCGACGCGGGCTGGACCTACACCGGGCTGCGCGTGCTGGTGCTGCACCCGAACACGCCAAGAGTGGTGGAGACCGGCGAGTTCGAGGCGTTCGTGCTGCCGCTCTCCGGCGGCTGCGTGGTCGAGGTGGACGGCGAGCGCTTCGAGCTCACCGGCCGCGACTCGGTGTTCACCAGGGTCACCGACTTCGCCTACGTGCCAAGGGATGCCACCGTCACGCTGACCTCTTCGCACGGCGCGGAGCTCGCGTTGCCGATGGCCCGCTGCACCCGCCGCCTCACCCCGAAGTACGGCCCGGCCGAGGACGTGCCAGCCGAGACCAGGGGCGCGGGCAACGCGACCAGGCAGGTCAACAACTTCGGCGTGCCGGGGGTCTGGGACCACGCGGACAAGCTCAACGCCTGCGAGCTGATCACCCCGGACGGCAACTGGTCCTCCTACCCGCCGCACAAGCACGACGAGGCCACCGACTGCGAGGTGGTCAACGAGGAGATCTACTACTTCCGGATCGCCGCCCGCGACCAGGTCACCCCCTCCCGCGAGGGCTTCGGCTTCCACCGCACCTACACCGCCGACGGCGAGATCGAGGAGGACGTGACCGTCCGGGATGGCGACGTCTTCCTGGTCCCGCGCGGCTATCACGGCCCGTGCGTGGCCGCGCCCGGCTATCCCATGTACTACTTGAACGTGCTGGCCGGACCGGCCGAGGAGCGTTCGATGGCCTTCTGCGACGACCCGGCGCACACCTGGATCCGGGACTCCTGGGCCGATCAGCAGACCGACCCGCGCTGCCCGGTGACCACCGCCGCAGGCCGCACCGACCGCTGAGGAGCACCGTCGTGCCCACCGTGAAGCTGACCACCGCCCAGGCCCTGGTGCGCTGGCTGATCGCCCAGCGGACCGAGCTGCTCTCCGGCGAGCAGGCCCCGCTGTTCCCCGGCGTGTTCGCCATCTTCGGCCACGGCAACGTGCTCGGCCTGGGCAACGCCCTTGAGGAGCACCGGGACGAGCTGGCGGTCTGGCGCGGGCAGAACGAGCAGGGCATGGCGCTGGCCGCGGTCGGCTACGCCAAGGCTGCCCACCGCCGCCAGGTCATGGTGGCCACCAGCTCGGTCGGGCCGGGCGCGCTGAACATGGTCACCGCGGCCGGCGTGGCGCACGCCAACCGGCTGCCGCTGCTCCTGCTGCCCGGCGACACCTTCGCCGGCCGCGCCCCCGACCCGGTGCTCCAGCAGGTCGAGCACTTCGGCGACCCGACCGGCACGGTCAACGACGCCTTCCGCGCGGTCAGCCGCTACTTCGACCGGATCACCCGCCCCGAGCAGCTGCTGTCCACCTTGCCGCAGGTGGCCCGGGTGCTCACCGACCCGGCCGACTGCGGCCCGGTCACCCTGGCTCTGCCGCAGGACATCCAGGCCGAGTCCTACGAGTTCCCGGCCGCGCTGTTCGAGCCGGTCCTGCACACCGTGCCCCGCCCCCGACCGGACACCCGCCAGCTGGCCGCCGCCGCGGAGACCCTGCGCTCGGCGCAACGCCCGCTGATCGTGCTCGGCGGCGGCGTGCGCTACTCCGGCGCGGGCAGCAAGGTGCTCAACTTCGCCCAGCAGCACGGCATCCCGGTCACCGAGACCACCGCGGGCCGCACCCTGGTGCCGCACGAGCACCGGCTGCACGCCGGCCCGCTCGGCGTCACCGGCTCCACCTCGGCCAACACCCTGGCCGGGCAGGCCGACGTGGTGCTGGCCATCGGCACCCGCCTGCAGGACTTCACCACCGCCTCCTGGACCGTGTTCGCGCCCGAGGTCCGCATCGTCAGCCTGAATACCGCCCGCTTCGACGCGGTCAAGCACGCCGCCCAGGAGCTGGTCGCCGACGCCCAGGAAGGCATCCGCGAGCTCGGCCAGGCCCTGGGCTCCTGGCAGGCCCCGGCCGACTGGACCGCCACCGCGGAAACCGAACGCGTCCGCTGGGACGCGCACATCGAGTCCCTGCGCACCACCCCCGCCGACCTGCCCACCTACGCCCAGGTGGTCGGCGTGGTCAACGAGGAGTCCGGCAAGCACGACTACGTGATGACCGCCTCCGGTGGCCTGCCCGGCGAGCTGATCGGCGGCTGGCGGGCCAAGGGCGCGCAGACCATGGACGTGGAGTACGGCTTCTCCTGCATGGGCTACGAGCTCGCCGGCGCCTGGGGCGCGGCCATGGCCAGGTCGGCCAGCCAGCCCGACGGCGTGGTCACCACCCTGCTCGGCGACGGCTCCTACCTGATGCTCAACGCCGAGCTGTTCTCCGCCGCCTTCGCCGGCCACGGCTTCGTCGCGGTGGTCTGCGACAACGACGGCTACGCGGTGATCAACCGCCTGCAACAGGGCCAGGGCGGCGCGGGCTTCAACAACATGTACGAGCACTGCCGCTCCGCCACCGGCGGCAAGCCCAGGGTCGACTTCGCCGCGCACGCGGCCAGCCTGGGCTGCGCGGTCACCGCGGTGGACAGCCTCACCGCCCTGGCCGAGGCCTACCGCCAGGCCAAGCAGACCGCCCGCACCGAACACCGCCCGGCCGTGGTGGTCATCCGCACCCACCCGTCCGCCTGGACCGAGGCAGGCGCCTGGTGGGAGGTCGGCATCCCGGAGACCGCGCACCGCACCGAGATCACCACCGCACACCAGGCCGCGGCCACCGAGAAGGCGAGACAGCTCCGCTACCTGGGCTGAGCACGGGCCTCAGCCCGCGCACTGCCCAGGGCGACCGTTCGCCTCATGCGCCCAGGAACAGTCCTGGGCCGAGGCGTGCTCGGCGGACGCGCGTCCCCACGGATGGCAGGCCTTCCTCGCCGGGGTCAAGGCTGGCGAGTTCGACTTCAGCTAGCGCGGCTGGGTCGAAGCCAGGTCCCGGCCCAGCTTGCGGAGCCGGATGCCCAGCAGCACCAGCACGATCCCCCACAGGATCGCGAACATCGCGATGGTCACGACCAGCGCCACCGCGCCCTCGCCGGGGAAGGCGAACAGCAGGCCGCCCAGCACCACCGACAGCGCGCCGCTGACGAACAGCAGCCACTCGCCGGTGATCACCTTGCGCAGCTGCCAGCCGGTCATGATCTCCAGCACGCCGGTGACCACCGCCCAGGCGCCGATCAGGAACAGCAGCACCAGCGCGGTGATGCCGGGCATCAGCAGGGCCACCAGACCCGCCAGCACGCCGAAGGCGCCGAGCAGGCCGACCAGCCAGCGGTCCGCAGACGGCGCGAGCTTGTCCGCCGCCGCGCCCGCGATCGCCGCGATGCCGTCCAGCAGCGCGTACACCGCGAACAGCACCACCAGCACGAGCAGGGTCAGGCCCGGCCAGAGCAGGCTGAGCACACCGAAGAGGATCGCGGCCACGCCGCGCACGACCACCAGCCACCAGCGCCGGAGCAACAGATCACCCATGCGCTGATTGTTGACCCGTTGGCGGGTCGGGGCCATTCGGCGCGGCCAGCAGCTCGCGCACCTCGGCCACACCCGCGGCCAGCCCGAACTGCTCGAAGATCACCAGCGCGGTCCGGAACCGGCCCACCGCCAGGGACCGCCTGCCCAGCGCGACGGCCACATGGCCCATCGTCACCAGGCCCTCGGCCATGACCCTGTCTACCGCAGCAGGGCACGCCAATCACCCGCCTGCGGGGAGCCACTCGGGACGCCGGAAACGCGCCAACGCATGAAGGCGCGAACTAGGCGGTGGCCGAAAGATCGGCCACCGCCTAGTTCGCGTCATTCAACGCCGGTCGTCGTATCCGTCGTCGTACGAGTCGTCGACGCGGTCCTCATCGGACCGATCGCCATCGGACTTGCCACCCGACAGCTCGCGCTGCAAGGCGTCGAAGTCCGTGGACCGGGTGCTGTACTTGAGCTCCCGGGCCACCTTCGCCTGCTTGGCCTTCGCACGGCCGCGCCCCATGGCTCGACCCCCTCGCACAGGGACGGGGGCGGCCGGGGGAACGGCGGCCCCACTCGTCTCAACGGTATTTTCCTGGCCGCCACAGTACCGTGTCAGTGCCCCCGATCGCGACGTGGCCACGCCTGCGCAGGCGTGCGTCACAACACCTCCGCCGACCGGGGTGCGGCACTGCTCTGGCCGCGTGGCACGATTCCGGCGTGCCACGTCCGTTCGTCGCCTACCTGCGGGTGTACGAACCACTGTCCGTGCTGGATCAGCCGTTACGCGCCCAAGTGGAGCAGGCTCTTGGGGTCGGCGGGACGGCGCGTGGTGCCGTCGGTGACCGGGAACGCGAACTGTGGCTTCGATCACAGTTAGCCGCCCCGCCCCGGCTCCTACCTGCTGACACGGTCGGCGCGCAACCGCTGGACGTGCTCGTCCTGGACCCGGCCGAGGTGCCGCTGGCCGAGGGCGCGGAGATCGGCCCCGGCCCCCTGGTGTGCCCCTTGGACATCAGGGCGCGCAGCGCGGCCGGCCTGGTCGGCTTCGTCGGCACCGCCACCCTGCCGCTGCTGGACGCCGCGCTGCAGCAGCCTGCCGACGTGGTGAAGGCCCGCGCGGCCGCCGCACTGGCCGAGATGCCCGGCGGCGCCGCACACGTCATCTCGGCCACCTGGAGCGTGCCGCTGCCCTGGTTCGCCATGGTCGAGCCGGAGGCGCGGCACCTGGTGCTGGCCGCCCCGGACGACCCGGAGCGGATGTGCTGCTGGCGGGTCAGCATGACCGACGCCCGCAGCCGCGTCTCGCACGCCTTCACCGTGGTGCACAACGCCCTCGGCGAGGAGAGCCCGGCCAGGGTGCTGCGCGACACCGGCCGCTGGCTGGCCCACTTCCACCCGCGCTCGGTGGTCGAGCTCGACTACGGCGGCCTGGTCCAGCTCATCGACGACGACACCCTGCTCGCCGACACCTCGGCCCAGGACGTCCAAGCGGTGATCGCGGCCCTGGAAGCCGGCGACGCCGAAGAGGTCGCCGAACGCTACGCCGAGCTCCGCGAGTTCTGGGACGACCTGGTCAACCGCGAGCAGCACAACTAGTGGCCCTCGCGCAGCCCCCGCAAGACGATCCAGGCCAGCCCGCCGCCCGCCGCCGCCAGCAGCAGAGCCGCGGGCCAGGACACCGTCGTGGCGACCCAGCCGGCCGCCGCCGGGGTGATCGCGGCGCTGACGTAGTTGGCCGTGTTCTGCATGCCCAGCGCGACCCCGGTGCTCGACGGCGGCGCCATCTCCCCGGCCGCGGTCAGTGCCAGCCCGTTCCAGCTGATCGCCAGGCCCACCGCGGGCAGCAGCAGCGTCACCAGCAGCCACACCGGCACTGTGCCCGCCAGTGGGTCCAGCGCCGCGGCCAGGCTGAACAGCGCCAGGATGCCCAGCGCGACGATCCGCAGCGGAACCAGCCTGCTGCCGGCCCGGTCCGACCACACCCCGTTGCCCAGCCGCCCGGCCCCGCCCAGCACCTGGGCCACCGCGAGCAGTCCGCCTGCCACGCCCAGCGAGAGCCCGTACCGGTGCAGCAGCTCCACCAGCATCGAGGCGCCCACGAACTGCGGCACCACCAGCAGTCCGCTGGCCAGGCTGATCCGCAGCATCCGCCGGTCCCGCAGCAGGCTCAGCCCGCCGAGCGAGCTCACCGGCCGGGTCCGCCCCGGTGGCTCGCGCACCCAGACGGCCACCGCGACGCCGATCACCGCGTTCAGCGCGGCCAGCGCCAGGAACGCGGCCGGGGCCTGCCACCAGGCCGCCACCGCGGGCAGCAGCAGGGCGGCCAGTGCCGCGCCGAGCGGGGTGGCGGTCTGCCGCACGCCCATGGCAAGGCCGCGCTGGCCGCTGTCGAACCAGGTCATCACGGCCCGTCCGCTGGCCGCGTTGGTGCTCGCGCCGAACACGCCGGAGGCCAGCAGGGCCAGCCCGGCCTGCACCGGCGAGTCGACCAGCCCGGCCACCGCCAGGCAGCCCGCGGTTCCGGCCAGGCCCGCGGTCATCACCAGCCGCTCGCCGTAGCGGTCCGCGGCCAGCCCCCAGGCGACCAGCGCCAGCACGTTGCCCAGGTTCACCGCGCCGACCAGCAGGCCGACCTCGGCCAGGTCCAGTCCGTAGTGCGCGCGCAGCTGCGGAGTGATCGAGGGCAGGCCGAGGAACCCGGCCGCGTTGACCCCCTGCGCGAGCGCGCCGACCGCGAGCACGACCCAGCGATAACGGGACACTCCCGTCACGCTAGCCCGCCTGCCCACCATCCGGGAGTGATCTCCCGCTGGCTGGGATCAGAACACGCCGGGCAGCAGCCGGGCCGAGCCCACCGGGCGGCCGCCGCCGAACACCGTCTCCTCGGCCAGTTCGGCCAGCTCGGCGTTGTCCACGCCGAGGAAGCGCAGCGCGCCGGTCATCACCGGCAGCCGGGCCCTCGGGTTGCCGTCGTCGATCTTCAGCGCGATCGCGGTGCCATCCGGCAGCGCCGCCCCGTACACGCCCTCCGCACCCGCCTTGGACAGCAGGCCGGGCACCGCGCGCATCAGCCGGGTGTCCTCCCGGCCGGTGCCCGCGACCAGGTACGGGTGCGCCCGCATGGCATCGGCGATCCGCCGCTCGTGGCTGCCCTCGGCCGCCTGCACCAGCTTGCCGAAGGCCCTGGCCAGCGCGACCAGCGACAGCCCGAACAGCGGCGCGCCGCAGCCGTCCACCGCGGTCACCGTGACCGGCTCCTCGCCCAGCTCGCCGAGGGTGTCCCTGATGGTGACCTGCAACGGGTGCGAGGGGTCGGTGTAGCTCGCGGTGTCCCAGCCGCGCTGCACACAGGTGGCCAGCATGCAGGCGTGCTTGCCGGAGCAGTTCATGGTCACCGGCTCGGCCTTGCCGCCCGCGGCCAGCACCGCCTCGGCGGTGCCTGCGTGCACCGGCAGGTCCGGCGGGCAGCGCAGGTCGGCTTCGGTCAGCCCGTGCTTGGCCAGGATGCCGCGCACCCTGGCCACGTGCTCGGCCTCGCCGCTGTGCGAGGCGCAGCCCACCGCGAGGTCGGCCTCGTCGGGCAGGTCCAGCCCGCAGCGCAGCATGCCCAGGATCTGGAATGGCTTGTTCGAGGACCGGGGCAGCACGACGTCCCGCCCGCTCCCGCGCACGTGCCGGAGCACGCCGTCGGGCCGGACGATGACCACCGAACCGCGGTGCACTCCTTCCCGGAATCCGGAACGGACCACCTCGACCAGTTCGGTGCTCAGGGCTACTCCTCCTCGCGCGGCTCCACGACCGGCTGCCGGAAGCGTTGCGCGTTCAGCAGCTCGTCCACCGAGGCGCCGCCGTCCCGGTAGCGCCGCGCGATCTCCTCGTTCAACCGGTCCACGACCAGCTGAACCTCGCGGCGGTGCCTGGACACGGCCTCTTCCTCGGCTCTATAGGCTCGCAGGGTCTCCAGCAGCTTGTCATCGGAGAGCGATGTGACGTCCGACAAGTCAACGTCGGAGACCAGCGCCTCCACATGCCGCCGGTGCGCCTCGGCCCGCGAGGGCACCTGGGTCTGGTAGCGGCCGAGCCCGGTCGCCGGGCCCACCGCGTTCTTGGCCAGGATCGCCACCAGCTGCTCCACCACCGAGGTCGAGCCGCCGTCCCTGCGCCGCTGCTGTTCGGCCTGCACGATGTCTATGCGGCCGTGCAGCAGCCTGCGCACGTAGGACAGGTCGGTCTCCTCCTGGGCGGCATCGTCCCGCAGCGCGCGCACCTCGCTCAGCGGTCGCTGCTCACAGTCCTGGGCGTAGTCCGGGGCGAGCACCCGGTCGATGCGCCGGCGCCCACCTGGACGGACTTCCATCACGTGACCATCCTGCGGGACGTTTCGGTCAGCCGCCAACAATCGCTTCGCCTCTCCCGGTTATTCACCCAGCCTGACGCACCCCGAGCAGTGTTTTGGCCTGCTCGGGCGCCAGCGGGGGACGTTGGGCAATCCTGGACACGGCCGCGGCCCGCGCCACGAGCTGGGCGTTGTCGCGGACCCGCTCGCCCTTGGCATAGGAGAGCGTGTCCTCCATCCCGACCCGCAGGTGACCGCCCGCGGACAGAGAGGCGAGCAGCACGGGCAGCGTGCTCCTCCCGACCCCGGTGGCGGAGAAGGTAGCGCTCTCCGGCAGCAGCCGCAGCGCCGCGGTCAGCGTGGCGGTGTCCCCCGGCATCCCGCCGGGCACGCCCATCACCAGATCGACGTGCACGTGCCCGCCGGCGGGCAGTCCGTGCTGGTCGAGCAGCCGCTGGAGCGAGGAGAGCTGGCCGAGGTCGAAGATCTCGTACTCCGGCACGATGTGCCGCTCCTGCATCCGCTTGTGCAGCTCGACGATGAACTCCCAGCGGTTCATGAACACCGCGTCCCCGAAGTTGACCGTCCCCATCGTGCAGGTGGCCGAGTCGGGCAGCGCGTCCAGCACCGCCAGCCGGTCCTCCTCGGGGTCGGTCACCGAACCCCCGGTGGACAGCTGCACCACCAGGTCGGTCTCGGCCCGCAGCGCGTCCACGGTCTCCTTCAACCGCCCCAGGTCCAGCGTGGGCTGGGCATCGTCATCCCTGATGTGCACATGGATGAGCCCAGCCCCCACCCGCTGGCAGTCAGCGGCGGTCTTGACCAGCTCGTCCAGCGTGACGGGAAGGTTGGGAACCTCGGCCTTCTCGTGCTCAGCACCAGTAGGCGCGACGGTGATGAGAGTCCCTGCGGTGGGCGACGGCGCTGTCATGACCCGGATCCTGCCAGGCAGGACCCGGGCAAGTCAGCACCCGGCAGTTCAGCCGCGCAGGCGGCGCAGAGCAGCCTTCCCCGGCGGCTCACCGGTCGCCGCGGGCACGGAATCCGGGTCGATGGTCGCCGCCACCACCCGGTCCTGCGCCCCAGCCAGCAGCTGAGCGTCCACCGGCACCGACTGCTTGAGCAGCGCCAACGCGATCGGCCCCAGCTCGTGGTGCTCCACCACGCTGCCCAGCCGCCCGACCACGCGCCCGTCCAGCTCCACCGGGTCGCCGGTCTCCGGCACCGCGTCCGAGGACCCGTCCAGGTGCAGCAGCACCATCCGGCGCGGCGGGCGGCCCAGGTTGTGCACCCTGGCCACGGTCTCCTGGCCGCGGTAGCAGCCCTTGTCGAGGTGGACCGCCACCCCGATCCAGTTGACCTCCTGCGGGATGGTCCGGTTGTCGGTGTCCTGGCCCAGCCGTGGCCGCAACGCCTCCACCCGCAGCGACTCGTACGCCAGGCTCCCCGCAGGCCGGGCCCCGGCGTCGGCGAGGCGCTGGAACCAGTCGATGAGCTCCGCCCGCGGCACTAGCAGGTCCACCACGTCCAGGGTGGGCCAGGGCATCCGGCGGGCGAAGCCGCCGCCGGGCAGACCGGTCAGGCCGTACGCGGTGTCCGGGACCTCGGCCCCGGCCTTGGCCAGCACCTCGGCCGTCTCCGGGCCGAGCAGGGTGAGCAGCGCGAACTCCCCGGTGGCGTCCCTGGGTTCGACCTTGCTCCAGAAGACCATCTTGGTCAGGTAGGACAGCAGCGCCGGCGCGGTCTCCCGCTCGGTGTCCAGGTAGACCGTGTCGTCGTGGTGGGCCACCACCGCGTGCTGCTCGACCCGGCCCTGGGCGTCCAGCACCAGCGTCTCCGAGCCGGTGGCCGGGGCCAGCTGGTGGAAGTGCTGGGAGGTCAGCGAGTGCAGCCAGTCCAGCCGGTCCGCGCCGGGCACCGCGATGATCGTGCGGTGCGAGCGGTCCACCACGGCCGCGCGCCGGGCCGCGGTCCTGGCCTCGGCCGGTGGGTCACCGAAGTGCCATGGCACGCCCAGGTCCGGTGAACCCTCTGGCGCGGCGATCGCGCCCGGCCTGCCCAGCAACGGTGAACTCACGATGTCTCCCTCAGCTCTCTTTCGCCCCACACTGCCCGCACACTCCCGAAAGCGCGAGGTGGCTCGGGTCCAGGCGGAAGTTCTTCACCGCCCGCAATGCCCGCCCCAGGTCGGCCAGCGCCTCGCAGGGGACCTCGTCCACCTGGCCGCAGCGGTGGCAGACCAGGTGCACGTGCTCGTGTTCGTCCAGGGAGTAGACCGGTGCGCCGTGGCCGAGGTGCGTGTGCCGGACCACGCCGAGCCGCTCCAACAGTTCCAACGTCCGGTAGACCGTGGTTATGTTCACCGTGGGTGTGATCCGCCGCACGTGCGCGCAGATCTGCTCCGGCGTGGCGTGCGCCAGCTCGTTGATCGCGTCCAGCACCAGCTGGCGCTGCGGCGTCATCCGCATGCCGCGCTCGTGCAAGGTCCGGCGAAGGGCCTCCGGCGCACTGTCCACACCAGTGATCCTAAGCACTCCGGGCGGGTCTACGCTGCTGAGCATGCGCGTGCTGGCATCTCTGGACGGAACCATCCTCGACCCGGACGCCCCCATGCTGCGAGCGGATGATCTTGGCATCCTGCGCGGCGACGGTGTTTTCGAAACCGTGCTGGTGGTCGACGGCAAGCCCCGCGAGCTGGGTCCGCACCTGGACCGGCTGGCCCGCTCGGCGCACATGCTGGACCTGCCGGAGCCGGACGCGGCCCAGTGGGAGCACTGCGCCAAGGCCGTCATCGACGCCTGGGACTTCTCGGTCAGCCCGGAGATGGCGCTGAAGCTGGTCTACAGCCGCGGCCCGGAGTTCGGCGAGGGCACCACCGCGTACGGGATGGGCCTGCAGATCGGTGAGGGTGTCGTGCGCCGCCGCCGGGACGGGGTGTCCGCGCTGACCCTGGCCCGGGGCTTCGACCCGGCCGAGGCCGAGCGCTCGCCCTGGCTGCTGCTGGGCGCCAAGTCGCTGTCCTACGCGGTGAACATGGCCGCGATCCGCTACGCCGAGGCCAACGGCGCGGACGAGGTGGTCTTCACCGCGAGCGACGGCAGCGTGCTGGAGGGCCCGACCGCGAACCTGGTGGTGGCCAACGGCCGCACCCTGCGCACCACCCCGCCGGTGATCGGCATCCTGCCCGGCACCACCCAGGCCGCGCTGTTCCGCGCGGCGGAGAAGGCCGGCTGGCAGACCGTCATCGAGCCGATCCAGGCCGAGGAGCTGACCAGCGCGGACGGGCTGTGGTTCCTCTCCAGCGTGCGCCGGGTCACCCAGGTCCGCTCGCTCAACGGCCAGCCGGTCGCGGCCAGCGCCGAGCTGCACGCGGAGCTGAGCGAGCTGTACGAGTCGAACTACCGGGACTGAGCCGCGAAGCGCACCCGGTCGCCGGGGGCGAGCAGCGCGGGCGGATCGCGGTCGACGTCGAACAGCGTCGCCGTGGTCCGCCCGATCAGCCGCCACCCGCCGGGCGAGGAGCGCGGATAGGCCCCGGTGTACTCCCCGGCCAGGCCGACCGACCCAGCGGGCACCCGTTCGCGCGGCGAGTCCAGCCTGGGCTGGCGCAGTGGCTCCGGCAGGCCGGTCAGGTAGCCGAAACCGGGCGCGAACCCGCAGAAGGCGACCGTGTAGAGCGCCCCGGTGTGCAGCTCGACCACCTCGCCGGTGGTCAGCCCCGCGGTGCGCGCCACCAGGTCCAGGTCGGGGCCGTCGTAGACCACCGGCAGCACGACCTCCCGGCCGATCGCGGGCGGCTCGCTCGGGTCCACCCAGCCGAGCAGCTCGCGGACCGCGGCCAGGCCGTCCGAACCCGGGCGCACCTCGATGAGCACGGTCCGCGCCGCCGGCACCAGTTCGACCACCTCGGGCAGGTCCGCGGCGCGCAGCCGGGCGTGCACGGCCTGCACCTGCTCGGCCGAGTCCAGCTCGACCAGCACGGCGTCCGCCCCGCAGGGCAAGACCCGCATCAACCAGCGATACGGGTCAACCGAGCCGACAGGTGGGGCTGCATCGCTTCACCGACCATGGCCCGCTCGTCCACGTAGGCCAGGTCGCCGCCCTCGACGATGCCGTAGAGCCGCTGGCTCGCGGTGACCTCCTTGGCGCCCGCGGTGCGCACGATGGCGTCCGTGGCGATCTCCCAGGAGGTCTGGTTGCGCGGCTTGCCGTAGTACATCTCCATGATCCCGGTCGCGTGTGCGAGCAGGACCTCGATGGTGTCGTCGGCCTGCAACCGCCACCAGCCCACCTCGCGGGCGGCCGGGCGCAGCACGCTGCCGTCCGGGTTGAGCAGCCAGGACCGGGACTCGTAGTACAGGAACGGCCTGCCGTCGTGCGCGAAGGTGATCTGCTGGCCGAAGCGGTACGGGCCGCCCTCCAGCGAGCTGTAGGCCACCTCGCCCTCGCCGCGCCAGACCCCGACCAGGGGCAGCAGGGCGAGCAGCTGGTCGTTCAGGTTCGGGCCGAGCCGCAGGTTCGCGGTGTCCTCGGCGACCGGCAGGT
Source organism: Crossiella sp. NPDC003009 (assembly GCF_053591555.1). Lineage (NCBI taxonomy): Bacteria > Bacillati > Actinomycetota > Actinomycetes > Pseudonocardiales > Pseudonocardiaceae > Crossiella > Crossiella sp. NPDC003009. The sequence goes on along the minus strand of NZ_JBSFUA010000003.1, from coordinate 323,019 downwards.
CAGCGAACTGGGGCAGGTTGCGGTCGCGGGTCGCGGCAGCCCGCTGCTCGGCGGCCTGGATCGCCGCGTCACCGCTGCCCGGCTGGGGCGTGCTCTGGTCCGTCATGGCTCAGCGCTGGTCGGAGTACAGCCGGTACACCACGTACACGGCGAACCAGGTGATCACCAGGCTGGCCGCCACGAGCAGGCCGGTGAAGAAGATTTCCACAACGAGGCAGCATAACGGCCGGGGCAGCGGGGCACCCGCCCCGCCACCCCGGCCGTGATGAGCGTTATAGCGGATCAGCAGCCGGAGCGGCCCGCGACGCGGAAGGTGGTGTAGAGCGCCTTCCAGGTCGGGGCGTTCACCACGGCGTCATCCGCCAGGCCGACCGTGCGCTGGAACTCGCGCACCTTCGCCTGCGTTCCGGCGTCGTAGTACTCCGGGAACTCGCCGGCCGACTCACCGTTGACCCGGTTCAGCGCATTGATGAGGAAGAACATGTGGTCCGGGTAGCGACCGCCCGGCTGGAACACCGCGGCAGGCGGTTCGCCGGCGTAGGTGGAATGCAGCGGCATCCGGCCGACCAGGGCCTGCCAGGTCTTCGAGCCGACAATGCCGCTGTCGTTGATCCCGTTCTTGCGCTGGAAGTCCTTGACCGCGGTCAGCGTGCTCTCACCGTAGAAGCCGGTGCCGGTCAGGGCATATCCCCGGTCCTTGAGCGCGAGCTGCATCCCCCGCACCTCAGCGCCCCGCTGTCCCTGGTTGACCTGCGGCAACGTAGCTGCGAACGCCGAGGAGTCCTCCTGGCTGGCACAAGCCGACGCGGTGGTCGCGCCGACGGTCGAGCTCAAGCCGATGGTCCCCAGTGCCAGCATGGCGAGGACCATTCCGCGTGCAGCCCACTTACGCATGACAATTCCCCCTGTGGAATTCCCCGAGTTGTCGCCAGGCCATTCCTGGCGCGTTCCTCCCTCAACACGCTTGGCACGCGGAACCGGTTGCCGTCATTTCGGCATAAAAAAGTGGTCCCGATCACCCCGACTCCGGGGCAACCGGGACCACGTCCAGACGTCTGTCAGGCCACCGCGACCTCAAGGCTGTGCAGCCCGGGACCGCTCGCCCGCACCTCGGCCTGACCGGTGCCGGTGCGGTGCAGCGCCCGCACGGTCCAGTCGCCTGGCGCGGCGAAGAACCGGAAGTCGCCCTCTGGCGAGGAGACCACCTCGGCGGTGAACTCGCCGCTGGCGTCCAGCAGCCGGACGAACGCGCCGCCGACCGGCGACCCAGCCGAGGTGACCTTGCCGGTCACCACGATCTCCTTCTCCGCGTCCACACCCGCGGGCAGCACGCTGCCCTGGACCGGAGCGCCGCAACCGTCACTCATGTTGTCTCCCTTTACTTTCCGGCGCCGGTTTCGATCGGCACGCCGACCAGCGAGCCGTACTCGGTCCACGATCCGTCGTAGTTCTTCACATCGCTGTGGCCCAGCAGCTCGCGCAGCACGAACCAGGTGTGCGAGGAGCGCTCGCCGATGCGGCAGTAGGCGATGGTGGACTTGCCGCCGTCCAGGCCGGCCGCGCCGTAGATCTCGGTCAGCTCCTCGTCGGAGCGGAAGGTGCCGTCCTCGTTGGCCGCCTTGCTCCACGGCACGTTGATCGCGCTCGGGATGTGCCCGCCGCGCTGCGCCTGCTCCTGCGGGAGGTGCGCGGGCGCGAGCAGCTTGCCGGAGAACTCGTCAGGGGAGCGCACGTCGACCAGGTTCTTGGCGTTGATCGCGGCCACGACCTCGTCCCGGAAGGCCCGGATGGACAGGTCCTGCTCCTGCGCCTTGTAGTCGGTGGCCGGGCGGGACACCGGGTCCTTGGTCAGCGGACGGCCGTCCAGCTCCCACTTCTTGCGGCCGCCGTCGAGCAGCTTGACGTTGTCGTGCCCGTACAGCTTGAAGTACCAGTAGGCGTAGGCGGCGAACCAGTTGTTGTTGCCGCCGTAGAGGATGACCGTGTCGTCGTTGCCGATGCCCTTGGCGGACAACAGCTTCTCGAAGCCAGCGCGGTCGACGAAGTCACGCCGGACCTGGTCCTGGAGCTCGGTCTTCCAGTCGATCCGGACCGCACCGGGGATGTGACCCCCCTCGTACGCTGTGGTGTCCTCGTCCACCTCGGCGAACACGACGCCGGGGGCGTCGAGGTTCTCTTCGACCCACGCGGCCGATACCAGGACGTTCTCGCGGCTCATTGACGCGGCTCCTCAGTTTCTGTGTCTGTCTACTGTGGACGATCTAGGTGCTCTTGGCCGGCGAGAACCGGCGGATGAGCAGGTACATCTCGCACCCCAGGCAGAGCCCGAACGCGGCGTTGAGCAGCGCGGCCACCAGCGCGGCCGCGGTCGCCACCACCCCGAGCGTGGTCAGCCCCGACGCGTAGCCGATCGTGCCGACCAGCGCGAAGACAAAACCGACGCCCTGGGCGAAGCGCAGCGGCTCCGGCGCCTCGCGCTCGCTGGTCGGCTTCAGCCTCGGCCGGACCGCCTTGCGGAAGAGCTGGCCGTAGGGATTGAGGCGCAGCCCGATGAACGCGCACATCGCGAAGATCACGGTCTGCGCGGCAAGCAGCTGCCAGACCCCGGTGAGCAGCACGATCACCAGCACAAGGCTGGTCATCCACGCGGTGAAGCGCGGGCCTCTGGGGTCAACGGGAACATCGCCGGCCATGGGGACCTCCTGACGGTGGGACACGGGTGAGTCCGTCAGTGGCGGTTATCGGCACATCCGCGCGCCAGGCGCAGCGGGCAAGCCGGATCTACACCGCCGAAGTCAGCTGAACCGACACAGGCTGCTGTCCACGCGGCAGTTGTCCACCGCGCGACGTTGAGTAAGCAGCACGTACACAACTCGCAGGCTACTCGCGCCGCCCGCTCTCCGGGAGGGGCGTCCACTGGATGGGAAGGTGTTGGATTGGCGCGCTCCGCGCGCGGGATTTTTCGCTTTTGAGTCGCCTCGTCGACGCGAAAAATCAACCCCGCCGCTGAGTCCAGAGCCCGCCGTGTCGCTGGCGCGCCACGCCTCTTTTCGCAGAAGTCGCAGCTGGCCGGCTTGGACGCAGGCCGCTAGCCCAGGAGCGGGCGCAAAGCGTTGATCAGCTCGTCCCGCTTCGGCAGTCCCGAGATGCGGAACAGTTCCCGCTGCTTGGCGTCCACCACCAGCGTCGTGGGGGTGCGCATGACCTTCAGCCGCTCGGCCAGCTCGGGCCGCTCGGTCACGTCCAGCTCCACGTGGTGCAGCCTCGGCTCCTGCCGGACCACCTCGCCGAGCAGCACCTTGGTGTGCCGGCACGGCGCGCAGAAGGTGGTGGACAGCTGCACCAGCGTGATCGCCGGGGCGGGGGCCAGCACGCCCCTGACTTCTTCAGGCAACTCGGCACCGGGCACCGCCGTGCGCACCTTCCCGTTCCGCCAGCGATACAGCAGTCCCAGCGCGCCGGTCAGCGCCAGCACGCCCAGGACCACCCACACCTGGGTCACGACCCGCCCCTGTTGGGCACCGCGCCGCCGCCGAGCTGCACGTTCTTCGCGCTGCCCTCCACCACCAGGGCCCCGTGCTCGGCCCGCACCCCGGTGGGCACCACGGTGAACGGCAGGCCGCCGGGGTCGATCCGGGTGCTGAAGGCGCGCCGGATCAGCCGGTCCACCGCGGGCGGCAGTGGCACCTCGCCGGTCTCGTTGCTCACCCGCAGGCGCTTGGGGCTGACCTCGATCTGGTTCTCCACCAGCGAGAGCACGCCGACCACGGTGACCTGGGTGCGGGTGCCCGCGATGTCGGTGCTGCCGGTCAGCTTCACCGGCGCGGTCTTGTCATCGGTCACCGGCGGCTTGCCGGTCGGCTGCACCGGGTCGCCGTTGGGCTTGCGCTCCAGCAGCTCGTCCGGGTTGGCCGGTTCGATCTTCAGGTCGGCCACGTTGATCAGCTTGCCCACCTCGGCGGCGAGCAGCTTGACCCGGCCGGTGACCTCGTCGATGGTCACGTTCTGCGCCGAGCCGGACAGCAGCTCCGACAGTGGCGCGCGCACGTGCCGCAGGGTCGCCTCGACCTCCACGTTGCGCAGCTCGGCCACCGGCACCCCGCTGGCCTTGACCTCGACCTCGCGGTAGTCCCCGGCCAGCGCTTGATAGAGGAACGGGAAGCCGTTGATCCGCACCGAGGGGTCGTCGGCCAGCTTGAGCTGGGCGCGCAACCGGGTGGACACCTGGTACTCCGCCGCCGCGGCCGCGCCGAAGTCGGCGGCGACCAGCAGCCCGATGAGCACGACCAGGACGATGGCTAGCTTCTTCACACGAACCCGTTCCGGATGTCGGAGGCAGTTACCTCAAAGACGAGGGTACTGACTCCGAGGTTGCGCCCAGCCACTCCCGGATCCGGTCCACCAGCGCGGGCGTGAGCGAGGACTCGGCGTGCCCCATGCCCTCTTCCAGCCACAACTCCGCGCTCGCCCCGCAGGCCCGGTGCATCGCGGTGACATCGGCCACCGGGAAGTAGTTGTCCGAGGTGCCGTGCACCAGCAGCAGCGGGGCAGGCGCGATCCGCGGCGCCAGCTCGATCGGCGAGGGGTGCGCCTGGGTCCACCTCGGCCCGAGCCGGACCCCGAGCAGCAGGCCGAAGGCCGGTCCGCCGGGCAGCTCCAGCAGCTGGTTGACCCGGCGCATCTTGCTGGTCTCGCGCACCCACCAGCGCGCGGGCGGGCTGACCGCGACCACCGCGTCCGGTTTGGCCGCGCCCTCGGCCAGCGCCGCCTGACGCAACACCACCGACCCGCCGAGGGAACATCCCAGTGTGGTCACCCTCGGATAGCCGAGGCCGCGCAGGAACGCCACGCCCGCGGTCACGTCCAGCCATTCGTCCAGGCCCACCGAGGACCGCCCGCCGGAGCGCCCGTGCCCGCGCAGGTCGAGGCCCAGCACGGTGTGCCGCAAGGCCAAACGGCGCAGCAGCCGGCGTACGTCCGGCCGGCCGGTGTGCTTGGTGAAACCGTGTGCGACCACCACCGCGGTCGGGCTGGCCGAGGGGTCGCGCGGCCCGAGCAGTAACCCGTTCAGCCGCACCTTGTCCGAGGTCAGAAGTGTGACACCGGTTTCGTGGCCTGTTGTCACGAGTGCCATGCCGAGTATCCTCCCGTTCATCCAGCGGCAATGGCGCCGAAGCCTGACTACTACGCGCGGCCGGGGCGACCCGGTGAGCGTGGAAAGGAGGCGGCGCCATGACCAGCGTGGACCTGCTTCTGCTGACCACGGACCGCGACCCGGAGTCCGTGCTGCCCGCCCTCGCCCTGCTGCCGCACCAGGTGCGGCCGCTGGTGCCCGATGTCTCCCAGCTGCTGGAGGCCGGTCCGCACGACGCGGTGCTGGTGGACGCGCGCACCGACCTGGTCGGCGCCCGCAGCCTCTGCCGCCTGCTGACCAGCAGCGGCATCGACGTCCCGGTGGTCGCCGTGGTCAACGAGGGCGGCCTGGTCGGGGTCAGCGCGGACTGGGGCATCGACGAGATCCTGCTGCCCACCGCCGGCCCGGCCGAGGTGGACGCCCGGCTGCGCCTGGTCCGTTCCCGGCGGGCCGCCGCGCACCGCGGCAACGACGGCGCGCTGGTGCTGGGTGAGCTGGTGATCGACGACGCCACCTACACCGCCCGCCTGCGCGGCCGCCCGCTCGAACTGACCTACAAGGAGTTCGAGCTGCTCAAGTACCTGGCCCAGCACGCGGGCCGGGTCTTCACCAGGGCGCAGCTGCTCCAGGAGGTCTGGGGCTACGACTTCTTCGGCGGCACCCGCACGGTGGACGTGCACGTGCGGCGGCTGCGCGCCAAGCTCGGCCTCGAGCACGAGACCCTGATCGGCACCGTGCGCAACGTGGGCTACAAGTTCGTCCGCCCGCCGCGCGCCGGCTCGGCCAGGGTCGAGCTGGCCCAGGACGAGCAGATCCCGGACTTCATCCCGGTCACCTGATCTCCGCGGCTGCCCGCCCGCGTCATCGCGATTACGGTTGAGCCCGTGGTGCAGATGACGTGGGCGGCCCAGCTGTCCCCTGACGAAGCCGAAGCCGTCCGTTCCCTGGTGGCCGCGGCCGCCGAGGCCGACGGGCGAGCCCCGGTCGGCGAGCGCGTGCTGATGTCCCTGTCTGGCGAGCACCTGCTCGCCAGACAGGCCGACGGCGAGCTCGGCGGCTATGTCAACCTCGATCGGGACAACGACGGCCGTTACGTCGCCGAGCTCGCCGTGCACCCGCGGCACCGCCGCCTGGGCCTGGGCACCGAGCTGGTCAACCAGCTGATCCAGCGGGCAGGCGAGGGTGAGCTGCGGATCTGGGCGCACGGCGACCACCCCGGTGGCCAGGCCATCGGCGCCAAGCTGGGCTTCACCCGCGCCCGCGACCTGTGGCGGATGAAGATGACCTTCGGCGGCGAGCTGCCCGAGCGCGCCCTGCCCGAGGGCCTGAGCCTGCGCACCTTCGTGCCCGGCCAGGACGAGGCCGCCGTGGTCGAGGTGAACAACCGGGCCTTCTCCTGGCACCCGGAACAGGGCGGCTGGACCGCCGCGGACGTCGAGCTGCGCGAGGCCGAGCCCTGGTTCGACCCGGAGGGCTTCTTCCTGGCGGTCCGGGACGAGCGGGTGGTCGGTTTCCACTGGACCAAGGTGCACGCGCCACGCCCGGACACCGGAAACCAGCCGATCGGGGAGGTCTACGTCGTCGGAGTGGACCCGGACGCCCAGGGCGGCGGGCTCGGCTCGGTGCTCACGCTGGCCGGGTTGCGGCATTTGATCGTTCGCGGCCTGCCCGCCGTAATGCTTTATGTGGAGTCGGACAACACCGCGGCCATCCGGGTATACGAGAAGCTGGGATTCGCGCATTGGGACAGCGATGTGCAGTACGCGCGGTCACGGTGACGCGGCGACGAATAGATGACGGCGCGGTCACGGAGTGCAAACGCGCAGGTCGCACCAGGGTCACAGGATCACCTCAATGGGGTGTGAATGGTCACTGGGGGTGGCTTGTTCACCTTCCGTTCACCTGCTGACGGCCACCTGTCCACCCTCAGTCCCTAACGTCCCGAATCGAAGGGCGGGTGCCGCCGCCCGTCCACGTTCTGGAGGACTCAGGTGAAGATCAAGCAGCACGCTGCCGTGCTCGGAGTCGTGGCCGCGGGCGCGCTTCTGCTCTCGGCGTGTGGTTCGGACAACAACGCCCCCACCCCCGGCGGCTCCACCAGCTCGGCCGCCGGTTCGGTCGCCTGCGGCGGCAAGAAGTCGGTCAACGGCGACGGCTCGTCCGCCCAGGGCAACGCCATGACCGAGTTCACCGCCTCCTACGTCGAGGCCTGCAAGGACTTCAACGTCGCCTACAACGTCTCCTCCTCCGGCGACGGCATCAAGAACTTCCTGTCCAAGCAGGTCGACTTCGCCGGCTCGGACTCCCCGCTCAAGGCCGACGAGGTCACCAAGGCCACCGAGCGCTGCGGCGGCGCCGCCCCGCTGCACCTGCCGCTGGTCTTCGGCCCGGTCGCGATCGCCTACAACCTGCCCGGCGTCGAGGGCCTGACCCTCACCCCGGACCTGATCGCCAAGATCTTCAGCGGCGCGATCAAGAACTGGAACGACCCGGCCATCAAGGCCGCCAACGGCTCGGCTGCCCTGCCGGACAAGGCGATCGGCGTGGTCTTCCGCTCCGGCCAGTCCGGCACCACCGACAACTTCCAGAAGTACCTGGCCGCCGCGGCCCCGCAGGCCTGGACCAAGGGCGACGGCAAGGAGTTCAAGGGCGGCATCGGCGACGGCAAGGCCAAGTCGGCCGACGTGGCCAGCGCGGTGAAGGCCACCGAGGGCGGCATCACCTACGTCGAGGTCTCCTTCGCCAAGGCCAGCAAGCTGGGCATCGCCAAGCTGGACAGCGGCGCCGGCGCCGTGGAGCTGACCGACGCCAGCACCGGCAAGGCCATCGCCAACGCCAAGCTGCAGACCACCAAGACCCCCGGCGACCTGGTGCTGGACCTCAAGGCGCTCTACGCCGACAAGACCGCGGGCTCCTACCCGCTGGTGCTGGTCACCTACGAGATCGTCTGCTCCAAGAGCGCCGACGCGGACACCGCGACCGCGCTGAAGAACTTCCTGACCGTGGCCTCCACCAGCGGCCAGGACCGCCTGCCGAAGATCGGCTACGTGCCGGTCCCCTCGGAGTTCCGCACCAAGCTGACCGAGTCGATCAAGTCGATCTCCTGACCCCAGCTCGCGACGTCATGAGCGACCCGATGCGGGCGGTTCCCCACCAGGACCGCCCGCATCGCCGGAACTACCGGAGGCACACATCTCCACCGTGACCACCGCGCCGAGCAAGCCGGTCCGACGACCAGGCGACCGCATCTTCAGCGGGCTCGCCCGCAGCTCCGGCGTCTTCATCGTCGCGCTGATCGGCGCCATCGGGATCTTCCTGCTGCTGCAGGCCATTCCGTCCCTGCAGGCGAACAACGCGAACTTCCTGTTCTCCTACTCCTGGGACACCAACGACCTCAACAACCTGCGCTTCGGCATCCCGGACCTGCTCTGGGTGACCGTGGCCTCTTCCCTGCTGGCCCTGCTGCTGGCCATGCCGGTGTCGCTGGGCATCGCGCTGTTCCTCACCCAGTACGCCCCGCGCCGCCTGGCCAGGCCGTTCGCCTACGTGGTCGACCTGCTGGCCGCGGTGCCCTCGATCATCTTCGGCCTGTGGGGCATCCAGGTGCTCGCGCCGGTGCTGACCCCCTTCGCCGAGTGGCTGACCGCCAACCTCGGCTGGTTCCCGTTGTTCGCCAAGGGCAACGTGAACCCGGCGGGCGGCGGCCACATCTTCACCGCGGGCGTGGTGCTCGCGGTGATGATCCTGCCCACGGTCACCGGGGTCAGCCGCGAGGTCTTCGCGCGCACCCCGCGCGAGCACATCGAGGGCGCGCTGGCCCTGGGCGCGACCCGCTGGGAGGTCATCCAGACCACGGTGCTGCCCTTCGGCAAGGCCGGGTTCGTCAACGCCTCCATGCTCGGCCTCGGCCGCGCGCTCGGCGAGACCATGGCGCTGTACCTGATCCTGTCCACCACCGCGCAGCAGCCGTTCTTCAGCCTCTTCGACGGCGGCTCGACGTTCGCCTCCAAGATCGCCCTCGGCATCAGCGAGGCGGCCAGCAGCCCGCTGGCGGCAGGCGCCTACATCGCCGCGGGCCTGGTGCTGTTCGTGCTGACCTTCGCGGTCAACGCCACCGCGCGCTCGATCGTCGCCCGCAAGAAGGAGTACTCGTGACCACGGCGATTGTCGACCTCGAACGCCCGGCGGCGCCCCCGGCCTTCCAGCCGGTCAGCGGCGTCCGCAAGACCAAGAACGTGCTGGCCACCGTGCTGGTCGGGCTGGCGTTCCTGGTCGCGATCGTGCCGCTGGTCTGGGTGCTCTACACCACCCTGTCCCGCGGCCTTGGCCCGATCCTGTCCAGCACCTGGTGGACCCACTCGCTCTCCGGCCTGCGGCCCTACGAGGAGGGTGGCGGCGCGTACCACGCCATCTTCGGCACCATCGTGCAAGGCCTGGTCACCGCGCTGATGTCGGTGCCGATCGGCGTGATGGTGGGCATCTACCTGGTCGAGTACGGCGTGGGCAGCAAGCTGGGCAAGCTGACCACGTTCATGGTGGACATCCTCACCGGTGTGCCCTCGATCGTGGCCGCGCTGTTCGTCTACTCGGTGTGGATCAGCATCTTCGGCTTCTCCCGCAGCTCCTTCGCGGTGACGCTGGCGCTGATGCTGCTGATGGTGCCGGTGGTCATCAGGGTCACCGAGGAGATGCTCAAGATCGTGCCCAACGAGCTGCGCGAGGCCTCGTACGCGCTGGGCATCCCGAAGTGGAAGACCATCGTCAAGGTGGTCATCCCGACCGCGATGTCCGGCATCGTGACCGGCGCGATGCTCGGCGTGGCCAGGGTGATGGGCGAGACGGCCCCGGCGCTGGTGCTGGTGGCCTACGCGCCGTTCATCAACTTCAACATCTTCGACGGCAACATGGCCAACCTGCCGCTGATGATGAACTCGGAGTTCGCCAACCCCGAGACCGCCGGCTTCGACCGGACCTGGGGCGCGGCGCTCACCCTGGTGATCGTGATCATGTTGTTCAACCTCGTAGCCTCGATCATCTCGCGGCTCTCGGCCATCAAGACCAAGTGAGCGGGCGGTAGGAGTCATGGCCAAGCGCATCGACGTCAAAGACCTCAACATCTACTACGGCAAGTTCCACGCCGTGGACGGGGTCACCCTCCAGGTGCCGCCGCGCAGTGTCACCGCGTTCATCGGGCCCTCGGGTTGCGGCAAGTCCACCGTGCTGCGCTCGCTGAACCGCATGCACGAGGTGATCCCGGGCGCGCGGGTGGACGGTCAGGTCCTGCTGGACGGCGAGGACATCTACGCCGCCGCGGTGGACCCGGTGTCGGTCCGGCGCACCATCGGCATGGTGTTCCAGCGGCCCAACCCGTTCCCCACCATGTCCATCAGGGACAACGTGGTGGCCGGGCTGAAGCTGGCAGGCATGAAGGGCAAGAAGAAGCTGGAGGAGGTCTGCGAGCGCTCGCTGCGCGGCGCGAACCTCTGGGAAGAGGTCAAGGACCGCCTGGACAAGCCCGGCGGCGGCCTCTCCGGCGGTCAGCAGCAGCGCCTGTGCATCGCCCGCGCCATCGCGGTGCAGCCGGACGTGCTGCTGATGGACGAGCCCTGTTCGGCGCTGGACCCGATCTCCACGCTGGCGATCGAGGACCTGATCACCGAGCTGAAGAAGGACTACACGATCGTCATCGTCACCCACAACATGCAGCAGGCCGCGCGGGTGAGCGACCAGACGGCGTTCTTCAACCTGGCCGGCGTCGGCCAGCCGGGCCGCCTGGTCGAGGTCGACGACACCGAGAAGATCTTCTCCAACCCGACCCAGAAGGCCACCGAGGACTACATCTCCGGCCGCTTCGGTTAAGCCCCAAGGGTTCTGCTGAACCACGAAGGCCGGGTCCCGTGACTGGGACCCGGCCTTCGTTGTGTCGTAAGGGGAATCAGTCCTCGCGGCCGGGCATCTTGCCGGTGGCGATGAACACCACCCGGCGGGCCAGCGCCACCGCGTGGTCGGCGAAGCGCTCGTAGAAGCGGCCCAGCAGCGTGATGTCCACCGCCGGGGCCACCCCGTGCGGCCAGTCCTTGGCCATCAGCACGGTGAACAGGTGCTTGTGCAGGTCGTCCATCTCGTCGTCGTCCTGCTCCAGCTGCTCGGCCAGTGTGACGTCCCGGTTGCGGATGACCAGCTCGGCCTTCTTGGCCAGCTCCACCGCGACCCGGCCCATCTGGGCGAAGTCCTCGCGCACCTGGTCGGGCAGCACACCGTTGGGGTGCCTGCGCCTGGTGGCCTTGGCCACGTGCAGGGCCAGGTCGCCCATCCGCTCCAGGTCCTCCGCGGCGTGGATCGCGGCGACCACCACCCGCAGGTCGGTGGCCACCGGCGCCTGCAGGGCCAGCAGCGCGAACGCCTGTTCCTCCGCCGCCGCACGGGCGTCGTCGATCTTGGCGTCCTCGTCGATCACCTGTTCGGCAAGGCCGAGGTCGACGTTCAGCAGCGCTGCGGTCGACTTCTCCATCGCTTTCGCGACATCGGCGGTCATGTCACCGAGGATCTCGGCGAAACGATCGAGCTGCTCGTGATAGGCCTCGCGCATGCCCGTCAGCCTACGTCGCCATGGTCGCGAGGTCTGCATCCATTGGTGAACCAGCCGTAAACGCGACCGGAACAGCTGATGCAAAGGCCCGGTCAGCGGCAGTGTGGCCGAGTCAGGTGCAGCTGTTGTCCGCACCGTTCACAGTGGACAGATCACCGGGCAGCTTGCTGGTCGGCGTCTGCCCAGGAGTGCTGGTGCCGCCACCGCCGCCGCTCGGCTTGACCACCTTGCCGTCGAACTCCGGCCCGAGGATCAGCTGGATCGCCCCGCCCATGCTGGGATCGGGGGTGAGCGTGGCGCCGGGCACCGCGGCGGCCAGCGTGCGCGCGGCATCCCTGCGCTCGTCGGCGAAGCGGATCACCGTCTTGTTGCTCGGCGCGGGCGAGGTGCCCTTCTTCACCACCGAGAAACCGAGGCCCTCCAGGCCGGTGACCGCCTTGGCCGCGTTGCCTGCCTTGTCGGATCCGTTGAGCACCTGGATCTTCACCGTCTTCGGGTCCACCAGCGCGGCCGGGCTCAGGTCCACCGGCGGGTTGTTCTGCGCCTGCGGCATCGGGTTCTGGTTGGCCGCGCCACCGGCCGGCTTCTCCTGCGGCAGCGGGGTTCCGTTGATGATCGCCTGGAACAGCGCCTTGGCGTCCTTCTCCCGGAACTCCTCCCGGTACTTCTTGGGCGCCAGCTCGACCGTGCGCACCGGCACCTGCACGAAGGTCACCCGGCCCGCTTCCAAGCCCTGCAAGGAAGTGCCGAGGGTGAGCATCTGGTCGATGCCGATGTTCTCGCCGTAGGTGGAGCTGGCGAAGGCCTTCACGAAGTCCTGCAGCTGGGTCGGGCTGGTGAGCACCTGCTGGGACATCACCTTGCGCAGCAACGAGGACAGGAACCGCTGCTGCCGCTCGATCCGCTCGTAGTCGCTCTGCGCCTGGCCCTTGACCTTGCGGATGCGCACGTAGCTCAGCGCGGTGTCGCCGGAGATGGTCTGCCGCCCGGTCTGGGTGATGACCGCGCCCAGCTCCTCGTCGATCAACGGCTTCGGCACGCACACCTCAACGCCCTTGACCGCGTTGACCATGGCCTTGAAGCCGTGGAAGTCGATGCCGACGAAGTGGTTGATGTTGAGCCCGGAGAGCTGGAGCACCAGCTTGGTGATGCACTTCGGGCCGCCGACGGCGTAGGCCGCGTTGAGCTTCTGGTTCTTCCGCGCGGGCTCGGTCTTGCCGGTGTACTTGCCGGTCTTGGCGTCCCAGCCCTCGCAGGCCGGGATGGTGACGTCCATGTCGCGCGGGAAGGACATGATCACCACGCGCTTCCGGTCCGCGGGCACGTGCGCCACCATCACGGTGTCCGCCCGCGCGCCGCCGGAGATCTTCTCGTCACCCACGCCGTCCTCGGCGGTGGCCCCGGCCCTGGTGTCCGAGCCGATCATGAGGAAGTTCTCCGCGCCGTACTGCTTGTCCTTGTCCTGGATCTGGTCGGAGTTCGGGTCCAGCGCGGACACCTCGCGGATCTGCCCGTTGATCCACTGCTTGCCCGCCCAGCCGATCCCGGTGGCCACCAGCACCACCGCGGCGACCGCGACCACCAGCGCCTTGCCCACCAGCACCAGCCGCCGCCTGCGCAGCGCGTCCGGGTCCTCGTCCGCCGGCGGCGCGCTGGCGTGGGCCGCCTCGCGCGGCGGCTCGTCCTCGTCCTCGTCGACCAGCTCGTGGTACGGCACACCCATGGTGGGCACGTCCACCGAACCGGGCCGCTCGACCAGCTGCGTCTGCTCAGCGGGGTCGGGCTTGTCCGCGGGCTTGTCGGTCTTGTCCTTGTCCTTGCCGCCGATCCGGATGAACTGGGTCAGCTTGCCGCGCCGCTCCCGTTCCGCTTCCTCGATCTCGGCCATCTCGTCGTGCACGGCGGAGAACCGGGACAAGGTGGCGTCGATCTTGCGCCGCTTGTCGTCCATCTCGCCGTCCACCGGCTCAGCGGGCTGCACAGGCGGCGTCGGCGGCACGGGCGGCGCAGGCGGCCGGTTCCCCGGCCGAGCGCCCTGCGGCGGCCGAGGCGGCCTGCCACCCTGCGGCGGCCCGGGACGCCCGCCGGCCGGCGCGACCGGCTCGTCAAGCGCCGCGAAACCGCCCCCCGTCGGCGGATCCACCGGCGGCGGCCCACCCTGGGGACCGCCCTGTTGCGGCCCACCCTGTTGCGGCCCACCCTGTTGCGGTGCGCCAGGCGGCCCACCCTGCGGTCGTCCGCGCGGCGGCCGTGGCGGCGGCATCCGCCCACCACTCGGCTGGCCAAGGTCCCGTGGCGGCGGCATCCGGCCGCCCGTGGGCTGGGCGAGGTCTCCCGGCGGCGGCATCCGCCCACCGGTCGGCTGGGCGATGTCCCTTGGCGGCATCCGCCCGCCGTTGTCCGGCGGCGGCATCCGGCCACCGGAGGGCTGCCCGAGATCCCGGGGCGGCGGCATCCGGCCACCACTGGGCTGGTCCATCGGCGGCGGCATGCGCCCACCGCTGGGCTGGTCCATGGGCGGCGGCATCCGCCCACCGCTGGGCTGGTCTGCTGGTGGCGGCATGCGCCCGCCGCTCGGCTGGTCCATCGGCGGCGGCATGCGCCCGCCGCTCGGCTGGCCCAGATCCTCCTGCGGCCTGCCCTGCGGCGGCATCGGTGCGCGCGGCGGCCGGACCGGAGCGGATCGCGGCGGCATCGGCGGCGGCGCGTCCCTCGGCGGCATCGGCGGCGCGGCATCCCGGGGCGGCATGGGTGGCACCGGCGGCATGGGCGGCGGCGCGAAGTCGTGCTGCGGCGCGGGTGGCGGGGCCGGGCGGGGCAGCTTGTCGGAAGTGCCGCCGTGCTTGGCGAGCAGGTCCGACACCGAGGTGCCCCCGCCGTCGTCCAGGGACCGGCGGCGCCTGCTGGGCTGGTCCAGATCGGGGGTCTCGTCCTCAGCCCGCCGACGTCGTCCGGAGCGGGAACCGTAACCGCCCTCGCGGTGGTCGTCCGGCACCCGGTCTCCTTCCCGATCGTGTGACTCTCCGACTAATGACGCAGGGCGAACCGAACGGGTTGTAACCCCCGACGGATCGCCCGGTGCCCGATAGTACGGATAACGGGTAAGACACACGAGCACGGCCGCGAGCTTTGTCACGTCCTGTACGGAAAATTGCCGAGTCGCTTAGCCCGATCGGGCCGTACCGAGCAAGATCAGTTATAGCCAACCGGGCGCGGTTGAGCCACTGCCCGTCGCCCACCGGCCGCTCCGGCGAGCCGAACGCGACCGTCCTCTTCCCGGTACGCGACCGCGTTCCGGCCGGACTGCTTGGCCACGTAGAGCAAGCTGTCCGCGCGCAACAACTGTTCCTTCGGATCAGTCGCCGGTGTGTCCGCAGGTGAGCCGGTCAGCTCGTGCGCCAGCCCAATACTCACCGTGACCCGCAGGTCCGGAGCCAGCTGCGTCCACGGGTACCGCTCGACGCGTGCACGTGCCGCTTCACAGACAGCGACCGCCGTCCCGGTGTCGATGCCCGGCACCACGAGCACAAATTCCTCACCACCGTAGCGGGCGCAGAACGCGCCCTCGGGCAGCCCGTCCTGCAGCAGCTCCACCACCCGCTGCAGCACCCGGTCGCCGATGAGGTGGCCGAAGGTGTCGTTGACCTGCTTGAAGAAGTCCAGGTCCACCAGGGCCACGGCCAGCCCGCCCTGCCGGTCCGCCTCGCCGAGCAGGCCGAGCAGCCGCTGGTCGAGGTAGCGCCGGTTGTAGCTGGCGGTGAGGCTGTCCCGCAGGCTCTGCTCGCGCGCCTCGGCGTGCTCGCGACGCAGCCGGTCCACCTCGCGGCGCAGCTGTTCGGGCACCTGCGGCGGGTTGGTCTGCTCGGAGGAGAGCAGGTCCAGCGCCGAACGCAGGTGTTGATAGGCCTGCCGCCACTGCCCACGGGAGGCGAACAGCGCGGCGATCGACTCGTGTAACTGCACCAGCCCGGAGTTGGCGGGCGATGACGGCGGTAGCGGGCCCGGATGCCCCGCGGCGGAGACGGGCGAACGCGGTGGGGTGGGCGCGGAGCAGACCGGCCGCGCGCCATCGCGGAGCGGATCAGACTCGGCGATGTCAGGTCGCAGTACGGTCACCGCGTTCACCTCCCTACCACGGTGGTGTCGTCGGCTACGGCGGCACGCTTGAGCCACTGGACCGGCCCGGTGTCGTATTTCACTTAACTGGCTGACCGTGGGCTGCTCCGACCCGGTGACTCAGCGTGATCCACCACGCACTTGGTTGTGTACCCGCAAATGGCGGGGCCGCCCAAGCTGTTCGGCCATAGCCCACCCACTTGGCCCAGCAGGAAACTGCCGGTAGCCCAAGGGATGTGGGCGTCGTCACGCTCAGCGCGGACAGGGTGCGAACCCGTAGGCCGCCCCGTCGAGGACGACCACGTGCTGTGACCCGATCTGGATACCGACCGTGGCGCCGTCCCGTTTCGCGGTGACCGAGACCGCCACCACGTACACCCGCCCCCTCGGCCTTCCCCGGCTGCCCGCGGTCCACCCCGGATCGGGCCGCAGGGTGGACAGCGCGGGCTCCACGGTCAGCACCAGCTCGCCGGGATCGCAGGCGCCGGCGCGGAAGTCCGGGTGCTGGGTGCGGGTCAGGAACTCCCGTTGCGCGGCCACCCCGGTCCGCGCCGCGGCCAGCCCGTCGCTGAAGTAACCGCCGACCAGCCCGGCGTCCACCGCTTCCTGGGACGCCTCCCTCGGCGTGCCGGCCACTCCGACCGCGCAGCCCGCCGTGACCAGCGTGACCAGCAGCGCGCCACCCAGCCGCGCGCTCATCCGCCGGAGTGCATCAGCTCCGCGCCGAGCGGGACCGAGGCGTCCTCCGGATCGTCCAGCCACCCCTGCGGCAGGCTGACCTTCGCCGGTGAGCCCTGGCGTCCGCGCGGCCCCTCCGCGTCCTGCGGGAACGGCACCTCCGGCGGCAGCTGGGCGAGCAGGTCCTCCAGCTCGGCCAGGCTGGACACCATGGCGAAGCTGCGCCGCAGGTCACCGCCGACCGGGAAGCCGCGCAGGTACCAGGCCATGTGCTTGCGCAGGTCGCGGATGCCCTTGTCCGGCCCGAGGTGGTCGATGAGCAGCTCGGCGTGCTGGTGCAGCACCTCGGCCACCCCGCCCAGCGAAGGGCCTTCCGGAATCGGCTCTCCGGCGAAGGCGGCCGCCAGGTCCCGGAACAGCCAGGGCCTGCCCAGGCAGCCCCGGCCCACCACGATCCCGTCGCAGCCGGTCTCGGCCATCATCCGCAGCGCGTCGGCCGCGGAGAAGATGTCGCCGTTGCCCAGCACCGGGATGGTCCGCACCGCTTCCTTGAGCCGCGCGATCGCCGACCAGTCGGCCTGCCCGGAGTAGCGCTGCGCCGCGGTCCGCCCGTGCAGGGCCACCCAGGAGGCGCCCTCGGCCTCGGCGATCCGCCCGGCGTCCAGGTAGGTCAGGTGGTCCTCGTCGATGCCGATCCGGAACTTCACCGTCACCGGGATGCCCGCGGGCTCGGCGGCCCGCACCGCGGCCCGCACGATGTCGCCGAACAGCCGCCGCTTGTACGGCAGCGCCGCGCCACCGCCCTTGCGGGTCACCTTGGGTACCGGGCAGCCGAAGTTCATGTCGATGTGGTCGGCCAGGTTCTCGTCCACGATCATCCGGACGGCCTTGTCCATGGTGACCGGGTCGACCCCGTAGAGCTGCAGCGAGCGCGGGTGCTCGTCCGCGCTGAAGGTGATCATGTGCATGGTCATCGGGTCCCGCTCGACCAGCGCCCGGGTGGTGACCATCTCGCACACGTACAGCCCAGCCCCGTACTGGCGGCAGAGCTGCCGGAAGGCCACGTTGGTGATCCCGGCCATCGGCGCGAGCACAACCGGCGGATCGACCTGGTAAGGGCCGACCCGCAGCAAGGGCGGACGCGCGTTCACCGCTCCATTGTCCGGCACGTCGGGAGTGCCGGATGACATCAGCCCGCGCCGGCCAGCAACCGGTGCGCCGCACCCGCCTTGGCCGCCACCTCCGGCCAGCGCGGATGAGTGAGGTAAGTCTCATCCGGCGTGGCCGGGTTGTAGGCCTCCAGCACCTCCAGCAGCGGTTCAATGGCGGCCTTCACCGCGGCGACCTCGGCCTCGTCCCTGAGCAGCTCGCCCACGCTCTCCGCCGGGTCGAACCGGTCCCACCAGGTGTCGGCCAGCAGCACCTGCACCGTGCCGCTGAGGTCCGGCCAGCCGTTGACGTTGGCGGGGGTGAACCCGGCCAGCGCCTCCAACGCGTCCACCACGCCCTGCCTGCGAGTCGCGTTCATCCCCCTATTTTCGGAACCAGATCAGCTCGATTTAGGAAGTGCCGCCGAGATCACACCCGCGCCACCGGATTCCGGAGTTGCCGGGACAACCGTCAGCTGCTGCTGGGAACATCACACCGGCAACGCTCGTCCGGATGGAGGAACCACTGATGACCAACGCCCGCCGGACCGGCGCGCTGCTCCTGGCCACCGCGGCGCTGCTCGCCGGGTGCACCACGGTGCGTGGCGTGGCCGAAGCGGGTGATCCGGTGGAGGGCTACGACAAGCGCGGTTCCGCGGCGCGCAAGGTCAGCTCGCCGGGCGGGGAGCTGGTCTCGCTGCTCAACCCCGAGCCGACCGCGCAGCTGCTGTGCGGCACGCTGTCCGCGCAGGAATGGTCGGAGCTGCTCGGCGGGCCGGTGCAGAGCCGGTGGGTGCAGCGCGGTGGCTGCCTGGTCGAGGGCGGGCGCCAGACCGTGTACCTGAGCCTGAGCTGGCAGCAGCCCTGCAAGACGCTGGCCAACCCGCAGCAGGTGGACGTGGGCGGCAGGCCGGCGACCTCGGTGGCGGCCAGCGGCGGCGGCGAGGTGCTGTGCGTGCCGTTCAACCAGTTCGGCGAGCAGGAGCTGGAGAAGCGGAAGTACGGCGACAGCGAGGACGCGGTGCCCAAGGGCACCCTGCACATGACCGCGACCCCCGGCAGCAACCCGCCGAAGTCGCCGAAGCAGGTGCTGCACGAGCTGGCCCAGAAGCTGCTCGCCGAGCTGACCAAGCCTGGCCCGGCCGCGCCCGCGCCGGGGGAGAAGGGCGCGCTGCCGTACACCCCGTTCCCGCCGCCACCGGCCGCCGGCGTGGTCGACCTGCCGCACCCGCAGCGCGCCGCCGCGCTGTGCACCGCGGCCGGCGACGAGATGTTCCAGAGCATCCTGGGCGTGCCGGTCCGCGAGCGGCAGCTGACCTATGGCGGCGACTGCACGATCTCCGGCGGCGAGCCGTTCAAGGGCGGCGCGCACACGGTGTGGATCCAGGTGCTCTCCACCAAGCTGGAGGGCTCGCTGTACAACGGCGCGGAGATCTCGGTGGCCGGCCGCCCGGCCAAGGTGGGCAGCGTGCTCAGCGGCACCGGGGTGCTGTTGCGGGACAACATGGACAACCTGCTCGCGGTGCGGCTGATGGCACTGGGCGACAACCGCACCGACGAGGCCCGTCGCGGCCTGGAGAAGGCCCTGGCCGAGCAGATCGTGCCGAAGCTCTTGGGCGCGGACTAGAAGTCCACGTTCACGCAGCCCAGCCGCGCGCCCGCGGTCCCGGCGTGCCCATGGTGGGTTTTGGTTCGCTCGAAGTGGATCACTACCGACTTGGCCCTGCGTTCGCCGAAGTGCCAGGGCACCACGGTTTTGCTGACGCCGACGCCGTGCCGGTTGGTGGTGAAGTCCAGCCAGATCTCGTTGGACGCGTTGGCGTACTTGGGATCGACCGAGGGCTGCACCGGGTCCAGGACGTCCTGGTAGTGCGGCCCGGAGTCGGCGGGCGCGGGCCCGCACGGCTTGGTGTGCGCGTGCGCGCCGTAGGTGCGCTGGGGCACCAGACCGCGCACCGAGAGCAGCACCAGGGTGCCGCCGTGCCGGACGTGCGTCGCGGCGACCACCACACCGGAGCCCTCCGGCACCAGCTTCGGGTCGTGCGTGACGGCCTTGGCTTCCGGGCTGTACGGCGCGAAGCGGCCGACGGTGAGCACGGGAATGGAATCCGGGGAGATGGAGTTGACCGGATCGGCGCCTGCGGGCGCTGTGCTGCCGGTGATCAGCAGCAACGCGGCCGCGACACCGGCCGCGGCGAGGGGATGACGTCGCATGGTGACCACCTTGGCACGCTCCGTGCGTTCCGGCAGCGGCGGCGAGTGAAGTTATGACCGGCTGATATGGGGGCAGGAATGCGGGATCGGACCTGGCTGGTGGCGCTGGCCGCCGCGTTGTGGGGCACGGACGCGCTGCTCCGCACCCCGCTCGCGCAGGCCCTGCCCTCGGCCACCGTGGTCTTCTGGGAGCATCTGATCGTGGTGGCCCTGCTGCTGCCCTGGGTGCCGCGCGCGCTGCGCGCCTTCGCCGGGCTCAACTGGCCGCGCCGGTTCGCGGTGCTGGTCATCGGGGTCGGCTCCTCAGCGGTGGCGACCGCGCTGTTCACCGCCGCCTTCCGCTACGGCGACCCGGTGACCCCGCTGGTGCTGCAGAAGTTCCAGCCGGTGTTCGTGCTGCTGGCCGCCTTCGTGCTGCTCGGCGAGCGGCCGCGCGCGCACTACGCCTACTTCGCCGCGCCGGCCCTGCTCGGCGCCTGGCTGCTGAGCTTTGCGAACCCGCTGGAGGTGCGGGTCAGCGCGGCGGTTCCGGCGCTGCTGGCGCTGGGCGCGGCCGCGCTGTGGGCGGGCGGCACCGTGCTCGGCAGGCTGGTCAGCACTGAGCTGCGCCCGTGGGACGTCACGGTGCTGCGCTTCGCCATCGGCCTGCCCGCGACCGCGGTGGTGGTGGCAGGCCAGGGCGCCCCGTTCCTGGTGGACTGGGCGAACGCCCCTGCCCTGCTGCTGCTCGCGATCGTGCCCGGCCTGCTCGCACTGACCCTGTACTACCAGGGCCTGCGCAGCACCCCGGCGGCCCGCGCCACCCTGGCCGAGCTGGCCTTCCCGGCCACCGCCGCGCTGATCGGCGTCGGTCTGCTGGGCGCGCGCCTGTCCGGCACCCAGTGGCTGGGCTTCGCGCTGCTGGTGGTCGCGGTGACCGCCCTCGGCTGGCGCGAGCGCACGGGCAAGGGGGGCACCGTCCGGCTCAGCCCAGATCGCGAGCCAGCACGTCCTCATCCGTCTCCCGCCGGATGATCGGCCGGTAGCGCCCCTCGGCCACCGCGATCACCGGCGGCCGGCCGACCAGGTTGTAGTTGGACGCGAGCGAGTGGTGGTAGGCGCCGGAGCAGGGCACGGCCAGCAGGTCGCCCGCGCGGATGTCAGCGGGCAACGGCACATCGCGCGCGATCACGTCCCCGGCCTCGCAGTGCCGCCCGACCACGGTCACCGTGCGCGCGGCCGCGTGGCTGGTGCGGCCGAACATCCGCACCGCGTAACGGGATCCGTAGAGCGCGGGCCGCAGGTTGTCGCTCATCCCGCCGTCCACCGCGACGAAGGTCCGCACGCCGGGCACGTCCTTGACCACGACCACCCGGTACAGCGTGACCCCGGCCCGCGCGACCAGCGACCGCCCCGGCTCCACCACCAGCCGCGGCACCGGCAACCCGCGCGCCGAGCATTCGTAGTTCACCGCGCACCGCACCCTGGCCGCGAACCCCTGGAGATCGAACTCCTCCTCACCGGGCAGATAGGCCACCGCGTGCCCACCGCCGATGTTCAACTGTGGCAACACGATCCCGTGCTCATCCCGCACCGCGGCCAGCAACCCGACCATCCGCCGCGCCGCCAGCTCGAACCCGGCCACCCGCCCGATCTGCGACCCGATGTGGCAGTGCAGCCCCACCAGATGCAGGTTCGGCTGGCAGAGCACCCGCCGCACCGCCTCCGCCGCGGCCCCACTGGCCAGCGAGAACCCGAACTTCTGGTCTTCGACGCCGGTCGCGATCGCCTTGTGCGTCTGCCCGTCCACACCGGGCGTCACCCGCACCAGCACCTGCTGCGGATACCGCGCCAACGCGCCGAGCTGCTCGATCTCGTCGAACGAGTCCACCACAACCCGCCCAACCCCGTAGCCCACCGCCGCCTTCAGATCCTCCGGCGTCTTGGCATTCCCGTGCAGGATGACCCGCTCCGCAGGGAAGTCCACCGCCCGCGCGACGGCGAGCTCCCCAGCCGAGCACACATCGAGCGAAAGCCCCTCCTCCCGCACCCACCGCGCCACCGCCTTGGTCAGCAACGCCTTGCTCGCATAGGCGATCTCGACCTCCGGCAACGCGGCCCGGTACTCCCGGCACCGCAGCCGGACCGCCGCCTCGTCCAGCACGTAGGAGGGAGTGCCGAAGTCAGCCGCGACCCGCCGCAGCGAAACCCCGCCGACCAGCAGATCGTTCTCCGGCCCCAGCTCGGTTCCGGCCGGCCAGATCCCCGGCTCCAGGTGGCTGCGCAGCGAGCGTTGCAGCGAAGGAATGAGGTACTCCAGGGTCACGACGGCCTCCGCAGGCACTTGTCACGGGCACGTTGCCCGCCCATGACGAGAAAACGCCGCACCAGCCCACCCGTCACCGCTCCCTACGCGCTCCTGACGCTCGCAGCGGCCACGTTTCCGCGACCCTGACACCGCGGGTGGCCCCCACCACACAGACCTACCTTCACATCTTCCTGAAACAGCTAAACTAAACCGGCTGGTCACGGGGGTGACGGAGAGGAGGGCCTACACATGACCGGACCCGCCCGCGACGAGGCAGCGGTAGCCCGCTTCGTCGAACGCTTCGCCCTGGTCCTCACTGACGCCGGCTGGAGCCGCATGCCGGCCAGGATCTTCGCCAGCCTCCTCGCCAGCGACGACGGCACCCGCACTGCGGCAGACCTGGCCGCCCACCTGCAGATCAGCCCCGCCGCCGTCAGCGGAGGCGTCCGCTACCTCACCCAGATCGGCCTGGTCACCAAGGAACGCTCCCCAGGCGCCCGCCGCGACCACTACCGCGTCCGCGACGACCTGTGGTTCGAGTCCCTGCTCCGCCGCGAAGAGCAGATCGCCCGCTGGATCCAGAGCATCAAGGAAGGCATCCAGGCCGTCGGCCCCACCACCCCCACCGCCCACCGCCTGGAACAAACCCGAGACTTCTTCGAGTTCCTCCAAGCCGAACTCCCCCGCCTGCTCGCCAACTGGCAACCCCCACCCGGCCCGTGATCGCCAACCACAGCACACCACCCGGCCCGGTGTCGGTAGAGTGTCCCCGGGCCGCTAGCTCAACTGGCAGAGCAGCGGACTTTTAATCCGCGGGTTGTGGGTTCGAGTCCCACGCGGCCCACCAAACCCCCAGGTCACAAGCCTGGGGGTTTCGCGTGTCAAGACCGAACCGGCACCTTACCCATCCTTTATTTCTGGCCCGCCTCGGCTGTGACCACGCCCTCCAACAACGCCTTTGCCCCGGTCGCGGCCCGATTCCGCCCGAAGTAGTTGTCCTGGGTTATGGACACCTTGGCGTGCCCGAGCTGGTCCGGCGCCTGCCGTGCGGAGAGCCCCGCCTCATCCATCATTGTCGCCACCGTCTTCCGGTACACGTGGCTGGTCACCCAGGCGAACCCAGCCGCCTTGAAGATCACCCGAAGGTCCGCCTGGGTGTTGCTCGGGTCCCGCAGCTCGCCCAGGGGAGCGGTGAACACCACACCCCACTGGTTCGGTTTGGCTAGGGGTCCGCGTGGATCTTTGTCCGCAACACCTGGGCCTCCGTCAACTCCAGAGCCCGGGTCGACTTCTTTGGCTGCGTCTGGATCTTGGCGACGTCCCGGGCCGGGTTGGCGTCCATGGTGTCGTGCCGCACGGCCATCCCGAACAGCCCGCTGACCACCGTCCTGGTCACCTTGGCCACCGACGGCCCGTGCTTCTTCCTGACCCCTTCACCACCTGGTCCACCCGCGAGACCGTCACCTCCCGGATACGCAGCGACCCCAGTTCCGGGAACACCTGCTTGTCCAGGCGATCCCGGTAGGCCCGCAGCGTCCCGTCGGCCGATGGGATGTCCCGCTCCTGGAGTTCGGCGAACCAGGCGTTCCCCAGGTCGTTCACGGTGGTGTTCGCGTTGATCTCCGCGCTCACATCCACCAGAACCCGATCTCGGATCGCCTCCCGCAGCGTGTCCTGTGCATTGCCCTTGGTCTTGCCATGCCGCTCGATCGGCCGGGTGATCCCGTCGAAGTCCCGGAACTTGCAGCCAGGCACGGTAGCCGTTTTTCGTGGGGTAGATCCGCACCTGTCCGGCTGTGCCGACCGGGAAGGGTGGCCGTCCCATCAGGCCACCTCCCCATCAAGCTGGTCCACCCAGGTCTGGACGTCGGCGGGCCGGTACCGCAGGTACTTGCCGATCCACCGTGCCGGAGGCCCGCCAGCCGTTTCGCATGGTCGTACACTTTCAAGATCCCCGAGTGAATCCCCAGGAGAAAGCGTTGAGCACAGGCCGGAAGTCCACGTTGCCGGCATCTCTCCGCGAGGACGTACAGACGCTGTGGGACTTCCACGACATGCACCACGAGATCCGGGCGACCGATATCGGTATCGGTCTGGGCAGTCATGACTTGGGCGTGGCGACCTTCACCGCCGAGTTGTATCAGCGTGGGATGTTTCCCCTCATCGTCTTCACCGGGGCCAACGCGCCCACCACGATCGAGCGTTTCCCGCGTGGCGAAGCTGTGCACTACCGGGAGCATGCACTGGAGTTGGGCGTTCCGGATGAGGCGATCCTCGTGGAGCCCGAGGCGACCAACACCGGTGCCAACATCGAGCTGACCCGCAACCTGTTGGCAGACAAGGGAATCAACGTCCAGTCGATCACCTTGATCTCACGCCCGTATCAGCAGCGCCGCGCGTTCGCGACCTGCCGGAAGCTGTGGCCGGAGGTTGAGGTTCGCTGCGCTTCCCGCCCGCTCCCCATGGACGACTACGTAGCCAGCATCGGTGACGCCGATCGCGTGATCAACATGCTGGTCGGCGACACCCAGCGTGTGGCTGAGTACGCGAAGCGCGGCTTTGCGATCCACCAGGACGTGCCTGCTGAAGTCGAGACGGCTTACCAACGGCTTGTTGACGCCGGGTACACCAGTCGCCTGATCTGACGGCGAGAAGTTTCGGGCTTTCGCGACAATGATCGTGTGGGAACGGGGTCGGGCCACCGACGACACCCCGTCATGGGCGGTGTCCTTAGCGCTTCCGTACGCATACGTGCCGCATCGCTCTGGTCTCAAATCTGAGACGGTGGTTAACGCGGTCGCGATCGCATCGATCACCGAGCATGAGCATTTATCCAACAACCTTCATGGAATGCGCGCAGGTAGTCGGTCCGCTTGCGACCGCAGGTGCACTTATCGCAGCCGTTCTCGGCTTCTTCAGGCAGTCGCGCTGGCGGCTTGAGGAGACAGAGCGTGCCCAGCTCACACAGGCGCGGCTAGTCGCCTCGAAGGCTGTGGTGGACGCTGGGCTGCTCAAGCGGGTGGTGGTCCGCAACAACGGGTCACACGTCATGCTGGATGTCGAGGTCTGGTTTCAGCTGGCTGGTGACCAATCGCCTATTCCAGTCGTTTTCTCAGAGGAAGGTTTCACCTTGGTCAACTATATCAGCAGGGAGTTCATTCTTGGTGGCGAAGAGAGGTGGTGGAACGACCTCTCAGCCAAAGTGCCACGCTTGGATTCGAAAGAACTTCAAAAACATCTCGAACTAGTCGTCACCTGGACGAGCCCCGATGGTGTCCGCTGGAGATCTCGAAACAATGGCGAGATGTTGGAACGGAGCCCAAAGGCTAAGTGGATCAAGCCGGAGCTTGACGACCTCACGAGCTTCAAGCCAGCGTTCAGCCAGGACGTCCTGCCTAGCGGGTGACGAGCCTCGTCACATGCCGGGCGGGCGGCGTCTGTTGCCGAATTTGGCTCTATGGGATCAAGGCGCGCCGCTCGGCGGCGCGCGGCGGGTGGTCGCGCTGGCTGCGCCGGGCGCAGCCATCCGGGCACGTTCGCCATCCGCTCCGCTGCGGCGACCGGCCCGTCGCTGCGCCCGGCGAGCCCGCGGTTGCCAGCCGGTGCCGGTAGCCGCGCGCGGATCACTGATCCAGGTCCCAGCCCGCTCCAGGCCGTGACAATCACCGGAGTGGTCGCCCTGCTCGGTTGGTTCCGGCGATCGCTGCCGCGTCGTCGCAAGCGCCGACTTGCCACCGGGCCATGTGGCCACCAGAGTGGGGCTTGCTGCGGGCGGCGTGTATCCGCTCGGGAATCCCGGCTCACGGCAAGATCATCCCCACTTTGCCCGCACCAATCAATGAGAAATGTCCACAGACGACGGCAAAACGTGGACGCTTGCAGGCGCTATCTGGCCTGTTGGTGACTGCTTTCGGAAACTGTTGATAGGCAACGACTGGAGTAGATCTCTAATCCTCGGGTTGTGGGTTCGAGTCCCACGCGGCCCAAACCCCCTGGTAACACGCCTGGGGGTTTTGCGTGTCAAGATTCAAATTCTTGGGTTCCCGTATTGCTCGGGCTCTCTCCCCAAAGACCGCAGGACTGGTGACACCGCGCCCATCGAGGGCGCGGGCTTCCTTGGTTCGGAAGTCGACCACGTCAACATCAGCCCATCCGCCCCGGAACAACACGCACACCGCGGCTGGCCAGTCTCCGAAGTCGAGTGTCACGCCCACGGAGTCCGGATCAGCGACGGCGGCCCGGTCGGTGGTCAGTTCCCGCGTGGCCGTGCTGTGGTCCCGCCAGGTCAACGGGCCGACGGTGAACCCAGCGAGTTCCCATGCCGCCCGGCGGGTCACGATTTGCTGGGCCGCCACATCGAGGTTCACGATCCGCTCCACGCGTCGACGGTAGCCGTCGCGACACCGCGGCTCCGCACGCGCTGCTGCGGCCCGGTGCACCGGGCGAGGAAACAGACTCCGCGCTGTTCGTGCCGAGGGCTGAGTCAGGCTGCGGCGGGCTGGCTGCGGCGGATGATGATGTCGCCGGTGACGGTGCGGGCGTGGATTTTGAGGGTTTCGGTGTTGATCTCGGGGCTGCCGATGGTGGCGAGGTCGTTGATGAAGCGGCCGGTGAGGGTGTTGATGTCGAGGTAGGCGGCGGTGCCTTGGCGGATGCCCAGTTCGACGTCGCCGGCGTTGGTTTCCAGGACTGCGGTGCCTCGGGTGAGTTCGCCGATGCGGATGCTGCCGGCGGCGGCCTTCACCGCGACGGTGCTGTGTGCGCGTTCGACGCTGGTGTTGCCGTTGGCGACGTTGACCCGGAGGTCGCCGGTGATGTCGCCGATGGTGGTGGGGCCGTTGGAGTTCTTGACGACCGCGGTGCCGTTGACGGTGTGCAGCCAGACCTCGCCGGAGCCGCTGGTGACGTCGGTGTGGCCGTCCGCGTGTTCCACCCGGATGCGGCCGCTGGTGGTTTCCAGGCACAGGGGGCCGGTGTGGTCGAACTGGAGGTCGCCGGTGGCGGTGGTGAAGTGGCAGTCGCCGAGCAGGCCGGAGGCGCGCAGGTCGGCGATGGCGGAGTCGCCCTTCAGCTGGGAGCCGGTGGGCAGGTCGATCACCAGGTTGATGGTTCCCTTGCCGCCCAACAGCTTTGGCTTGGGCATCCGGACGACCAGGGTGCCGTTGGTGAAGCTGACGTCGGTCTGGTCGGCGGCGGTGACGTCGTGCTTGTTGGACTCCTTGGCCGGGCGCACCTCGACCACGGTGTCGATGCGGTCGGTGGCGTTGATCCGGACGTTGGCCGAGACCAGGGACAGGTCGACGGTGATCGGGGCGGGGGTGGGGAAAATTGGCATGGCTGTGCCCTTCTGGGGTGGTTGGTAAGCGTTCCCGCTGGTGGGGAACGTGTGGGGTGGAGCGGCGTGGGGGTTAGCGCACCCAGCCGGTGAACTTCTGGCCGAACGCCCGGTCTCGACGGGCGGGCGGTTCTGGCTGGAGCGCCGCGGCGGCGGCCCGGACCAGCCAGGCGTTGACCGAGAGCCGTTCGCGGCCCGCGGCCTCCTCGACCCTGGCCTTGAGCTGTTCGGGCAGGCGCAGGTTGATCCTGGTCATCGGACCGTCGTCGCCCTCGGCGGCCAGCTGTGGCGCATCGGTGGTGCCATCGTGCTGCCGCGCGGTGTCCTCGAACGCGGCCGCCCCGGGCGCCGGGGTGACCACGAACGTCGGCGAACCGGCGCGCAGCCGCAGGTCGACCGAGCCGGGAGCCAGCTCCCGGGTGATCTCGTCCGCGGCCGTCGACAGGGCCTCCAGCAGGGTCAGCCGCACAGCTGACTCCAGTGGTGCGCTGAGCCGGTCCGCCAGCGCCCGAGCTTCCTCGCCACCGGCTCCGGCGGCTACCGCGAGCTCGTTGCGGAGGTTCTCGACGTAGGGCGTCAGGTCCATGGCACAACTATGGCATCACTTTGGTGCCATGGCAAGTCGGGGGTGGCGTCAGGCGGGCCGGCCCGCTTGTTTGGCCACCTGCTCCAGGTTGGCGTGATAGGCCGTCCACCAGGACTTATCAGCTTCCGGCAGGTTGTCGTTGTCCGGGCGGAGGCCGGTGGTGCCATCGATCAGCTCGCGGACGATGTCGGCGTGGCCGGCGTGCCGGTGGGTCTCGGCGATCATGTGGGTCAGCGCCTTGTGCAGGGTCACCTCGGCGCGCTCGGCCGGCCAGTGCGGCACCCGGCCGACCGCGTCCAGGGGCAGGCTGGTGATCGTCTGGTCTGAATGTGTCCACACCCTGCGGTACAGGTCGATGATGTCCGCGCGGGACTCGTCCGCGGTTGCCCACAGGTCGGAGTTGGGTTCGGCGTCATCGGACAGCCAGGGCAGCTCCTGGGCGAACGGGCGGCCAAAGACCAGGCCGAAGTAGCCGATCTCGCAGCCTGCCACGTGCTTGACCAGGCCCAACAGGTTCGTGCCCGTGGGCGTGAGCGGGCGGCGGATGTCGTACTCGCCGAGGCCGTCGAGCTTCCATAGCAGGGCTTCGCGGGCGGTCTGGAGGTAGTGGCGCAGGTCCGCCTTGGGGTCGGTCATGGGTACAACTCTGCGAGTTATCCCCCGGTGTGGACAACTCTGTGGACAACTCGAACACCTGTTCGATCAGCTGGGGATGCCGTGCTCCGACCAGTGCCGGATCCGCTCGGCCGCCTGGTCCGCGATCGGGTGCGGCTCCGGGCGGGTGACCAGCTCGGTGAGGGCGAACATGTCCAGCACCCGGCCCAGGTAGGCCCAGTCCGCGGGGGGCGGCAGGTCGGTGGGCTGGTGCTCGGCGAAGGCGGCGCGGAAACCGGTGCGGAAGTCGGCGTTGTCCTCGAAGCGGGCCATGTTCGCCGCGTCGCCGTACGGGCAGCCCGAGTAGCTGAACTCCCAGTCCAGCAGCGCGTCCACCCGCCAGCCGCGACCGGCCCTGCTGACCAGGATGTTCTTCGGGTTGAGGTCGGAGTGCACCAGCCGCGCGTGCCCGTCGACCGCGGTCAGCGCCGGGGCGTGCGCCGTGCACAGCGCCAGCCAGGCGGACTTGGCGGCGGCGGGCAGCCGGGACTCCGGGGTGGCCGCCAGCCACTCCGCCACCACCTCCGGCAGCTGCTGGGACCAGGGGCGTTCCGGGCGGACGGTGAGCTGCTCGTCGGCGAAGAAGCCCGGCCGGTCGAACGCCCGCGCGCTCACCGCCGCCGCGACCCGGCCGACCTCGGCGCCGAGCGCGCGCAGGTCTGCCGGACTGAGCGAGTCGTCGGCGAGCAGGTGGCTGAGCAGGGTGCCGGTGATGTGCTCGATCACCATGACCGGCCGGACCAGCAGCACCGCGGGCACCGGCACCAGCGGGCGGGCCGCGGCCATCACCGCCGCCTCGATCGCCGGATCGGGGCCGCCGCGGCGGGCCACCACCTGGCCGTCGGTCAGCGTGAGCAGGCTGGTCTGGTGCGAGAAACCACCGGCCAGGGTGCGGCTGGCCAGCACCCTGCTGCCCAGGGCGGCTTCGACGGCGGCGATCTCCTCGGCGAGCACCGGGCCAGTCTCGCCCACTCAGGACTTCGGTGTGTACCAGCCGAGGGCGATCGCGAAGTAGCCAACGGCGTTGCGGATCAGCAGGAAGCCGACGATCGCGGCGATCCACTGCACGGTCTTGCGGGTGTTGGCCGACATCTTGTCCCGCAGGCGTTCCAGCCGCGCCCGCCGGCTCTCGCTGAGCAGGCGGAACACCGCGAGCAGGACCAGCTCGGGCAGCACCATGATCAGCACGTAGACCGCGAGCAGCGGCAGCCAGACCGCGGCGGAGAGGCCGTTGGTGGTCATCAGGGCCACCGCGGCCAGGAACGGCAGCGCGGTGGAGAACTCCAGGATCGAGACCAGCAGGCCGAGGGCGAACAGCGCGGGCAGGCGGTCGGAGATCGGCAGCCGGGGCTTGCGGTCACGGTGGCGTTCCGGGTTCTTCTTGTCCCGCCGGTGATCCACCCAGCTCCAGGCGAACAGCGCCACCCCGAGCACGCCGGTGATCGCGTAGGTGACCGGGCTCTGCAGCAGGTTGCCGAGTTGCCCGGACAACGCGCTCAGGCCGAGCATGAGCAGCACGCCGAGGGTGAAGTACGTGGCGGCCACCGCAGCCAGGTAGGTCAGCACCTGGATCGTGGCCGAGCGGCCGGTCTGGCGTTTGAGCAGCAGGAACAGCGTGACGCCGAGGACTGACGGGTTGATGCTGTCCACCACGGCGAGGCCGAGCACGGACAGTGTGAGCACGAGCATTCTGTTCTCCCCCAAGGTGGATCTCTAGTGCGGTGCGGCCACCTCGAAGACCCGGTCGAGGTAGCGGAGCAGCATGCGGTCAGCCTCCCCAGGGCTGATCGCGGCCGGGTCGGCGACGATGGTCGAGGTCAGGCCGTCGGTGAAGGCGACCAGCATGGTGGCCTCGAAGTCGGCGTCCAGGTGCGCGGGAGCCTCGCCCAGCTCCTGGGCCCGGCGCAGGGTGGCCGCGCACTGCTTGCGCACCATCTGCGCCGAGGCGTCGATCACCTTGCGTAGCCGAGGGCTGTGCAGGGCGCGGGTGGCGAAGGCCTGGGTGACCCTGGCCTCGGTGATCCGCTCCTGGTCCAGCGGCAGCATGGTGCGCAGCCCCCGGAACAGCCGGATCCGGATCGAGCCGACGTGCTGGGCCGCCACCAGCCGGGCCAGGGTCTGCTCGACGAGGTGGTCGAAGGCAAAAAGCAGCAGCTCGTCCTTGCTGCGGAAGTACCGTTGCACCAGGCCGGTCGACGCGCCTGCCGCCTCGGCCACCCTGGCGATGCTGGCCGCCTCCAGGCCGTGGGTCGCGATCACCGACAGCAGGGCCGTGGCCACCTGGTGGCGGCGGGCCTCGTGGTCGGCGGTCGGTGGCACAGCGTTAGATTATGGTCATATTCGAACGGGGTCAACGGGGATGGCGATGGGTGGGACCCGGGCGGTACTGGACGCGGCGCTGGCGGCGGCAGATCCGTGGCGCGCGCTGAGTGAGCTGGACGCGGCCGGACTGCCGGATCTCATCGAGGTGGCCGAGGCCCGGTATGCCACGGCGGAACCCGCACAGCGGCGGCAGCTGAGCTGGCTGCTGCGCTACCTGGGAGAACCGGCCGGACCGGCGCTGCTGCGGTTGCTGGACAGGCACTCCGGCGACGACGCGCACGACCTGCTCACCACAGCCGTTCAGCTGGGGCTGCGGGTGCCCGCCGAGTTGCTGTGGCGGCTGGAAAGCGATCTTGGCTCGGCTGAGCCGGTGCTGCACGCGATGGGACTCTCCGGGGACGCCGGGTTCGCCGACTACCTCGGGCAGCAGCTGGACACGCCGGGCAAGCAGGGACCGGCGGCGATCGGACTGGGACGGCTGGGCGATCGGCGCTGGACCGTGCCGATCGCGGAGCGGCTGCGCCGGGTGCAGGGGCTCACGCACACGGCGTTCGTGGTCGCGCTGGAGCTGCTGGGCGATCCGGCCGCGGTGCCGTACCTGGTGCGGCTGCTCAAGGAGGTGGACGCGCCGGGCGATGTGCAGCACGCGCTCATCCGGCTGACCGGGCGGGATCCGCTGACCCCGCTGTGGGCCGGGCCGTCCCGGGCGCACCGGAAGGCGTTGTGGCGCAGCTGGTCCCAGGTCGACCCGGCCGCGCGAGCCGAGCCGGAGATCCGCGGGCTGGCCGTGGAGTCGGCGCGCCGGGCGCGGTTCGAGCTGCACGAGGGCCGGGGGCG
The DNA here is from genome assembly GCF_053591555.1 of Crossiella sp. NPDC003009. Lineage (NCBI taxonomy): Bacteria > Bacillati > Actinomycetota > Actinomycetes > Pseudonocardiales > Pseudonocardiaceae > Crossiella > Crossiella sp. NPDC003009. The sequence continues at coordinate 291,119 of NZ_JBSFUA010000003.1, read as the reverse complement.
GCTCCGGGTTGACTACGACCCGCCCGCGCCGGGCTCGTCCTGGCCGCGCTGGAACAAGTCGCTGCTGGTGGACGGGACTCCGCTGTACCGGGTCAGCTCGGACTGCGGGACCTGCGAGACCACCATGCGGCTGCTCGGCTGGCCGGAGCGGGTGGCTGCCGCGACGGCGGACCGGCTGCGCACTGAACTGTCCACAGTGGACTCGTTGGCGGACGGCGTGCTGACCGCGCTCGCGCCGCTGGTGCGGGAGCTGCCGACCGGGCACTACCGCGTCTACCTCGTCGATCTGCCGGTGGAGCGGGTGTGCGAGCCCGCGCGGTCGTGGTGGGTGCGGCGCTGGGCGTTCCGGGAGGGCGCCGAGCTGGGCGAGGAGGACTGGCCGGGGGTGGAGCACTTCCAGCTGCCGGAACCTGTTCCGGGGCCGATGCCGACCTTCGGCGCGCTGCTGCCCGGGCAGCCGTTGGCGGCGCTGAACCCGGATACCGTTGCCCGGTACCGGAAAGCCGTCGAGGCCGGTGCGCGGCCCGCCGCGGTGGTGCTCGGCTGGGTCGAGGACGGCTACGTGGCAGCCGAGCACGAGGAGCGGTTCCTGGTCGGCGTGGCCTTGGACGGGCACCACAAGCTGGCTGCCTATGCCGAGGCCGGCGTGCCCGCGCGGGTGGTGTTGCTGGCCCGCGGCGAGGACAACCTGGGCACGTGGCCGGACGGCTTCGAGGCGGTGCTCGGTCAGTTCTCCGGCTGAGGTTCGTCCAGCGCGGCCAGCAGCCGCAGCATGGTGCGCTCCTCGGTGCTCGCCGGGTCCGGGTCCACGCACTCGGCGAGCCGTCCGAGCACCTCGCCGGGATCCACGTCCGTGCCGATCAGCACCAGCTGGTTGAGCCGGGACTCCCCGCGTGGCCAGGGCGAACGGGTCGCCCGCAGGTGGCTGCCGACGGTCTGCAGGGTGAACCGCTGGTCGTGGCCGGGGAGCCCGAAGTGGACGAAGCCCTTGATCCGGTAGACGCCGGTGGGGCGGTCCTGGAGGAAGTCCATCAGCCGCCCCGGGTGCAGCGGCGCGGGCTCGGTGAAGGTCACGCTGTCGTAGCCGGTGTGCAGGTGTTCGTGGTGGTCGTCGTGCTCGCGGAGCAGCTCGTCCAGGGTCAGCTGGCGGGGCTGGGACAGGTCCTCGGCGCGCGGCTCGTGGTCGAAGAGCAGGCCGGTGTCCACCCTGCCGTGCTCGGCGGCCACGATCGGCGTGCCGGGGGCCAGCTGCTCCAGCTCGTTGAGCAGCAGCAACCGCTCGGTGTCGTCGATCCGGTCGGTCTTGTTGAGCACCACCAGATCCGCCAGCCGCAGGTGCTTGTCCAGCTCGGGGTGCCGCTGCCGGGTGGCCTCGAACTCCACCGCGTCCACCACCTCGACCAGCCCGCCGTAGCCGAGCCGGGGGTTCTCGCTGGTGGCCACCATGCGCACCAGGGTCTGCGGTTCGGCCAGGCCGCTGGCCTCGATCACGATCACGTCGATCCGGGCCTGCGGCCGGGCCAGCCGGTCCAGCAGCTCGTCCAGCTCGGAGGTGTCGGCCACGCAGCACAGGCAGCCGTTGGACAGCGACACCATCGAGTCGGCCTGCCCGGCCACCAGCATCGCGTCGATGTTGACCTGGCCGAAGTCGTTGACCACCACTCCGATCCGGGCGCCCCTGCTGTGGTGCAGCAGGTGGTTGAGCAGGGTCGTCTTGCCGGAGCCGAGGAATCCGGCGACCACGATGACCGGGATCAGCTGCTTGCTCACAACGCTTCCTTGTCGGCGGGGACCGGGGCGAACGTGCCGAGTGTGGCACGGTCGCCCGCGAGCGCCGCGGCGGCGAGCAGCACCGCGCCCGCGGTCCAGGTGGTGCGCTCGTCCGGCCACAGCACGCGGTTGGCGAACTGGTAGCCGGTCCAGTAGCCGCCGTCCGGGCAGCGCAGCCGGGCCAGGTCCCGCAGCAGCGCCCCGGCCAGCGCGGACTCGCCCTGCACCGCGAGGGTCAGGGCCAGCTCCGCGGTCTCCCCGCCGGTCGCCCACGGCTGGTCGTGCACGCAGCGGACGCCGAGGCCGGGCACCACGAACCGGTGCCAGTCGGCGATCAGCCAGGCACGGGCCACCGCACCGGTGACCGCGCCGCCGAGCACCGGGTAGTACCAGTCCATCGAATGCGGTTTGGGCAGGAAGAGTGTGGCGTCCAGCAGTGCCTTGCGCAGCCGGTCGGCGGCGGCCGAGAGGTCCGCGGTGGGCTCGCCGAGCCGTTGGCCCAGCAGCGCCGCGGAACGCAGCGCGTGGTGGATGCTCGCGCACCCGGCGCGCAGCGCTAGCTCGCAGGCGCTGCCGTCCGGCCTGCGGTGCCAGCCGATCGCGCCGTCTGGGCGTTGCAGCTCCAGCACGAACCCCATCGCCGCCCACACCACCGGCCACAGCTCCCTGACCAGTGCGAGGTTTCCGGTGTGTCGCAGGTGGTGGCGCAGGCCGACGGCCAGGTAGGCGGTGAAGTTGCTGTCGCCGTGCGGATCGGTGACCAGGCCGTCCTGGTAGGTGGTGGCGAAGGAGCCGTCCGGGCGCTGGCGTCCGGCCAGCCAGCGCAACGCGGCTGCCGCTTCAGCGTGGTGGCCTGCTGAGTCCAGGCCCATCGCGGCTTCCACGTGGTTCCACGGGTCGAGCTTGCCGCCGTCGTCCCAGGGGATCGCGCCGTCCGCGCGCTGGACGGCCAGGATCCAGCGCGCGGTGGCGCTGACCTCCGCCGGGGTCATGCCGGTTTGACCGCGTAGAGCACCAGGCTCTTGCCGATCACCGGGTTCAGCAGGCGGTCCACCGTGCGCGAGGCCCAGTTGCCGTGTTCGATGTCCCAGCACAGGAACTCGTGGTAGCGGCGGACCAGCCGGGTCTCGTTGCTCGGCCCGACCGCGCACTTGAGCCACCAGTACGGTGTGTGCAGCGCGTGCGCGTGGTGGCCGCCCAGCGGGATCAAACCGTGCCGCCGCAACAGTTTCCGCAGCGCCCGCCGCCGGTACACGCGCACGTGCCCGCCCTCGACCTCGTGGTACTCCCTGGACAGCGCCCAGCAGATCCGCTCCGGCAGCCAGCGCGGCACGGTCACCGCGAGCAGCCCACCCGGTGCGAGCACCCTGGTCAGCTCGGCCAGCACCGCGTCGTCCGCCGGCAGGTGCTCCAGCACCTCGGCGGCCATCACCCTGGTGAAGGCGTGATCGGGGAAGGGCAGCGCGGCGCCGTCGCCCTGGACCGCGTGCGCGGTGGCGCCCGGCGGCGGCTCGCCGACGTGGGCCATCGCGCCGAACATGTCCCTGACCTCCTTGAGCACCGCGCCGTCCAGGTCCAGCGCCAGCACCCGTCCGCCGCGCCGGTAGGCCGCGTAGGCGTGCCGTCCCTGCCCGCAGCCGAAGTCGAGCACCCGGTCCCCGGCCGCGATCGGGAACCGGTTGAAGTCAATGGTCAGCAAGTTCGCTCCGGTGGCAGGAATCAGCGAGAACGCGGTGGTACTGCTCGACGGTGGCCAGCGCGGCGCGCCGCCAGGACAGGTCGGCGGCCCGGCGCAGACCGCCCTTGCCCAGTCGCTCCCGCAGTGCGGTGTCGGTGAGCACCCTGGTCAGCGCGGCGGCCAGCGCGACCGGATCGGCTGGCGGCACCAGCAACGCGGCCTGTTCGTCCCGGCCGACGACCTCCGGCAGCGCGCCCGCCCAGGTGGTCACCAGCGCGGTGCCGCAGGCCATCGCCTCGGCCGCGGGCAGCGAGAAGCCCTCGAACAGCGAGGGCACGCAGACCACCGCCGCCGACCGCAGCAGCTCGGCAAGGTCCACAGTGGACAGATCGGGGGCGAACCGCACCGCACCAGCCAGTTCCGACCGCGCCAGCAGTTCCGCGGCCGGGCTGTCCGGCTTGGGCCGCCCGATGACCACCAGCTCGGCAGGCACCTCCGCGCGCACCAGCGCCAGCGCCGCGAGCAGCGTGCGCAAGCCCTTGATCGGCACATCCGCGCTGGCCGTGGTCACGATCCGGCCCGGCACCTTCGCGGTGGACCCGGCGGTGAACACCGAGTGGTCCACGCCCAGCGGCACCACCGAGACCCGGTTCGCGGGCACCCGCATCCGGCGCACGATCGCCGCCCTGGAAGCCGCGGACACGGTCAGCACCGCGTCGGCCCGCCGCGCCACCCGGCCCTGCATGTCGGCGAAGCGGTGCCAGCGCAGCGCGCCGCGGCGGTGCGCGCCGGTGGTCGTGGCCAGCTTGAAGTCGCGGTCGATGGCCACCGGGTGGTGCACGGTCGCCACCAGCGGCAAGCCGAGCCAGCGCAGGCCGAGCAGCCCGTAGCCCAGGCCCTGGTTGTCGTGCACCACGTCGAACTCCGCCCGGCGGGCCCACAGCTCCGGCAGCACCCGCAGCGAGAAGGACAGCGGCTCCGGGTAGTTGCCGCGGCACCGGAAGTCCAGGTACTCGACCCAGTCCGCCGCACTGCGCACCTGCCGCAGCGGCGGGAGCTGGAACGGCGACGGCTCGCCGAATATGTCCAAAGTGGACAGTCTGGTGAGCGGGATGCCGGGATCCAGCTCCGGATGGGGCGGTCCGGCGAAGACCTCGACCGAGTGGCCGAGCGCGCGCAGCTCCCGGCTGAGGTGCCGCACGTACACGCCCTGGCCACCGGAGTGCGGGGCGCCGCGATAGGTCAGCAGCGCGATCCGCAGCGGGCGCGTCATGCCGCCACCGCGCTACCTGCCGGCCGGCTCCTCATATTCGGCCAGCTTCGCGTCGAGCCGGCGCAGGTCGCCGTGCCAGGGGCCGAGCACCCGCTCGATGGCCGGCCGGAGCTCGCGCAGCAGCGCGATCGCTTGCGCGCGTTCGGTTTCCGGCAGGAACACCGCCTGGTGGTAACGCGCGGTGAGCGTTTCGGGGTGGTCCGACCCGACCGAGGAAGCCAGGTCGTCGACCAGCACCGCGAAGGAAAAACGGACGGGGGGGGGGTATGCCAGGTACGACTCCCAGAAAGCGATGTTGTGCCGGGTACGGAGAGTGTCCAGGTGGGCCGGGCCGAGCACCCGTTCGCGCAGTGGCAGCAGTTCGTGGAACAGCGCCAGGCCGCGCTGCTCCTGCCGACACTTCGTCGCGCTGAGCGCCACGTGCTGGCGGGCCATCAACGTCTGCGGGTGCTCCGGTCCGAGCAGCCGGGCGCAGTCGGCGACGAGCGCGTCGAAGAGGTCCCGCGCCAGCGGCCAGTTCCCGGTCTCGCCGAGCCAGAACGCCTGGTTCTCCCGCAGGTTCAGCACCTCGGGATGGTCCTCGCCGAGCAGCGGACTGGCCTGGTCGAGCAGCTGCGCAAAGGTGTCCAGTGCGGTTGCCGGGTCACCGGCCTTGGCGGTCCAGGTCCCGGTCCTGGCCTGCGCGCGCAGGGTGAGCGGGTGGTCCGCGCCGAACTGCTCGTCGGTCAGCCGGGCCAGCGCGATCCAGCGTTCCCGCTGCTCCACCGGGATCTGCGCCTCGCGCTCGTCCAGGCTGTCCAGCGCCGCGGCGAACCGGCCGGCCCGCCAGCGGTGCCGGGCTTCAGCTGCCGCCGCGTAGTCCGCGATCGGGCCGGAGCTGCCCGGCGGGGCCAGTTCGGTGATGGCGTCGGCGAGGCGGGCGTGCCACTCGGCCGGGTCGACGCCGAGCACCGTGCCGCCGGCCAGGTGCTCGGCCAGCTCCGGTTCGGCCAGACCGGCCCGCTCGGCCGCGGTGCCGGGCTGGCCGCGCACGATCAGCGAGCCGAGCCTGGGCAGCACCGCGTGCGTCTGCGTCTCGGTGAGCCCACATGCCTTGGCCAGCAACGGGAACGGCAGCACCGGCCCGGCGCCCGCGGCGGTCAGTGCGGCGAGCACGCTCCTGGTGTGCGGGCGCAGCGGGTCCGACTCGTCGTGCAGCCTGGCCCGCCGTAGCCGCTCGGTGTAGGCCTCGGCCAGTCCGCGCGGGACCTGGCCGCCGTCGGCGGATCCGCGCCGCTGCACAAAACCTTCGGCGAACAGGTGCGCGGCCGCCCAGTTCCCGTCGGCCTGCTCGACCACCTGCTGGACCTGGTGCTCTTCCAGCTCGCGCAGCCGGGCGAACTCGGTCAGCTCCGCCACGGTGGCCCTCGGCACCGCGACCACCTCGGCCCCGGCCAACCCGTCCGGCACGGCACGGGTGGCGACCAGCAGCCGCACCGGCACCGCCGGATCGGTGGCCAGCGCGATCAGCCCGGCCCACAGCCGATCCCGCTGGCCGGACAGCGCGTCCACGCCGTCGACCACGATCCGCACCTCGGCCGGAGCCGGGAGCAGCCGCAACGGGCCCAGCAGGTTCAGCTCGAACGGGTCGGCCCCCGGCGACACCAGGTCCCCGCGCCCGCAGTAGGCCGCGAACGCCTCGGCGAACCCCTCGACCTGCGCGGTCAGCTGCCTGCGCAGCTCCGCGGCCACCTGGGACAGCAGTTCGCCGCCGCGCAGCAGGATCGCCGCGTGCACCGGCGTGCCCCGCTCCAGCAGGCCGGCCACCACCACCGACTTGCCGCTGCCCCTCGGCCCGTGCAGCACCACGCACCGGGCCTGCCCGGCCAGCGCGCGCCCGGCCTCGGCGAACACCGGCCGGTGCACCCGGTTGGTCAGCAGTCTTTCCACCTCGCCGAGCAGAGCGGTGCCGGCCAGCGGCGAGCGCAGCCAGCGGCTACCGGGGTTGTGCAGCAGCCACAGCGCCGGGTCGCCATCGCTGAGCTGGCTGGTGCCGTCGAAGGAGAACTGTTGCGGCACTTGCAGACGGCAGGTGTCCCTGGCCAGCTCGCGCACATCCGCCACCCGCAGCCGCTCGCCGTAGTCGGCGTGCCCGATCGCGGCCTGGGTGACCACGGCGCGGGCCAGGCAGGCGCCGAAGGCCGGGTCGTCGTCGGAGGCGGTCAGCACCTCCACCCGGCGCCGCGCCCGGCTGATCTGGTCCAGGAAGTGCCGGCCAGCGGCGCGGATCGCCCGGCCGGAGTGACAGGCGTCCACCACCAGGACCAGCCCGTCCAGGCCGGAGTAGCGGCGCAGCAGCTCCTTGAACCGCTGGCCGAGCAGCAGCGAGTCCCGCGAGTCGGGCAGGTCGGTGCTGTCGGTGGCCATCAGGTAGTAGTCGTCCTCGGTCAGCACGCCGTGGCCGACGAAGAACACCAGCAGCACCGCGCGTTCCCGGTGCGCGCGCTCGAAGGCCAGCCGCAGCGCCTCGTCCAGCTCCGCCGCGGTCGGGTCCAGCAGCAGCGGGCGGCCGGGCAGCGCCGGGGTCCAGCCGCCGGTCACCGGATCGGTGAGCACCCTGGCGACCGCCTCGGCGTGCTTGCCCAGCACGGGCACCAGCCGCCCCGAGGCATGCCACTCCGAGCTGATCACCAGCGCCAGTCGCTCCACCCGAGAAAGATCTCCCACCGCCCCGGCCGCGGGCAAGCCGCCGGGCTACGGTGCACCCACGGGTGTCGAGAGATCGGGGGAACCGGTGGCCGAGGTCGTCCTGGTGCACGGGATCGGGCAGGAACGGCACGATCCGGCCGACCTGGGCGCGAGCATGACCGCCGATCTCGCGGTCGGCCTGCGCGCGGCCGGGTTCACCCCCGAAGCCGACGCACTGCCCAGCCGGACCACCCTGGCCTACTTCGCGGACCTGTTCGGTCGCCCTGACCAGCAGGGCGTGGCCATGCCCGCCCAGGAGGACCTGGTCGCCGGACTGCTCGCGGACATCCTGCGCAACGCCGCCGCCCGCGGCCCACAGGCGGCGGACCGTGACGAGGCCACCCGCGCCCTCGCGGTGGCCACCGGCGAACACCCCGACGCCCAGGGCCCGCGTGCCGCGCTGCGTCCGCTGCTGCGCGCGGCTACCCGGATGAGCACCTTCGGCAGGCTCGGGTTCGCGCTGGCCGAGCAGTACTTCTGGCAGGCCCTCGGCCAAGTCGCCCAGTACTTCACCGAACCGGACACCCGGAACCAGATCGTCGAACGCCTGACAGCCCAGCTCGGCCCGGAGACCAAGATCGTGGTCGCGCACTCCCTGGGCACCGTGGTCGCCTACGAGGCCCTGCACCGCCTCGCCCATCCACTGCCGCTGCTGGTCACCCTGGGTTCCCCGCTCGGGTTGCGCACGGTGATCTACGAGCGCTTGGAGCCCCAGCCACCGCACGTCCCACCGCTGCTGCGCCGCTGGGTGAACATCCTGGACCGGGACGACCTGATCGCGGCCGAGGCTGAGCTGGGCGGGCTGTTCCCCGGCGCGGCGGGGGTGGTCGAGCCGCACCGGCTGGTGGACAACGGGCGCGAGCCGCATGCCGCACGGGCCTACCTGGGGCAGGCGGAGACGGGTCGCCTGGTCGGGGAGGTCCTGCGCGGGGCGTGATCGTTCGCCCACCGCAGGTCACCGGGCGTGTGTAGGGTCGGGTGGCGTGGCGGAACAGCAGGGGAACGGGGCGGCGAACTCGATCGCCGGGCCGGTGGCAGGGGCTGTGCAGGCCGGGCAGGTCCACGGCGGTGTGCACTTCCACAGCGCCGCGCCGGGCTTCGCGCCGCCGAGGGAGCTGCCCGCGAGCGCGGCCTGGTTCGTCAACCGGGACCGGCACCGGCAGACCATGAGCACGCTGCACGAGCAGGAGTGCGCGGCCGGACGGCCGACCTTCCTGGCGGTGTGCGGGCCGGATGGCGCCGGCCGGTTCAGCGCGGTCGTGAAGTGGTACCGGGATACCCCTGACCGGTTTCCGGACGGACACATCCACATCCGGCTCGATGGACCGGAACGGGATGCCGGTGCGGCGGTCGGCGAGAAACTGGGCGAGGCGCTGACCGCACTGGGCATGCCGCCGGAAACCCAGCCGGCCCGCCCAGAAGAACGACGCAAGGCCCTGCTCAACAAGGCAGCGGGCCTGCGACTGCTGCTCGTTCTGGAGAACGTCACCTCGGCCGGGCAGGTCGACTGGTTCCAGCTGGCCACCCCTGGCTCGGCGGTCGTGGTGACCACCAGCAGGCTGCTCGCGCCAGGACTCATCAGTCGTGGCTACCGGCTGGTCGAGATCGACGGGCTGGAGATGCCGCACCGGCTGGAGTTGTTCCGGCACATCCTCGGGCCGCTCGCCGCCTCGCTCGCCCAGGACCAGCTGACCTCGGTGGCCAAGTTCACCGGCGGCCGTCCGCTGCCGCTGCGGGTGATCGCCGCCCAGGTGGCAGCCGCGCAGGGCAGGGCGGCCAAGGTGCTGGACCGGATCACCAAGCAGGGGCTCGCGGCGGTGGGCCGGGCAGGCCGCGACGAGGTGGCCGCTTCCTTCGACCTCACCTATCAGGGTCTGGAACCCGATCTCCGCCGCGCCTACCGGCGACTCGGCCTGCACCCAGGCCTTGAGCTGGATCTCGCGGCGGCCACCGCGCTGCTCGGTGGAGACGCGGAGGAGTTGCTGGCCGAGCTGGCCGACCTGGCCCTGCTGACCGAGCAGGACGGCCGGTACCGGCTGGACGAGCTGGTCTGGCGGGACGCGGCCGCCCGTGCGCTGGCCGAGGAGGGCTTCCGCGAGCTGGAGCAGGTGCTCGGACGGATCATCGAGCACTACCTGCACGGCGCGGTGACCAGGGACAAGGTGCTCTCCGACCGGCCGAGGTCCGGGCCGCTGTTCATCGAGCTGGCACCGGCGCGGGTCAGCAGGGCCGAGGCGCTGGCCTGGCTGTCCGGGCATCGGGACGCCTTGCGCGGCACGGTGCGGCTGGCCGAGCAGCACGGGTTCGACGCGGCGGCCTGGCAGCTGTGCGAAGCGCTGTGGGGCCTCTACCACCTGCACGGGCACTACGACGACTGGATCGAGACGCACCAGCTCGGGCTGACCGCGGCCCGGCGGTTGGAGGCGGACGCGGCGATCATGCGGATGGCCGGGCAGCTCGGGTCGGCGCACTTCGCGGTCGGCGAGTACGCGGCGGCGGATGAGTGCTTCGCCGAGCAGCACGAGGCCGCGGCGCGCTGTGCGGACGGGTCGGGACAGCAGAGCGCGCTGGAGTGGCGGGGCAAGATCGCCGCGAAGCGCGGGGACGCCGGAGAAGCGGCGGAGTGGTTCGAGAAGTCTTGGCTGGCAACGGAAACCCTCGTGCCGGATGCCGCTCGGCCGCGTACGTTCGCGATCCTGCGGTTGCAGCGGGCCCGGTTGCTGCGGGCGACCGGGCGGCCGGCCGAGGCGGTGGAACTGCTGCTGGCAGCGGCGGAGCACTTCGCGGGGACGGCGGAGACCGACAATCAGGCCAAGGTGGCCGCGGAGCTGGGGCTGGCCCGGCGGGAGCTCGGCGAACCGGGCACGGCGGAGTTGCGGCGGGCGGCGGAGCTGTTCCGGGCGGACGGTTCGCTGCGCAGCCTGCTCGCCGTGCTGCGTGAGCTGGAGCCGGACAGCCAGGAGATCGTCCAGCTGGAGATCAGCCTGGGGCTGCGGCCAACGGGGTGAGCCGGAACCGGTGCTCGATCGCGCCGGTGACCACGCGCAGCTCGTGAGGCGGGTTGGGCAGCAGCAGGACGGCCGAGGCGGCCAGCGCCGGATCACTGTCCACTATGGACTCCACTCGGTAGCGGCGGCCGTCGCGCAGGCGGAGCTCGTCGCCGAGCAGGAAGATCCGGCAGCTGAGCAGGGCCTCGAAGGACAGCTCGTTTTCTTGGCAGAGCAGGACTTCCGCGGTCTGCCGCAGGGTGCGGTCCGGGTGGTGCAGGTGCGCGACCAGGTGCGGGTCGGCGAGCTCGGGGGCATCCAGCGGGCGGCCGCGCAGCACGTCGGCGGCGTGCCGGGTCAGGTGCACCGCCTCGCCGTCGAGGCGGCCGGTGACCCGCACGGCGGCGGCGCGCGTGGGCAGTGGCAGGCGGTCTGGGGCGAGCAGCGGGACCAGGGCTGGCGTGGCGGGTTCGGGCAGGCCGAGCAGGTGGTAGGCCAGGGCGCGGTGGCGGGCGGCGGCCTGGTCGGGATGGCTGGACACCAGGTCGGCGACCGCGCGGTGTTGCCCGGGGCGGAACTCGTCGAGCACCCGGTCCAGCTGCGGGCGCAGCGGGCGGGCGGGATCGAGCCGGGGCGCGGTGCGGCCCAACAGGTGCACGCAGGTGCCGGGCACCACCTCCGGTTCCGGGAAGGCGGCCAGCAGCACCGGGCGGTCCAGGGCCGCGCCGTAGGCGGTGACCGCGCCGTGGTCGCCGACCACCGCGTCCGCCGCGATCAGCGCCGCGCCCCAGCCCTCCAGCGGCGGGATGAGCAGCAGGCCGGCGCGCACGCAGTCGGCCAGCCAGCGGCGCAGCTCGAACGGACCGAAACCGTGCCACACATGAGGATGCACGATCCCGGCCACCCGGTACTCGTCCACCGGCAGCTCCGCCATCAGCTGGCCGTAGAGCTGTGGCCAGGCGCCGAAGACCGAGCCCTGGTTCCAGGTGGAGGAGATGACGATCAGGCGCTGGCCGGGCCGGAGACCGAGCTGGTCGCGGTAGCGGCGGCGGAGCAGGGTGCTGGCGCGCAGGCGGTCCAGGCAGGGGTCACCGGCGACGGTGGCCACACCGAGGGCCTGCGGCACGTCCCGGGCCAGACGGTCGAGCTGTTCGGAATGGGAGAGGACCAGCGAACTGGCGATGACCTCGCCGTCACGCAGCACGTACTCCGGCGAAAGGCCGTAGGCCGATTTCCGATTTCCGATTTCCGATTTCCGATTTCCGGGCGAATTCTTAGTATATCCCACACCGTGTGAAACGATCATCACCGGCGCGCTGAGCTCATGCAGGTCACCCCGGTGGTTCGCGGTGATCGCCAGGTCGAACTTGGCGGCCAGTGCCGCCCGCCAGGACAGTGGCTGGATGCCCAGCGCGGCAAAGCATTCCGCCACTCCTTCCGGTGCGGTGGAATCCTCGGGACAGGTGAAATGCAGCTCAACCCGCAGATCGGCGTCGAACAACGGCACCAGGTCGAGCAGCCGGTTGGCCGAGGCCACTGTGTGGACGACGAACAGCACGCTGCGGCTGTCCTGGCGCGTCGACATGTCCAGACCTTACGAAAGTCTGGTCGCGGCCCTCCCTCCGGCGGACCCCGGCCTCCGACGAGCTAGTTTAACTTTGAATCATGCGGCGCGATGACGCACCACCACCACAGGCAAGTTCCCGACGACGATTCATCCGCTCCGGCGCGCTCGGCATGACCGCGGCGGCGCTTGCCGCGGGCGGGGTGACCGCGAGCGGTGGGCAGGCCGTGGCGGCATTCGGCCAGCCGGTCCGCCCACCGGCGGACGGCTCACCGGCGCCGGTGACCCCGGCCTGCTCCGGCCGGGAGACCCCAGCGGCGATGGAGGGCCCGCTGTTCCGGCCCGAGTCGCCAGAGCGCACCGACTTCCGCACGCCGGCCATCACCGGGGTTTTCCTTTCCCTGCGCGGGATCGTCTACGACACCGGGTGCCGGCCGGTTCCCCGCGCGCTGCTGGAGTTCTGGCAGTGCGACCAGCACGGCGACTACGACGTCAGCGGGTTCTCGCTGCGCGGGCACCAGTACACCGGGGCCGACGGCGGCTACCGGCTGGAGACGATCATCCCCAGGGACTACTACGGCCGCTGGGGCCGCCGGGCCCCGCACATCCACACCCACGTGCAGGCGCCCGGCGGGCCGCTGCTGGTGACCCAGCTGTACTTCCCGGACAACACGGTCGCCTACGGGCGGGACTTCGCCGCGCTCAACGCCCAGGACGCGCTGATCAACCGGGCCTGCACGATCATGTTGAACGCCAACGGTTCCGGCGCTTACGGTGGCCGGTTCGACTTCGTGGTCAAGCGGACCGTGTCATGAGCGGGCGCTGGCTGGCCTCGACGCTGGCGGTGGTGGGCGTGCTGCTCGCGCCGACCGCCGGCGCGGACACGCTGAACTGGCAGGCGGTGCCGGTCCCGGTGGCCAAGGGCGACCTGAACGCGGTGGCCGCGCTCAGCGACACCCAGGCCTACGCGGTCGGCTACCGGCTGCGCAGCGACACCGTGGCGGACATGCTCGTGCTGCGCTGGGACGGCCGGGCCTGGACCCAGCACTCGACCCTGCCCGCGGAGAGCTTCCCGCAGGCGCTGGCGGTGCGCTCGGCCACCGACATGTGGGCCGCGGGCGCGGGCACCGCGCAGTGGAACGGGTCCAGCTGGGTCCGCCGTGCGCTGGCCACCGATCCAGGCGGCACGATGACCCCGGAAGCCCTTGCCCTGGCCGAGAACAACGCGGTCTGGGTGGCCGGCAAGGCGGTGCCGGGCGCGATCAAGAACGGCACCCCGGCGGTCCAGCGCTGGGACGGCACGGCCTGGCGGCGGCAGACCCTGCCCGCCCTCGGCAAGGGCGAGCTGAACGGCATCGTCTCCCTCGGCGCGGGCCAGGCCCTCGCGGTGGGCGCCCAGTTCGCCACCGCGAGCCAGCCGCAGCGCCCCCTGGTGCTGCGCCTGAACAACGGCCAGTGGCGCACCGAACCCGCGCCCCAGCTGGCCGGGCACAGCTGGCTGAGCGCGGTGACCAGCGTCAGTCCCACCGAAGCCTGGGCGGTCGGCGCCACCTCGGTCAACGGCGTCGAACAACCCCTCGCCCTGCGCTGGAACGGCTCCGCCTGGGCCGCCACCCAGGTCCCGCCGGTCCCGGACGGTCGCCTGCGCGCGGTCGGCCGCACCGCCGCCGGTGAGCTGCTGGCCGCCGGTGGCAAGGGCGCGGTCGCGGTGCTGCTCCGCTGGGACCCGGCCGCGAACGCCTGGCAGCGCCTGGCCGATCCGGGCATCGTGGCCAGGGCGTTCAGCACGGTGCCGGGGTCGAACGCGGTGTGGGCGGTCGGCATCAGCCGTCAGGGTGACCTGGTGCCGCAGACCAGGCACACCGTCCGCTGATCGCACTCGTCCCGCATCGCCAGGCCAGTAGCCTGACCCACGTCGACGACGGGGGAGCTGGCGATGCGGGACGAGCGGGCGGAGAACCACAACCAGGTCGACCGGGTGATGGGGGACCTGGTCCAGGTCGGGGTGGTGCACGGCGGGGTGCACCTGCACCACAGCGGGGCGGTGTCCCCGGCGCGGCGGCCCAGCCTGCCGAGCGGGCCGCGCGCCTTCGTCAACCAGGTCGGCCCGCTGGCCGCGCTGGACCGGCTGCTGGTGGACCGGCCCGAGGAGCACGAGCCGATCGTGGCCACGATCTCGGCTGGCCGGGGCTTCGGCAAGACCGCGCTGTGCCTGCACTGGGGGAACCAGCACGAATCGGAGTTCCCGGACGGCCGGATCCACGTCGGCTTCGGCGCCTGGACCGACCGCCCGCGCGGCACCGCGGAGGTGCTGGCCGAGGTGCTGGAGCAGCTGGGCTGCGCCAGGGCCGGTCAGCCGACCGAGCTGGGCGCGCTGTCCAGCCTGTTCCGCGAGCTGACCAGGGGCAAGGCCTACCTGCTGGTGCTCGACGACGTGGTGGCGCCCAACCAGGTCACCGCGCTGCTGCCCAGCCGCGGCCGGTCGATGGTGCTGGCCACCGGCTCGGACAACCTCCGCGCACTGGCCGTGCAGGGCGCGCACTCGATCGAGCTGGCGCCGCTGGAAGACGACATGGCCGAGCTGTTCCTCTCCCTCGCCGAACCGCTGGTACCGCTGATGGCGGAGCAGGCTGAGGCGGTGCGGGCCGTGCTCGACCGCTGCCACGGGGTGCCGGTGCTGCTGGACGCGGTGCGCGCGATGCTGCTGGTGACCCCCGGCCTGGACTTCCGGGAGCTGCTCGCCGAGCTGGACGCGGCCGGGCACGGCGTGACCTCGATGCGCACCTCCGGCGGCGAGCCGGTGGACCTGATCTTCGACGTGGTGGTCGGCAAGCTTGGCCCGGAAGCCGCGGCCTGCCACCGGTTCTACGGTCTGCACCCCGGGTTCGCCGCGCTGTCCGTCGGTGTGCTCGCCGCGGCCACCGGGTTGACCGAGGCCGAGGTGCGCAAGGGGATGCGTGAGCTCCTGGGGCTGCGTCTGGTGGAGCCGCCGACGGCGGACCGGTACGCGATGCACCCGTGGATCAGGTCGCACGCCGCCGGGTTGGTCCGGCGGTTCCCGGCCGGGGCGGACGACGAGATCCTGACCAGGACGGTCGACAGCTACCTGACCGTCGCCGCGTCCGTGGACCAGGCACTGTGCCCCAACCGCCCCTGGCGCGCGCGGATGTTCCCCGAACTGTCCACAGTGGATAGTGTTGGCCGGGAGAACGCCGAGAAGTGGCTGCTGGTCGAGGTCGAGAACCTGCGCGCGGTGGTGGAACTGGCTGAGGCGGCCGGTGAGCACGAGAAGGTGGTCCGGTTCGGCGTCCTGCTGTGGTCGCTGTTCCTGGCGCTGAAGCGGCATCCGGAGGCGCTGGCGGTGTTCCAGGCGGCCGCGCGGTCCGCGCAGGCGCTGCGGTCGCCGCTGGTGGAGAGCGTGCTGCGGACACAGATCGGGTTCGTGCACCGGCACTGCGAGGAGTTCGACGACGGCCAGCGCGCCTTCGACGCCGCGATCGCCCTGGCCAGGACGGCCGGGGACCTGGAGGCGCGGCTGAGCGCGAGCGAGGGCCTTGGCCTGATGCTGCTGGACCAGGGCCGGGTCCCGGAGGCGCTGGAGTTGTTGCGGGAGAACCTGGCCGGTGCCCGGCTGATCGAGGATCCGCGCCGGATCGCACTGGCCGAGCTGCACGACGCCAAGGCGGAACAGCCGGGTGTCGCGCAGGTGCTGCTCACGGCCGCCGAGGCGACGTTCCGCGGGCTGGGCGAGCAGGACAACGCGGCGAAAGTCCAGTTGTGGCAGGGAAAGAAGCTCATCGAGGCGGGACAGCTCGGTGACGCGGGCACTCCGCTGGCCGCGGCGCTGGACACCATGACCAGGCTGGAGCGGGACTTCGACCGCGGCGAGGTGCACGAGGCCCTGGCCGAGCTGGCCACCGCGCGGGGCGAGCACGACTCGGCCCAGCGGCACTACCGGGCCGCCGCCGACATCTATGCCGAGCTGGGCCTGGTGCGGCAGGTGCAGCGGGCGGTGGCCTACTTCCGGGTGGCCTGAACGGTCCGCCCGCCGACCTCGATGGTCAGCTCCGGCGGCAGGTCACCGGCCACCCGCAGCACCGAGGCGGCCAGCCTGCCGGTCAGCCCGTCGGCCAGGTACCGGAAGACGCGGCCGTCCCTGGTGCCCGCGAGCCAGCTGCTCGCATCCAGCGGACCCGCCGCGACCTGGCAGGACGGCAGCGCGGCCAGGGTCGCGGCCACCCACTCCGCGGTGACCGGGGTGTGCGTGTGCAGCACCACCTCGGCCAGGTCCAGCCAGGCGCGGTAGGGCTCGGTGGTGTCGGCGGCCAGGTGCGCGCCGGGCGGCATGACGGACTGCTGGCGCAGCAGCTCGGCCGGGTGGCGGGTGACGGTGGCCTTGGGCAGGTCGAGCTGCACCTGGACCAGTTGGGCGGCAACGGGTTCTGGAGCCGCCGGGGGCAGTGGCGGGGCGGCCAGGCGGGCCGGGGTGCCGGGTTCGGGCAGGTCGAGCAACTCGTAGAAAGCCTTGCGCAGCAACGGGGCTGACTCGCCGGGCACCGAGGTGGCGAGGCTGGTGACCTCGGCCGCGGCAACCGGGTCGTGGGTGGCGATGGCCTGGTCGACGCCTGCGCGGAGGTCGGCGGCCAGTCGTGGTGCGGTGGCGAGGAACCGGCCGACGGCGGAGTCCGGATCGACCGCGTGCGCCGGGGCAGTGGCCAGCAGCACCGGGCGGCCCAGGGCGGCGGCGTAGAAGCTCAGGCTGGAATGGTCGCCGATGACCAGGTCGGCGGCGATGGTGGCCGCGCGCCAGCCCTCCTCCGGCGGCAGCACGACCGCGCCCGCGCGGGTGCACTCGGCCAGCCAGCGGTGCAGCTGCCAGCGGGAATGCGCGTCCCAGACCGCGGGGTGCAGGGCGACCACGATCCGGTAGTCGTCCAGCGGGAGGGCTTCGAGCAGTCGGCGGATGAGCTGTGGATCGTTGCCGTACAAGGAGTCCGGGCCCCAGGTGGAGCAGACCAGGACGATCCGCTGGGTGTCCGTGGCACCCAGGGTGGCGCGGTA
Source organism: Crossiella sp. NPDC003009 (assembly GCF_053591555.1). Lineage (NCBI taxonomy): Bacteria > Bacillati > Actinomycetota > Actinomycetes > Pseudonocardiales > Pseudonocardiaceae > Crossiella > Crossiella sp. NPDC003009. The sequence continues at coordinate 274,059 of NZ_JBSFUA010000003.1, read as the reverse complement.
GCTGGGGCGCAGCGGCAGCCCGGCGAGCAGGCGGTCGAAACAGGGGTCGCCGGCGACCAGGGCACGCTCGGCGGCCTCGGGCACGGCGGCGGCCAGGCGGGTCAGCTGTTCCTCGTGCGAGAGCACGATCAGCGACGGGATGAGTTCACCATCGGAGAGCAGCCAGCGGGACGAAAGACCGAAAACCGATTTCCGATTTCCGATTTCCGATTTCCGATTTCCGGGCGAGTATTTATTGTAGCCCATTCCGTGCGGCACCACGACCAGGGGTGCCTGCAGATCCCGCAGGTCACCGCCGTAGCTGGCGGAGATCGCCAGGTCGAACTCCACCTGGATCGCCTGGCTCCACGGAATGACCGCCATCTCGCGTTCATGCAGCCATTCCTCGGTCCGCCCGGAGAACGGCGAGGAACCGGGACAGGTGAACACCACCTGCACCCGGGGATCGTCGGCGACCAGTGGCAGCAGGTCCAGCAGGCGGGTGGCCGCGGTCAGGTTGTGCACCACCGCCAGCACCGTGTGCTCGGTCCGCACCGTCGTCCACTGTGGACTGTGCGGCCCGATCGGCACCTTCACCCACCGCTGTCCAGGCACGAGCGGTGATCTTACGAGGTGAACCGCACTCCGCCGTGGATGTCCCTGGCCTGCACCACGTTGCCGGTCACGGTGCCGGAGATGTGGTTGGTCACGCCGTCGGTCTCGGCGTGCTGGGCGGCGTTCGCCCACTCCGCGCGCAGCCGTTCGCCGAACTCCGGGTCGGCCGCCTCGGCGCTGGCCAGCACCGCGGTGAGCTTGCGCACCTGCCGGGAGTCCGCCGCCTCGCCCTCGGCCGCGACCAGCGCCTTGGTCGCCGTCCGGTCGTCGGTGAACCGGGTTTGGACCAGCTCGTACAGGCCGGTGTGGCGGCGGCTGGCCAGTGCGGCGGCGATGGTGGCGAGGACTGGTTCCGGCATGGTTCCCCCTGCCCAGGCGACTGCGGTCGGTGTTGATGCTGGCACAGCGCGTGTTCGCGATGCCAGTGCCACCGTTGACTTTCGGCAGTACCGGGGCACTGCGCTGCTGCGTAGCCTCGCGCAGGTGCGCTCCCGCTGGACCCCGACCACGCTGACCCTTGACCTGGCGCTGTGGCTGACCTTCGGCATGGTCGCGGTGGGCGGTAGCCAGGTGCCCAAGGCGAGTCCGTGGTTCTGGCCGACCGTGGCCGGGGTGGTGCTGCTCACCCTGGTGGCGGTGTTCGTCAGCCGGATCAGCCCCGCGCTCGGCCTGGCGCTGGCCATGTTCGGCGCCGCCTGGCTGCTCACCTTCGTCTTCCTGCTCGCCCTGCTCAGCTTCCTGGCCGGTCGCCGCCCGGACCGCGGCCCGCCTGCCTTGCTCTGGCTGGCCGGCGTGGTCGTGGCCGGCGCGCTGTGGCTGACCCTGGCCAGCCAGCCGGTCGGCGAGCTGGTCACCGGCGTGTTCGTGCTGCTGCTCGCGGTGATCTTCCCGGTGCTGGCCGGGCGCTGCTGGCGGCTCTACCAGGACCTGGTGTCCGCAGGCTGGCGGCGGGCGGAGCAGCTGGAGAGCCAGCAGCTGATCCTGGCCGACCGGGCCAGGCTGCGGGAGCGGGCGCGGATCGCCCAGGACATGCACGACTCGCTCGGCCACGAACTGAGCCTGATCGCGCTGCGGGCCGGCGCCCTGGAGATCGCGCCCGACCTCAGCGAACGCCACCGCGGCTCGGCGGGGGAGCTGCGCGCCACCGCCACCGCGGCCACCGAGTCGCTGCGCGACATCATCGGCGTGCTGCGCGATGAGACTGACCCGGTGCCGCTGGAACCGGTCGGCGAGCAGGCCGCCGAGCTCATCGAGCGCGCCCGCGCCTCCGGCATGGCCATCGACCTGGTGGTCACCGGCGCGGCGACCCTGCCGCCGATGGTGGACCGCGCGCTGTACCGGGTGGTGCAGGAGGCGCTGACCAACGCCACCAAGCACGCGCCGGGCGCGCTGGTCACGGTGCGGATCGAGCACGGCGACGGCGAGACCGCGGTGACCGTGACCAACGAGCAGCCGCGGCAGCCCGGCAACGGCCTGGCCTCCGGGCAGCGCGGCCTGCTCGGACTGCGGGAACGGGTCCGGCTGCTCGGCGGCAGCCTGACCGCCGGTCCGCACCAGGGCGGGTTCCGGGTCGCCGCCCGGCTGCCGCACCAGAGCAGGTCCGTTGCGCCGCAACCGGAAGCGGCCGAGCGCTCGGAGTCGGCGAGTCAGCTGGCCAGGGCGCAGCGCCGGGTGTGGCGGGGCCTGCTGGCCGCGGTGTTCATCCCGGTCGGCGCGGGCATCGTGCTCTGTCTCGGCGTGCTCGGCGTCTACCTTTTCGTCACGGTCAACTCGGTGCTCAAGCCGGAGCCGTTCGACCAGCTGCGGATCGGCCAGACCAGGGCGGAGCTGGCGGAGGCGCTGCCGCGCTACGAGATGGCCGACCCGCCGTCGGAGCGCGGCCTGCAACCGGAGCCCGGGGTGCGCTGCGCGTACTACCGTTCCTCGACCGGGGTGTTCAACCAGGTCGACGTGCACCAGCTGTGCTTCGCGGGCGAGGTGCTGATCTACAAGTACGTGATTGCACGGGGGCTGCGGTGATCCGAGTGGTGCTGGCCGACGACGAGGCGGTGATCCGGGCCGGCGTCCGGGCCATCCTGGCCGTGGACACCGAGATCGAGGTGGTCGGCGAGGCCGCGGACGGCCACCAGGCCATCGAGCGGGTCCGCGAGCTGCGGCCGGACGTGGTGCTGCTGGACATCCGGATGCCCAAGCTGGACGGGCTGGCCGCGGCCGCGGAGATCCGCCGCCTGGCGCCGCGGACCGCGGTGGTCATGCTCACCACCTTCTCCGAGGACGCCTACATCGCCCGCGCACTCGGTGACGGCGCCAGCGGTTTCCTGCTCAAGGCCGGTGATCCACGGGAGCTGATCGCCGGGGTGCGCGCGGTGGCCGAGGGAGCCGCCTACCTCTCGCCCAAGGTCGCGCACCGGGTGCTCACCGAGCTCAGCGGCGGCCTGATGGCCCGCGGCGCGGCCGCGCGGGAGCAGACCGGCCGCCTCACCGAGCGGGAGCGGGAGGTGCTCGCCTTCGTCGGCGGTGGCCTGTCCAACGCGGAGATCGCCCGCCGCCTGCACCTGGTCGAGGGCACCGTGAAGGCCTACGTCAGCACCATCCTGAGCAGGCTCGGCGTGCGCAACCGGGTGCAGGCGGCGATCCTGGCCTACGAGGCCGGGCTGGTCCGCGGCCTGGACTGAAGCCGCCGCGCCAGCACCGGCGCGAGCACCCGCACGACCAGCGCGACCAGTGCGGGCGCCAGCAGCGCGCCGAGCAGGAACCCGGCCAGCACGTCGTGCGGGTAGTGCACGCCGAGGAACACCCGGGAACCGGCCATCAGCACGGCCAGCGGCAGTAGCCACCAGGCGGTGCGCCGCCAGACGAAGGCCAGCGCGAAGGCCGAACCGGCGGCCAGCGTGGCGTGGTTGCTGGGGAAGGACCAGTCGCCGACCTCGGGGCAGTGCGTGATGGCCGCCGCCCCGGCCACCGCGCGGCAGGGCCGTTCCTCTTGCAGGACAAGCTTGAGCGCCTCGGAGACCGCATAACCGCCGACCACCGCCAGCGGCACGGCCAGCGCGGTGGCCAGGGTCAGGGGCGCGCGGTCGCGGGCCCGCCAGAACAGGACCAGGAAGAAGGCGCCGAAGACGAACAGTCCGGCGTCGGTGCCGAACTCCACCAGCGAGCGCACCCATTCCGGGCTGCTCGCGGCGAATCCGGTGACCGCGCGGTAGAGGTCGATGCTCACATCAGGGATCAGGGACACTCAAGGAAAGCTAGGCAGGGCGCCCCACCGTCCACAGTGCTCGATCGGCAGCGGCTACCCCTGACTTTCGTCAGGTCGGCGGGCCCGCGCCGGGCGCACCCACGGGGTCGGTTCCGGCCAGTTCGGCACCAGCGCCACGGTGAGGCCGGCCAGCGTGGCCAGTGCGATCAGCCAGGCCGTGTGGCCCTCGCCGAGCGCAAGCATCCGGGCCCCGGTGAAGAACACCACCACCCCGGCCACCTTCGCCACGTTGGGCTCGTGCCGCAGCACGTAGAGGAACAGGCTGAACGCGAGCAGGGCCAGGTACTGCAGCGCGCTGTCGCCGTGTTCGCCGAGCGCGAGGGTGAAGACCTGGAGGCCCAGCAGGAAGTAGGCGAAGGCCCAAGCCCGGCTGATCCGGCCGCGGGTCCGCCTGGCCCGGCGGGTCACCCGCTCACTCACCGTACGATCTTGTTGCGCCAGACCGGACCTCATGGTCTCGGCTACCCGTCCCGCGAGGTTCTACGCGCATCTTCAGCGCACGCTCAGCAGCCGCGCCTAAGCTGATCTTCGCCGGTCGCGGTGAGTGAGGACGCCGCGGCCGGACCACCGCTCGTGGCCGGGCGTCTGCGACAACGTGTATCGGTTGCTCGAGCCCAGTCGTTACGCCCCTTTTGGGTGGCTTTTCTCACGCCGTGTGGATTCCCTCCGCAGCCGCCTTTTCGGGCAAGCTCTGCCCATCCCAACCGGACTCACCCGGGGGGACTGGGATCGCGCCCGAGCGCGCGTACACATTTTGGGGAATCACGTGCAGAAGTCCTTGGGTCTGCTGACCCGTGCCGTCGCGACCGCTGCCGCACTCGCGGTGATCGCCGCGCCGATGGCACTGGCGCAGACCACCTCCAGCACCACCACGCCTACGACGAGCAACCCGGTCAGCAGCACCACCGCGCCGACCACCACGCCGTCCACCTCCAGCGCGGTGCCGACGACCACGCCGTCGACCACCACGAACCCGGTGACCAGCAGCACCAGCCCGCGGCCGACCACCTCGATCCGGCCGACCACCTCGACCAGCGAGCAGCCGGACCCGGGCGGCAAGCCGTGGCAGGACCAGATCTTCGGTCTGGCCTCCAACCCGAACGACCCGACCCAGGCCGCGATCATCATCGGTTGCGCCGCCGGTAAGCCGACCGACATCAGCTCGGTCGCGCTCACCATCGACGAGGCCATCCAGAGCGAGGTCGACCCGCGCGTCTACGTCGCGCTGGCCCGCCTCAAGGACGGCGTCGCGCTGGGCGAGTACCAGGTCACCGCCAAGTGCGGTGGCAAGACCCTCAGCTTCACCTTCCGGGTGATCGGCGACGAGCAGTCCGGTGGCAAGACCCCGGTGCTGGGCAAGCCGGGCAAGGGCAAGAAGAACTCGCAGATCGGCTTCACCCCGCGGGGCGGCGTGGAGACCGGCGTCGGCGGCACCGCCTGAGCATGTCGACGACCAAGCGCAGTGGTGGCCGCGGTTTCGCGGCCACCGTCCTGCTCGCCACCGCACTGCTGGTGAGCGCGTGCGGCGGTGGCGGCGAGCCCGCCCCGCCGCAGACTTCCGCGCCGCAGACCAGCGCAGCGGCCTCGGCCGAGACCAAGCTCAAGCCGACGGACGTGCGCATCCCGAAGATCGGCGCGCAGTCCTCGCTGATCAGCACCGCGATCAACCCGGACGGGTCGCTCGAGGTGCCCAAGGCGGACAAGCCCATGCAGGCCGCCTGGTACCGGATGAGCCCGGTGCCGGGGGACAAGGGCCCGGCGATCATCCTCGGCCACGTGGACGGCAACAAGCAGCCCGGCATCTTCTTCAAGCTGCACGAGCTGGCCGTCGGCGACGAGGTGTTCGTCAAGCGCAGCGACGGCAAGGAGGTGAAGTTCGTGGTCACCGCCAGGGAGCAGAAGCCCAAGAACGAGTTCCCGACCGAGGCGGTGTACGGCGACAGCCCCGACCCGATCCTGCGGTTGATCACCTGTGGCGGCGCCTTCGACAAGGCCGCGCACAGCTACCAGGACAACGTGATCGTCTCGGCCAAGCTGGCCGCCTGAGCCGATCGCGCGGCACGGGCCCGGTGCGGAAGTTCGCACCGGGCCCGAACTGCGTACCGGAAGAACTCAGCACTAAGGCCGTATAACGACGCTGGCTGGTCCGCACGGCCATGTGTCACGATCGTGCTCCGAATCCGCGCCGACCTGGGGGCTTGTGCATGGACCAGGAGCGACTTGCCGCCGCCGCCCAGCGGGCGCTGGTGCGCGTCCGCGCGGCAGGCGCCAGCAAGGAACAGGCCGAGGACTGCGTGCAGGACGCGGTGGTCGATCTGCTGGCCAGTGCGCACACCGCGCCGGTCGACCGGCCGGAGGCCTGGCTGACCACGGTCTCCCGGCGCCGGTTCGTCGACCAGCTGCGCCGCCGCAGGCGAGAGCAGACCGCGCTGGCCCGCAGTGACGCCCAGCTCGCGGTGTTCGGCGCCGACCCGTCCGAGGCGGTGGCCGACCGCGACCAGGCCCGCTGGATGGCCGCCGCGCTGGACGAGCTGCCCGAGACCACCCGCGAGGTGGTGGCCATGGCGGGCGCGGGCGTGCCGCCCACGGAGATCGCCACCGAGCTGGGCCTGAGCAACCGCTCGGTCGAGTCGCACCTGACCAGGGCGCGCAGGTTGCTGCGCCGCCTGGCCGCGGCCGCGGTGCTGCCGCTGGGCGCCGGCCTGGCCGGGATCTGGCGCTGGCTGGGCGCGGGCAACCTGGCCGGGGCCAAGGTCGCGCTGGCCGCGGTGTCGGTCCCGCTGGCCCTGGGCTCGCTGGCCGTGCTGCCTCCGCTGCCGGGCCCGGAGTTCAGCCCCGAACCGCCGCCGCTGGCCCTGGTCGAGGTGCCGCAGGAGACCCCGCAGCCGGTGCCGCCGCCGGCGCAGGGCAACACCCAGGTGGACCCGCCCGCCTCGGACACCCGCCAGCCCGGCTCGCCCGGCCGGTCCGGCTCCGAGGGCAACGCCAAATCCGGCCCGCCCGCGCACGGCAAGGGCAAGGACGGCAACGGCAACGGCAAGGACCGGGGTCGCAAACCAGCTGACCCAGGACAAAATTTCCAAAGTTCTGGCTGGTCAGGGCAGAGGTCTGGCCAGGCCGGGAAAAATCGACAAGATCTTTTTGCGGGTCCGGGCGGTCCCGCGCGACAACACAGTGGTGGACGCAGCAGGCATTGACCGCGCCGCGCAGCACACGCGGTGGTGTCCACCAGCACCGGAGGAAGTTCTGGTTGAGGTTCACGCGCTGCCCTGGCCAGTGGGAATCCGGTGTCGAGGTCACGGTGGGGTCGGTGTCAGGGCCCCGATCCCGACTCCACCGTGACCTTCCCCTGCTAGCCGACCGTGATCGAGATCGCCGAGGACACCGCGGTGCTCACGTCGATGTCCGGGCCCTTGGCCTGCACCCGCAGCGTCAGCGAGGTCTGCACCAGCAGTGACAGGCTGAACGTGCCGTTGGGGCGGCAGTCGCTCCAGCCGCCGACGTTCCCCCACACCCCGGCGCTGGTCCACTGCTGGAGAATCACCGAGCCGAGCAGCGCCGCGGAGCGGGCGCCCGCCAGCTCCTCCAGCGAGCCGTCGATCTTGACCTCGTCGCCCTTCTTGACCTTCTTCTTGTTCGCCTTCGCGTTGACCTTGACCTTCTTCTTGCCCTGCTCGACCACCGTCGAACCGGAATCGGCGGCCGAGGCGGCCGCGACCGGGGCAACCGCCAGCGCCCCGAGGGCCACCAGCAGCGCCATCACAACTCGGAGGAACCGGGTCCGCAACACCGGCAGGTTGTTGTTCATAACCTGAACCAGAACCAACTACTGGCCAGAACGCCAGGTGAAAGTCCACAATGGACCTTGTCGGATGACTAGCGTGCCTGCTCAGGTGTTGAATGAGCCAGGTGTTGCTCGAAGCCGCCCTGCTCAAGCTCGGCACCGCCGCCGTGCGCACCGCCACCAAGCTGTGGCTGGCCGATGACAAGGTCGCCGCCGAGGTGGGCGCCAGCGCGGTGGACCTGGTGTCCGAGCGGTTCGGCAACCAGCGCGACAAACGCCGCTTCGCCCGGATGCTGGACACCTTCGCCGAGGCCGTGGTGGACCGGCTGGAACCCGTCATCGAGGCCGAGTTCGCCGCCCTGCCCGAGCACGAGCGCGCCGCCGCCGTGCAGGCGGTCCAGGACACCTTCGAGCAAGCCGCGCTGGTAGACAAGGACCTCTTCGCCGCCGACCTGGACGCCCGCCACCTGGACCGCGCCCTGCGCCGCCAGGCCCCCGGCCACGCCCGCCTGCTCTCCACCGACGCCGAGGCCCTCTACGACCTGCTGCTGCGCGAGTCCTGCGGCTACGTCATCGAGATCGCCCGCGGCCTGCCTGGCTTCAGCGCCGCCGCGCTGACCGAGCTGCTGCGCAGGGACACCGAGATCATCAACGGCATCCGCGAGGTGCTGGCCCGGCTGCCGCCGCGGGACCGCAGCGCCGGTTTCGACTACGACTACCGCCAGCAGGCTGCCCGCAAGCTGGACCACATCGAGCTCTTCGGCGTCACCCTGGACGACGCGAGCAGGCGCTACCCGCTCAGCGTGGCCTACATCAGCCTCACCGCGGACACCGGGCACGGCCGCCCGGAACGCATCGAGGACCTGCTGGCCAGGAGCAGCAAGCTGTTCATCCGCGGCGAGGCGGGCCTCGGCAAGACCACGCTGCTGCACTGGATCGCGGTGCGCAGCGCCCGCCGCGACTTCCCGCCCGCGCTGGCCGCGTGGAACGACACCATCCCGTTCTTCGTCCCGCTGCGCCGCTACGCCGACCGCGACCTGCCCCGCCCTGAGCAGTTCCTGGACGAGGTCGGCCGCCACATCGCCGACGAGATGCCCAAGGGCTGGGTGCAGCAACACCTGCGCGGCGGCCACGCGGTGGTCCTCATCGACGGCGTGGACGAGCTGGCCCCGGCCCGCCGCGAGGAGGCCCGCGACTGGCTGCGCTACCTCACCCTGAGCTTCCCCAAGGCCCGCTGGGTCATCACCTCCCGCCCCGGCGCCGCCCAACCGGACTGGCTGGCCACCGACGGCTTCCTCAGCCTCGACCTGCAACCCATGACGCCACCGGACGTGCGCACCTTCATCCAGCGCTGGCACACCGCCATGCAGTCGCTGTGCGCCGACGAGGAGGCCAAGGCGCAGCTCGAGTCCTACCACCAGAACCTGCGCACCCAGCTGGACACCCGCAACCACCTCCGCCGCCTGGCGGGCTATCCCCTGCTGTGCGCCCTGTTATGCGCGCTGCATAAAGACCGCCGCGCCGCGCTGCCGGACAACCGGATGGAGCTGTACGAGGTCGCCCTGCACATGCTGCTGGAACGCCGCGACGCCGAACGCCGCATTCCCGCCCCGGCCGGCCTGAACCGCACCGAGAAAACCTTGCTGTTGGGCGACTTGGCCTACTGGCTGATCCGCAACGAGCGCAGCGACATCGAAACCGAACGCGCCATCGAGCAGCTGGGTCGTCGCCTGCGATCAATGGCACAGGTCCAGGCCGAGCCGGAAGAGGTGTACCGGCACCTGCTGATCCGCTCGGGCTTGCTGCGCGAACCGGTGGAAGGCCGGACCGACTTCGTGCACCGGACCTTCCAGGAATACCTGGCCGCGCGTTCGGCGATGCAGGACTTCGACGACGTGGAGGTGCTGCTGAAGAACGCGGCCAGCTGGCACGAGGTCTTTGTACTGGCGGTCGGCCACGCCTCCAGCCGCCAGCGCGAAGCCCTGCTCTCCGGCCTGACCAAAGTCCAGGGCAAGCGCAACCTCCAGTTACTCGCGCTGGCCTGCCTGGAAACCGCGCCGGACCTGAATGCCGAGCTCCGCGCCCAAATCCAGCGCCAGGCGGCCGATCTGGTGCCGCCCAAGTCCCGCACCCAGGCGCGGGTCTTCGCCTCCGCCGGTGCCTTTGCCCTCGATCTGCTCGCAAGCGCCAATCCCCGTACGGAACGGGAAGTGGTGACCACCATCAGGGCGATGGCGGAGACCGGGCTGGCCGAGGCGATACCGCTGCTGGGCAAGTTCGCCGCAGACAAACGAGAGGAGGTCCAGGAAGAACTTCTGCTGATGTGGGACCGGTTCGACCGGGACGAGTACGCCCGCAGTGTCCTTGCCGAATACGCGGGTGAGCTGACCGTCGAGGGAGTCGACCCGTCAGTGCGCCACCTGCGCGGACTCCGGAACCTGACCGTCGACTATGGTTTTGATCTGCATGATGTGCCGCCTGGAGTGCGTCAGCTCGACGTCTTCAGTGCCACGGATCTGGGCGGGCTCCCGCCGTTGCCCAAGCTGAAAAACCTTGCGCTGCTCGACATCGAGGATGTCAGTGATCTGTCCATGCTCAGGTCCGCGCCCCGGCTGCAAAAAATCCTGATCGTGCCACTCGAGCCGTTGGTGAACCTCGATGTCACTTCGCTCCGGGAGCTGAAGGCCCTGCGCCACTTGAACATCGTCTGCGCCAATCCGACCATCCTCGGTCCGCTGCGGGAGCGCCCTGAGCTAGAGATCGTCTGGCGACCCCAAAACGGCAGTCGCCCCGCGGTCCTGAGAGGTCCGCGGGGCGACTGAGCAAAACCGTTGACTACCGGGCGAACTCCGCGCCGCGGGTCACCGCGTTCCACGCGTCCACGATGCCGTGCCCGTAGAACCCGTTGAACTTGGTGTCACCCTCACAGGTGGCCGTGAACTCCGCGCTCCGGCCCTCCTTCAGGTAGTCCACCGTGCGCGGGGTCGGGCAGGGGCGCTTCTGCGCGGTGCCGTAGAGCACCTTCTCCACCTTGTCCGGGGACATGGTCAGGCCCGGGTTCTTCCGGTCCTTCTTGCCGTACTGGCTGACGATCAGCGCCGCCACACCGGCCGCGTGCGGGGAGGCCATCGAGGTCCCCTGCAGGTAGTGGTAGTAACCGACCTTGTCGCCCTGCACGTACTTGGTCACGCCCGCCTTGACGCCGTCCGGGGTGACGTTGCCCTCGGCGTCGACCAGCTTCTCGGCCTGCAGCACGTTCTTCGGGTACGAGGACAGGATGCGGTTCTCGTTGGCGTTGAACCACGGGGTGCCGAAGTAGTCGCGGGTGTAACCGCCGGGGGCGGCCACCGAGATCTGCTCCAGGCCGTAGTTGGAGAAGTCCGACTTCTTGCCCGACGGGCCGAGGCTGGACACGCCGATGGTGTGCGCGCCCTCGACCGGCAGGTCGAAGCAGGAGGAGTTGTCGATCGGACGCTCGTGGGTGTTGCCTGCCGGGAAGTTCGGGCTGGACTTGTCGGTGCGCGGCTTGCCGAGGTCCTCGTGGTTGTTGCCCAGTGCGCCGACCAGGGTGACGCCCTTGTTGTGCGCGTAGTTCAGCGCGCGGTTGATCGCCTTGATGGTGGCGCGCTGCTCCTGCTGCTGCTCAGGGGTGTCGGCCGGGTTGGCCACGCAGTTGAACGCCCACGGGTCGACGTAGAAGGACATGTTGATCACGTCCAGGCCCGCGTCCGCGCCGTAGGTCAGCGCGTCGATGACCGGCTGCAGGAAGAAGTAGCCGCTGTCCTGGCCGCCGCGGATGTTCACCAGCGTGACGCCGGGCGCGACGCCGGAGACGCCGAAGCCGTTGACCGCCGCGCCGATGGTGCCCGCGACGTGCGTGCCGTGGCCGCTGTCGTCGTGGTCGTTGGGGTCCACGCAGCCGCGGTACTCGCACTCGCCGTCGACCTCGGCGCCGTTCTCGTCGTAGGGGAGGTCCGTGGTGAAGTTGCGGGACAGCTCCTTGGAGAAGTTCGGCGCGATGTCCGGGTGGTTGCCGTCCACGCCGGTGTCCAGGATGCCGACGGTGACCCGCTTGTCACCCGGCTGCTTGGCGCGGGCCAGGTCGGAGCGGAGCATCTTCAGGCCCCACAGCTTGTCGTCCAGCGGGTCCATGCCGGACTGCTGGGTCTTGGCCTCGGCCGGACCCTGCTTGCCAGCGGACTCCTTCTCGACCGCGTCCCGCTTGGCCTTCTCCAGCTTCTGCTTGGGCGCCTGGCCAACCGGCCGCGCCCTGGTCGCGCCGCCCAGGTCCTTGGACCCGGCGACCTGGGTGATGAAGCCCTGCTGCGGGGCCCGCACGACCAGGGCGCCGATCGCGGCGTTCTCCTTGGTCACGGTGCCGCCGGCAGCCTGCACCGCGCGGATCGCGGCCTCCCGGCTGGCGCCGTCGGCGACCAGCACGGTGTAGTCGGACTGAGCCTGCTGGGATGCCGTGCCCGCGGCACCCGCCGGGCCACCGGCCAGCAGCAGGGAACCTGCCACGACCGGCACAGCCAGCCCGGCTGTCAGGATTTTCTTGACCTTCACGTTCATTGCCTCCTCGACGTGACCCGGCTGGACACGTCCGTGTCCAAGCGGCACGCTCACGGAACGAACTGCGGTTATGCGCCGCGCGCATTGCAGCAGTGGCCGACGGACAAGCGGAAATACCAACGGGTGACCAAGATTGATGCAGGATGAGCATGGATATCGAGTTCCGGCATCTTAAGGCGTTCCGGGTGCTCGCGGAGGAGCTGAACTTCACCCGCGCCGCGGCACGTCTGGGTGTTCCGCAGTCCGGTCTGTCCCGCCAGGTGCAGCGGCTGGAGCGCAGCCTCGGCGTGAGCCTGCTGCGGCGCAGCACCAGGGCGGTCTCGCTCACCCCGGCCGGGCACGCCCTCTACACCCACGCCAGGCGGGCCGAGGAGCTCGCCGAGCAGCTCAGGGCCGATGTCACCGCCGCCGGCCATGGTCAGGTGCAGCTCCGGCTGGCCACCTACCCGATCGGCGTTTCCGAGCTGACCGCCCGGCTCACCAAGGCCCTGCCCGAGGTCCAGGTGGCCACCCTGACCACCACCCCCGACCTGGCCGTGCAGGCACTGGAACGCGGGGAAGTCGATCTTGTCCTCGGCTATGGCCCGCCAGGGACGCAACCCTCGTTACCGCCGGGTGCCCAAGCCGAAATTCTGTTGCATGAACCGATTTACGTGGCCCTTTCGGCCGCCCATCGGTGCGCCGCCGCGGAGTCCGTGCACCTGGCCGAGCTGGCCGCCGACCGCTGGGTGGCGCCGCCGCCGGACACCGTGCTGGCCCAGGTGTGCGCCGCGGTGTTCACCTCGGCCGGAATTCGTCCGCACGTGTTGCACGTGGCCGACTCCTCGAACACGGTGCGCAACCTGGTCTCCTCGGGGCAGGCGGTCAGCCTGGCCGCCCCGCTGGCTGCGGCCTGGCCGGATGACAACGTGGTGGTGCTGCCGGTCGACCCGCCGATCCACCGCCCGGTGTGGGCGGCCTGGCTGGGCAGACTGCCGGCTGACGTGGTGGACAGCGCGCTCGGCGCGGCCTGCGCGCATTACGCCGAGCTGGCTTCGCGGGCCGGGGACTACTGGGCGCGGGCGATTCGGGAAGGGCGGCTGCGCGGCGGGCACTGGCCGCCCGGAAGCTGAAGAGATCCTCAGTTTCCCTCGGTAAAGTCGGCAGGCATGACGACCACCGCCGACGCGGTCGCTCCCGGTGTCGGCCGGAGTCGCCGCAACTACCTGGCCGCCGAGTTCCTCCTGTTGTTCTTCGGGGCGGTCTCGGTCTACACCGTCTTCCGCATTCCCGGCGGGCCCATTCCGCTGCTGGTGATGCTCGGCATCACCGCGGTGCTCTACCTGCGCCGACAGCCGGACTTCGACCGGTCGAACTTCTGGCGGGCCGCCGCGCTGTGGCCGGTGCTGCCGAGGATGCTGCTGCTGTGGGGTGCCACCGCCGCGCTCGGCCTGCTGTCGCTGTGGCTGTTCAGCCCGGAGCGCCTGTTCGAGCTGCCCAGGAACAACCCGACGGTGTGGCTGTTCATCATGGTGTTGTACCCGCTGCTGTCGGTCTACCCGCAGGAACTCATCTTCCGGGCGTTCCTGTTCCACCGGTACGCGCCGGTGTTCGGCAACGGCCTGGGAATGGTCGCGGCGAGTGCCGCGGCCTTCGGTTTCGTGCACATCATCTTCGGCAACGTGCTGAGCGTGGTACTCACCGTCATCGGCGGCTGGATCTTCAGCAACCGATACCGGCGCACCCGCTCGCTGTTCGCCGCCTGGGTGGAGCACGGGCTCTATGGCCTGCTGGTCTTCACCATCGGCTTCGGAGATTTCTTCTACCACGGTGCGGCCGCTCGGTGAAGGGTTTATGATTCCGTTGCCCCATCACGCGATCCGGTCACATCCTGGTTGCTGACCCACCGGGAAATTTGACTTCACGCCCGTTCGGATATTTACTGCCACGAGCCACCTATCCAAACGGGGAGTGCAAATGGCGGAGAAAGTCACGGTCGAGCTGGTGGACGACCTCGACGGGTCGAAGGCCGAGGAGAGCGTCTCCTTCGGCCTCGACGGCGTCGACTACGTCATCGACCTGTCCGCGGACAATGCGGCGGCTCTTCGCGACGCCGTTGCGGCGTATGTCGCCGCGGCCCGGCGCACCGGTGGCCGCAAGCAGCGGGCCACCCGCGGCGGCGGCGCCAAGGCCGCCGGCGAGCGCGACCGCAACCAGGAGATTCGGCAGTGGGCCCGCACCCAGGGCCACCAGGTCTCCGAGCGCGGCCGCATTCCGCAGGAGCTGGTCGTGAAGTTCCAGGAAGCCCACGCTTCCTGAGTTCGCGGAACGTCAAGCGCTGCCGCGAAGGCGAAGCCTGTCTGGTCGGGTCAGGCCCCGCCTTCGCGGCAGCGTTCGAACTCCAGCGGATCGTGCGCGGAAAAGACCTGAATCCGCTGGGGCTGCGCCGCCGCCAGCGCGTGCAGCCTGCGCAGGTTGTCCAGACGTTTTGTCCGGTCGACCGCCACCACGGATTGGAATAGGTCCAACCCCGGGGTGCCGCGAGACGGCCGCCCATTGACCTCGCCGTGGAAGAAGTAGGCGTCCCCGGCATGCAACAGCCAGCGGTCGCCGCCGGCCGCCACCGCGACTCCACTATGGCCGTGGGTGTGTCCAGCCAGTGGAATCAGCAGGATCTCCGGCGGAAGTCCGTCGAGTTGCCGCACCGCCTCGAAGCCGAACCACCCCTCGCCCTCGGTCCGGCCGTATGTGGCCCAGTCCGGGCCGTGCGCCCATTGCGCCGGCACATAGCGCGAACGTTCCCCCAAGGTCCGCCTGGCCATTGCCGCGGCGTATTCCTCGGCATGCACGTGCACCTTGGCCTGCGGGAAATCCGCGATCCCGCCCGCGTGGTCCAGGTCCAAGTGGGTCAGCACGATGTGCCGGACGTCAGCCGGTGAATAACCCAGCCGGACGATCTGCCGGACCGCGGTCTCACTCTCGGCCAGCTTCGGCCGGCAGGAAAGCCGGAACAGCGCGCCCAGCCTGCCCGGCGAGCGCAGGTCGTCGAGGCCGAGCCCGGTGTCCACCAGCACCAGGCCCTGCTCGGTCTCGATCAGCAGGCAGTGCGCGACCAGCCGGGCCGCTCGGTGCGGCGGGGCGTCGCCGTTGATCAGGCGCCCGCCGAGCGGAGCCATGCTCGCGCAGTTGAGATGGTGAACCCGCATGTCCGTACATCTAGCAGCCGAGTTCACCCACTCGTTGCTCCCACCGCTGACTTGTGACCCTAGGGCGTCTCCGCCGTGTCCCGCACGCTATCGCCGGGCACAGCCCGCCCCTGGCGGCACCGCCAGGAACGACCCGGACTCCGGCGCTCACGCGCGGGACACGGCGGAGACGCCCTAGCGCAACCTCTCCCTGATGCGGTGCAGCGCGGACTGCGTCGCGCCCACCGTGGTGCGCAGCTCCCTGGCGATCTCGGTATGCGGCAGGCCGTCGGCGAAGAGCAGCAGCAGGTTGCGGTCGCGGGTGGAGAAGTCGCGCAGCCGCTGCCGGAACCAGCGCCCCTCCAACCGGTCGTTGACCCGTTCGGTCGGATCCTCCGGGGTGCTCGGCCGGAGCCGCGGGTGGTCGAACAGGACCGCGTCCTCGTGCTGCCGCCGGTGTTCCTCCGCGCACAGCCTGCCGACCACCAGGGCCAGGAACGCGGCCAGCCGGTCCGGTGGCACCCGGCCCAGCTCGGCGGCCTGGGCGAGTGCCTCGTGCACCAGGTCCTCGGGTTCGGCGCCGGCTGGGCAGCGTTGCCTGGCCAGCCGCAGCAGCGCGGGCCGCAGGCGCAGGCACTCCTGCCAGTCGACGGCGGTGCTTGCCGGGCGGGACCTCTTGTCGCGCATGGTCCTCACCCTGCCGCGCCCGCCGCCGCCGTGGCCGGGCCAGATCAGGTGATACCGGCGGTTTGTTGAACTGGCACAAAGACTTCGGGCTCGCTTGTCGGTGGGCCGATGCGCAGCGCGACCAGGGCCGAGGGCACCACCAGGGCGGGCAGCCAGAGCCGCCACAGCGCGGTGAACTTGGCCGGCAGGTCGTCGTGCCCGCTGGTGGCCCTGGACAGCAGCTGGGTGCCGGTGAAGGCGGCCACCAGGGACTCCGCGGCCTCCCTCGGGTGCACCTCGGGCCGCAGCTGCCCGGCCGCGCTCGCCAGGATCAACAGGTCGCGGACCATGGTGACCCAGCCGTGGAACTGACCGCCCGCCTCGCGGTCGAACAGGTCGGCCTCGAAGAGCAGCCGGACGCCCACCCTGGCCCGCACGTCGGTGCGCAACCGGTTGCCGAACTCGTGTGAGAGGTCGATGAGCGACTGCATCGGGCTCAATGGCTGCTGGGCCAAATGGTGGTGGACTTCGTGCCAGAGACGTAACTGGGTCTCGATCAAAGCGACCGCGAGTGCTTCCTTCGAGGGAAAATGGCAGTAAAGAGCCCCTTTTGTGACCCCCGCACTTGCGCAAACGTCGGTGAGATTGGTACCGAGAAAGCCCTTCCGGTCGAAAGTGTTCGCTGCCGCCAGCAGCAGGCTTTGCTTCGTGTTGCTCGATTGTTCACGCTTGAACATCGACTGCTCCGCCATCCAGGTGTTCTTGCCGTCGAAACTAATCTGTACCGGTATGTTGGCCGACATGTTGCGGTTGGGCAACGACCAGGTGCCGAAGAGCAAAGACTCACTATTCGTTGCACTCGAAATGAGTGGAGAGGTGGGATTCGACACGACCGTACCGCGCAGGCTGGTGCATCGCGAGTCCGTGGCCGAGGTGCTGCTGACCAGATGGGTGCGCCGCCGCACCGGCGACTTCCGGATCTGTGCCCAGCTACCTCGGGCGCACGCGTTCTACCAGCCAGAACAGGGCCGGGCCGACCCGCTGCTGATTCTGGAGACCATTCGCCAAACCGGGCTGTTGATTGCCCATACGGGTTGGGACATACCGCTTGACCACAAGTTCGTCATGCGGGGAATGAGTTACGCCGTGGATCCCGCGGCGCTGCGGGTCGGGGACCGGCCGGTCGACATCCAGCTGGTGGTGCGTACCAGGGATCCGAGGGTGCGGCCGGGGCACGCCTCCACGCTCGCGGTGGAGGCCGAGCTGTACCGGGAGGGCCGCCGGTTCGGTCAGGGCGGCGGCACGCTGGGCGCGCTGCCGCCGGCGGTGTACGCCAGGCTGCGCCCGCCAAGGGTGCCCAGTCAGGTGGCCGGTGAGCGGCCGGCGCCGGTGCCGCCGGAGCTGGTGGGCAGGCGCGATGTCAGGGACGTGTTGTTGACCAGCGTGAACAAGGCGAACCGCTGGGGCCTGCTGGTGGATGCCAGCCATCCGGCGCTGTTCGACCACGCGGTCGACCACGTGCCGGGCATGGTGGTCTTCGCGGCCATGCGCCAGGCGGTCCGGGCCGTCGTGGGTCCCGGATACCTGGTCTCCTGCCAGGCCCGCACCGGCCGGTTCGTCGAGCTGGACCGGCCGGCCGAGGTGAGCGTGCTGCGCACCGCGAACGGCATGTGCTGGGTCGCGGTGGAGCAGGACGGCCAGCGGGCGGCGACCGCGACCTGGCGGCTGGCTTCCGGCACCGGGCCGGTGTCATGACGAATCGGACGTCCTCCACCCTGGAAATGGTGCAACGACTGCTCACCCGGTTCGGCGCGCAGGACGCCGCGGGTATCGCCCAGTTGTTCCACGTGGACGCCCAGTGCCATTCCTCGGAAATCCCAGGAGATCCCTGGCCGGTGCGGTCCCACGGCCGCCGGGAAATCGAGGCGTTCTTCCTGGCGCTGTTCCACCGGTTGGAGTTCCACGCGGTGACCGTGCGAAAGGTCCTGGTCGACGGTGATGATGCGGTGGTCTTCGGCGGCGGCCGATACCGGGCCACCGGAACCGGTCGCGTATTCGCCCAGGATTTCGCGGTGAGCCTTTCCGTGCGGGCCGGGCTGATTCACGAGTACCGGGTCGTCGAGGACACCTTGGCCATCGCCATGGCTCTCGGCAGGGCCTATCCGATTTACTGACGGCGCACTGGCCGGGTCCGCCGCGCGCGCGGTCCCGGCCAACCCCCGTCCAGCGGAGGCACCACATGACCGAGCAGATCGCAGGCACCACCGACATCGCGGCCACCCCGGCCGCGGTCTACGCCCTGGTGTCCGACGTGCCGAACCAGCACCGGTTCACCAGGGAGTGCCGCGCCGCCGACTGGTCGCCCCCGGCCACCGGTCCCGTGGTCGGCGCCCGCTTCCGCGGCCACAACGAGGTCGGCAAGGCCAAGTGGTCCACCACCTGCCGGGTCACCAAGGCCGACCCCGGTCGCGCGTTCGCCTACCGCGTCACCGCCGGGCCGATCCGGGTCGCCGACTGGGCCTGGACCTTCGAGCCCACCGACACCGGCTGCCGGGTCACCGAGTCCTTCGTCGACCTGCGCAACCCGGTGATCAAGTGGCTGTTCAACCGCATCGTCGGCGTCAAGGACCGCGCGGCCCGCAACAAGCGCAACATCGACCAGACCCTGGCCGGCCTCAAGGAGCTGGCCGAGGGCTGAGCCCACTGCCTGGTCGCGATCTCGCGAGACCGGGGCCGCCCCGGACTGCTGGGCTGGCCGCATGTCCGTTCACTCCCGCTGGCCCGCGGTCGTCTCCGTCATGCTGGGCATCTTCGCCATCGTCACCACCGAGATCCTGCCCATCGGCCTGCTCACCCCTATCGGCGCGACCTTCGGTATCTCGCCGGGCACCGCGGGCCTGATGATGACCATGCCCGGTTTCCTGGCCGCGCTGGCCGCGCCGCTGGTCACGGTGGCCACCGCGCGGCTGGACCGGCGGCGGATGCTGGGCGCGCTGGCGCTGCTGCTGGCGGTGGCGAACTTCCTCGCCGCGGTGGCGCCCGGCTACTGGCTGATGCTGCTCTCCCGGGTGCTGCTCGGCGTGGTCATCGGCGGGTTCTGGTCCATCGGGGCCGGGCTGGCGCCGCGGCTGGTGCCGGCGCACCGGGTGGGTGCGGCCACCGCGGTGATCTTCGCGGCGGTGCCGCTCGGCTCGGTGCTCGGTGTGCCGGCCGGGACCTTCCTCGGCGAGCTGGCCGGGTGGCGGGCCGCGTTCGTGGTGCTGGGGGTGCTCACCGCGGCGGTGTGGCTGGCGCTGCTGGTGTTCCTGCCGCCGCTGCCCGCCGAGCGGGCGACCAGTCCCCGGGTGCTGGCCGGGCTGCTGCGCCTGCCGAGTGCCCGGCTTGGGCTGGCGGTGACCTTCCTGGTGGTGCTCGCCCACTTCGGCACTTACACGTACGTGACCCCGTTCCTGCACCAGGCCACCCAGGCCAGTCCCACGCCGTACCTGCTGGCCTACGGCCTGGCCGGGGTGCTCGGCAACTTCCTCGCCGGGGCCTGGGCAGCCACCTCGGTGCGCCGGGTGTTCGCGCTGGCGGCCGGGATGATCGCGCTGGCCACGGTGCTGCTGCCGGTGCTCGGCGGCTGGGAGCTGCCGCTGCTGGTGCTCTGGGGACTGGCCTACGGCGCGGTGCCCGCCTGCGCGCAGACCTGGCTGGCCCAATCCGCGCCGGATGCGCCGGAGGCGGCGACCGTGCTGTTCACCTCGGCCTTCCAGGCCACCCTGTCCACCGGCGCGCTGCTCGGTGGCGTGCTGGTGGACGCGAGCTCAGTCTCGGTCACCATGGTCACCGGCGGGCTGGTCGCGCTGCTGGCCGTCGGGGTGCTCCAGGCTTTCCCACAGGTTCGTCAGCCCGTCCAGCATCACGCGTAGGGCCAGCTCGAAGGCCTCGGTGTCGATCTCGGCCCGGCCGCGCAGCAGGTGCGCCTGGGCCAGGTTCGGGTAGCGCTCGGCGTAGAGCTGCTCGTCGTCGTCGAAGCCCTGGGAGAACGAGCCCATGGCCGCGCCGAAGACCAGGTACTTGGTGGCCGCGCCGATCATGGTGGCGTACTTGGGCGGCCAGCCCGCGGAGACCAGGCCGCCGTGCACCGCGTCGGCCAGCTTCAGGCCGGACTCGCGGCGGCCGGGCCCTGCCGAGAGCAGCGGCACGATGTTGGGGTGGCGGGCCAGCACGGACCGGTAGGAGCGCAGGTAGATGGTCAGCGCTTCCCGCCAGTCGCAGCGGCCGAAGGCGGAGGTGTCCACCTCGGTGGCCAGCTCGTTGGCCACGTCGTGCAACAGCTGCTCCTTGGTGCGCACGTGGTTGTACAGCGAGGCGGCCTGCACGCCGATGTGGTGGGCCAGCCTGCGCATGGTCAGCGCCTCCAGCCCGTGCTGGTCGATGATCTCCAGCGCGGCCGTCCGGATCCGGTCGACCGACAGCAGCGGGGCTGGGGGTCTGGGCACCGTTGCTCCTCGTGGATGAGTCTCGCTCGACTTCGCGCCGCGGTCTTGCCGTGCGCTCACCGCCGTCCTAGCCTCGATGAAAACTAACACGGTTAGTTTTCCGGGTCAGCACCCACGACGATGAAGTCACGGAGGCCGGATGACTCTCTCGCTGGCGATGGTCCTCGCGGAGTCGGCGCGGCTGCACCGCGAACGGGTCGCCCTCATCCAGGGCGATCAGCAGCTCACCTACCCGGAGCTCTGGGAGCGGGCCAGGCGGCACGCCGCGGCCCTGCGCGAGCTGGGCATCCGGGAGGGCGACCGGGTCGCGATCGTGGCCCCCAACGTGATCGGCTTCGTCGAGTCCTACTTCGGCGTGCTGGCCGCCGGCGCGGTGGTGGTGCCGATCCCGCTGCTGCTGGTGCCGGATGAGGCCACCTACCTGATCTCGCACGCCAAGGCCAAGCTGGTGCTCTGCCACGTCTCCCAGCTGCCCCTCGGCGCGCCCGCCGCCAAGGCCGCCGGGGTCGAGCTGCGCACGCTCGGCCCGGCCACCCCCGAGCACCCCTCGCTGACCGAGCTGGCCGCGGCCACCGAGCCACTGCCCACTTTCCGCACCCGCGCCGCGGAGGACCCGGCGGTGGTCTTCTACACCTCCGGCACCACCGGCCGCCCCAAGGGCGCCGTGCTCACCCACCTCAACCTGGTCATGAACGCCACCGTGGCCGCCTTCGACGTGGACAAGCTGGCGGCGGGCGATGTGATCCTGGGCTGCCTGCCGCTGTTCCACATCTTCGGCCAGTCCAGCGCGATGAACTCCGGCTTCCGGGTCGGCGCCACCCTGCTGCTGCAACCCCGCTTCGACGCCGCCGAGGCGCTGGAGCTGATGCGCGGGCACCAGGTGTCGATCTTCCTGGGCGTGCCCACCATGTTCCTGCGGCTGCTGGAGGTCAGCGAGGGCCAGGCCGAGGTGCCCCAGCTGCGCGGCTGCACCTCCGGCGGGGCGCCGCTGCCGGTGGCCGTGCTGGAGGCCTTCCAGGAGCGCTTCGGCACCGAGATCCTGGAGGGCTACGGCCTGTCCGAGACCTCACCGACGGCCACCGTCAACCAGCCGGTCTTCGGCGCGCGGCCGGGCACCGTCGGCCATCCGATCTGGGGCGTCGAGGTGGAGGTCGCGGACCCGGCCATCGACGAGCGGAACGAGTTCCTGCCAGCCGGGCAGACCGGCGAGATCGTCATCAGGGGCCACAACGTCTTCGCCGGCTACCTCGACGACCCGGCGGCCACCGAGGCGGCCATGGTGGACGGCTGGTTCCGCACCGGCGACATCGGGGTCAAGGACGCCGAGGGCTACCTCTCGGTGGTGGACCGCAAGAAGGACCTGATCATCCGCAGCGGGTTCAACGTCTACCCGCGCGAGGTCGAGGAGATGCTCATCCGGCACCCCGCCATCGCCGAGGTCTCGGTGATCGGCCTGCCGGATGAGCGCAGCGGTGAGGAGGTCTGCGCCGTGGTGGTGCCCAAGCCGGGACAGCAGGTCACCCAGGACGAGGTGATCGCCTGGACCAGGGAACGCCTTGGCCACCACAAGTATCCGCGACGAGTCGTCGTGGTCGAGGAACTGCCCGTTGGCCCGAGCCACAAGGTGCTCAAGCGCGAGCTCCGCCAGTGGGTGGCCACCGGCAAGGTCAAGTGAGGAAAGGGAAACTCGTGGGAACTCTGGACGGACGCGTCGCGGTGGTGACCGGCTCGGCACGCGGGATCGGCGCGGCCACCGCCCGCACGCTGGCCGAGCGCGGCGCCGCGGTCGCGGTGATCGACCTGGACGAGGCGGCCACCGCCGAGACGGTCAAGGCGATCACCGAGGCCGGTGGCAGGGCGGTGGGCATCGGCTGCGACGTGACCAGCCGCGAGCAGGTCACCTTGGCCTTCGACCGGGTGGTCGCCGAGCTGGGCGGGCTGCACATCCTGGTCAACAACGCCGGGGTGACCAGGGACAACCTGCTGTTCAAGATGACCGACGAGGACTGGGACACGGTCATGTCGGTGCACCTGCGCGGCGCCTTCCTGTGCAGCCAGATCGCGCAGAAGCACATGGTGCAGCAGCAGTTCGGCAAGATCGTCAACCTGTCCAGCACCTCCGCGCTCGGCAACCGGGGCCAGGCCAACTACGCCGCGGCCAAGGCCGGCCTGCAGGGCTTCACCAAGACCCTGGCCATCGAGCTGGGCCCGTTCGGTGTCAACGTCAACGCCATCGCCCCCGGCTTCATCGAGACCGACATGACCGCGGCCACCGCGGCCCGGATCGGGATGGACTTCGAGCAGTTCAAGAAGGCCGCCGCCGAGCAGATCTCGGTGCGCCGCACCGGCAAGCCCGAGGACATCGCGAACACGGTGGCCTTCCTGGTCAGCGAGGACTCCTCGTTCATCAACGGTCAGATCCTCTACGTCGACGGTGGCCGCTAGAAAGGCAAGCAGCGCAATGGACTTCTCCCTCAACGACACCGAACGCGACATCCGGGACTGGGTGCGCAACTTCGTCCGCAAGGAGCTCATCCCGCTGGAGCCGGAGGTGCTCCGCAGGGAACGCCTCGGCCAGCCGGGCATCACCAAGGACGAGCTGCGCGAGTTGCAGCTCAAGGCCAAGGCGGCCGGGTTCTGGGGCATCCAGACCCCGGAGGCCTACGGCGGCATGGGCATGGGCGCGGTGATGACCGCGCTGGTGGAGGGCGAGCTGGGCTACAGCTTCGTGCCCTTCCACTTCGGCGGCGAGGCCGACAACATCCTCTACTCCGGCAACGAGGCGCAGCGGGAGAAGTACCTGCTGCCCACCATCGCCGGTGACCGGACCTCCTGCTTCGCCATCACCGAGCCGGGCGCGGGCTCCGACGCCAAGGCGATCAGGACCAGCGCGGTCAAGGACGGCGACGAGTGGGTCATCAACGGTGAGAAGACCTTCATCACCAGGGGCAACGACGCCGACTTCGTGATGGTCTTCGCGGTCACCGACAAGGAGAAGGGCGCCAACGGTGGCGTCACCTGCTTCCTGGTGGACCGGGACATGGGCTGGAAGTCCGAGCCGATCGCCACCATGGGCGAGTGGGGACCGGCCGCGCTGGTCTTCGACAACGTCCGGGTGCCCGAGGAGAACGTGCTCGGCGAGGTCGGGCAGGGCTTCGCGCTGGCCATGAGCTGGATCGGCCGCGGCCGCTACCTGCTGCCCGCCCGCGCGCTGGGCGCCTGCGTCCGGCTGGTCGAGTTCGGCCTGGACTACGCGCGCACCAGGGAGACCTTCGGCGAGCTGCTGGCCGAGCGGCAGGCCATCCAGTGGATGCTGGCCGACTCCGCGGTAGAGATCGAGGCGCTGCGCTGGCTGGTGCTCACCGCCGCCTGGCAGGTGGACGCGGGCCTGGATTCCCGGCAGGGTCAGTCCATGGCGAAGCTCTACGGCGGCATCAAGGCCAACGAGATCGTCGACCGCATGCTGCAGATCCACGGCGGCATGGGCTACACCAAGGAACTCCCGCTGGAGCGCTGGTACCGCGAGCTGCGCCTGCTGCGCATCTACGAGGGCACCGACGAGATCCAGCGCCGCACCATCGCCCGGAACCTGTTGAAGGGCCACGCGAACGTGCGTGGCGCACTCGGCTGAGGGGAGCGAGAAGTTGCCGATCGACCTGTCCGCGGTGGGCCGCGCAGTCGGCCCGTGGGAACGCAGCTGGACGGCGGAGGAGGCGTTGCTGTACGCGCTCGGCGTCGGCGCGGGCGCCGAGGACCCGTTGGCGGAACTGGCCTACACCACCGAGAACACCGCCGGAGTGCGGCAGCAGGTGCTGCCCACCTTCGGCGTGGTGCTGGCCCAGTTCAGCGGCCCCGCGCAGTCCTTCGGCGACTTCGACCCGGCGCTGCTGGTGCACGCCGAGCAGGAGCTGGTGCTGCACCGGCCGCTGCCCGCCGAGGGCCGGATGAGCCTGCGCCGCACGGTCACCGACGTCTTCGACAAGGGCAAGGGCGCCCTGGTGGTGGCCAAGACCGAGGGCAGCACGATCAACGGCGAACCGCTGCTGTCCACCATGTCCTCGGTGTTCGTCCGCGGCCAGGGCGGGTTCGGCGGCGAACGCGGTCCGTCGGAGGACTGGGCGCCGCCGGCGCGCGAGCCGGACGCGGTGCTCACCTTCCAGACCGCGCCCAGCCAGGCCCTGCTGTACCGGCTGGGCGGCTGCGACCACAACCCGCTGCACTCCGACCCCGCCTTCGCCGGGCGGGGCGGGTTCCCGCGGCCGATCCTGCACGGCCTGTGCACCTACGGCATCACCGCCCGGCTGCTCACCGGCCACTTCTGCGGCGGCGAGGTCAGCAGGGTGCGCCGGATCTTCGGCCGGTTCACCGCCCCGGTGCTGCCCGGCCAGGAGCTGATCGTGCACGCCTGGGCCGAGGGCACCGAGGTGGCCTTCCGCACCGAGACCAAGGAGGGCGGCGTCACCCTGGACCGGGGCGCGTTCAGCTTCGCCTGACCGGGCACACTGGGCGGGATGACCACCATCCGCGCCACCGGCCACCCGGAGATCAGGGCCACCCACGACAAGACGTGGGAGCTGACCCCGGACACCGAGCTGACCGCCCGCGCCACCTGCGTGCTCGGCGTCGGCGCGGTGACCGAGGGCGGCCCGCTGGCCGGTCCGGTGCAGCTGCGGATCAGCGCGGGTGGGCACAGCGCGACCGTCCGGGCCGTCGGCAACCCGAACTGGGTTCCCGGCGGCCCGGCCGTCATCCGCCGCAGCCACCTCCGCCTGCCTGGCACCCTGGCCACCGACGCCGACCTGTCCGCGGCCGACCTGCCCCGCGACCTGACCGCCCGGCTGACCGACCCGGCCACCGAGGTCCTGGTCGAGGTGTCCGCTGTGGACGATCCCGGCACGGTGGTCCTGTGCCACGCCACCGGCCCCAGCCCGCGCCTGAGCGCCGAACTGGCCGCTGCCGACATGGTGTTCGCCGAAGACTCCGGCGCACGGTCCCTGCTCGCCCGGATGACCGCTGCCGCCCCCGCGCGCGCCGTGACCGCCGGCGTCACCGGCCGCATCCTCGTCCTGGCCACCGAGGACCTCCCCGGCCGCACCGCCCGCCACCTGCTCGGCGGCCCCACCGAGGTCATCGGCCTGCCCCCCGGCCTGGCCGCCGCGGCCGCCTCCCCGTCCGCCGCCCCGCTGCACCTCACCGTGCTGTCCCGCAAACCCGCCGACACCCTGCGCGCCGCCCCCCTGGACGCCAAGGTGGTCATCCGCGTCGCCGCCGACACCGCGGCCAAGGTGCTCGCCGCCGCCCGCGACCGCGGCACCCGCACCCTCGCCGTGGCCACCGAGCCCTACGCCGAGAGCGAGCGCCCGCGCTGGGGCGAGCTGGACACCCTCCCGCTGCCCGCCCGCGGCGAGTTCTGGCTCTGCCTCGACCCGGTCTTCAGCCAGGGCCTGGACCCGTTGCTACACAAGCTGATCACCGGCCTGCTTGCCCAAGGCGTGCCGGCCAAGAGCCTCGCCCAGACCCTGGCCGAGCTGCCCGGCTTCACCCGCCGCACCGCCTACGACGCGGTCCAACAACTGAAGGATCTAGGCTCCTGAGGTGCGTCGCGTAACCGGCAAGCAGGTCGTCGACCTGACCGCGGAGCAGTTCGCCGAGCTCCGCGCCCAGTACACCTCGGTCCTGCTCGACGTGGGCACCGGCGACGGCAAGCACCCGCTGCACCTGGCTCGCAAGCATCCCGACCAGCTGGTCATCGGCCTGGACGCGGCCCCGGACAACCTGCGCAAGACCGCGGGCAAGGCGGCGGCCAAACCGGCCAAGGGCGGTCTGCCCAACCTGGTCTACCTCTGGCACGCCGCCGAGTCGCTGCCGCCGGAGCTGCGCGAGATCGACGAGCTGCACGTGCTGATGCCCTGGGGCAGCCTGCTGCGCGGCGTGCTGGACACCGAGGGCGCGGTGCTGCGCGGGCTGGCCGCCTGCTGCCGCCCCGGCGCGGACTTCCTGGTCACGCTGAACCTGCACGCCTGGCGCCCGCCGGTGCCCGAGGTCGGCGACACCGCCGAGCCCACCCCGGAGTCGGCCACCGAGGTGCTGGCCAAGGCCTACGCCACCGCCGGCTGGCAGCTCACCGAGGCCGCCTACCTGAGCCCTGAGGAGATCGCCGAGCTGGCCACCTCCTGGACCCGCAGGCTCAACTCCTCCCGCGACCAGCTGGACGTGCTCGCCCTGCGCGGCACGATCACCTAAACCCCAATCGGACAGCGCCGCGGCACCTCGTTCACGATCACCGACTCCACGCTGTACACCCGGTCCGCGGCCAGGTGCCGGGCGGAGACGGTGCACGCGATCTGGTCGAGTGCCGCCCCGGACAGCGTCAGCGGCCGCCCGTCGCCCCTGAGCACCCGCACCTCGACGGTGTTGCGCTGGGTCACCCCCGCGGTCAGCTCGCCGAACCCGCCCGTGGGCAGCGCGCTGGTCAAGCCGGGCGGATCGTCCTCGGCGATCCCGTAGAACAGCTCGCGCAGCGCGGTCGGGTAGTCGCCCAGCTTGCCGATCTTGCGCACCACCGGCACCAGGCTGCCGCCGCGCAGGAAGTACAGGGTCGGCCCCTCGGCCACCCCGCGCGGTGCGTCCCCGCCGCCCACCGGTGGGGTGGGCCGCACCCCGCACCCGGCCAGCAGCGCCACCCCCAGCAGCACCGTCACCAGCCGCTTCACCGCGGACCACCCTCCTCCACGCCCCTGGCCAGCCGGGGCAGCCGCAGGGTGAACCTGGCCCCGCCGTGCGGCGCGTTGGCCGCCTCGATGGTGCCGTAGTGCAGCTGCGCGTTCTCCCAGGCGATGGCCAGCCCGAGCCCGCTGCCCTCGGACCGGGACCGGGCCGAGTCGGCCTTGTAGAAGCGGGCGAACACCTGCGGCAGCACCGCCTCCGGCAGCCCGGACCCGTGGTCGGTGACGGTCAGCTCGATCCACTGCGGGCTCGCGGTCAGCGTGGCCACCACCGGCGGCTGCCCGTGCCGCAGCGCGTTGCCGACCAGGTTGGCCACGATCACGTCCAGCCGCCTGGCGTCCAGCTTGACCCGCACACCCTCGGGCAGCTCGGTGGTCACCTGGTCCGTCCAGCCCCTGGCGCGCAGCGTGTTGCGCACCGCCTCGGCCACGTCCACCTCGGTCAGCACCAGCCTGGCCGCGCCCGCGTCGAACCGGGAGATCTCGATCAGGTCCTCCACCATCCTGGCCAGCTTGCGGGTCTCCTGGCCGACCAGCCTGGCCGCGATCTGCGCGTCCTCGGGCAGGTTCTCCGCTTCCTCGTCCAGCACGTCGGTCACCGCGGTCATCGCGGCCAGCGGGGTGCGCAGCTCGTGCGAGACGTCGGCCACGAACCGCCGCGCGTCCGCCTCCATCCGTTGCAACCCGGTCACCGTCCGGTCCAGCGTGGCCGCGGTGTCGTTGAAGGTGTGCGCCAGGTCGGCCAGCTCGTCCGAGCCCTTGACCTCCAGCCGCGCGCCCAGGTCGCCACCGGCCAGCCGCCGGGTCGCCCCGCGCAGCTCGCGCACCGGCCGCAGCACCCCGCGCGCGGCCAGCAGCGCCAGCAGCGCGGCCAGCGGCAGCGCCAGCAGACTGGTCTGCCACGCGGTCTGGGCCAGGTCGCTGATCTGGTCCGAGGGTCCGCCAAGGCCCCGCGCCAGGTAGACCTCTATGCCGGAGGGCTCCAGCTCACCACCCGCTCGCTTGGTCAGCACCGGCATGCCGACGTAGAACATGGGCGAGCTGCCAGAGGTGCCCCGCTGGAACACCAGGGTGCCCCTGGTCCGCACCGCGGTCCGCAGCTCGGCCGGGATGTCCTCCAGCCGGTACCCCAGCGGGCGCGACCGCAGGTCCCGGTAGGTCACCACCGCCGCGCTGTCCGGGAGCTTGCTGACCAGCTGGTCCAGGGTGGCCTGGGTCGGCGGGAAGCTGAGCTCGGGCGCGAACTGGCTCACCGCGTCCCTGGTGGCCTTCATGACCTGGTCCTGGGCGTACTTGAGCACCGTGGTGCGCGCCGAGACGTAGCTGGCCCCCGCCGCGGCCGCCGCGCCGAGCGCGGCCACGGCCAGGAAGGCGAACACCAGCCGCGCGCGCAGGCCGCGGGCCCAGGTGGGCAGCGAGTCGATCAGGCGGCTCATACCGGGCCGAACCGGTAGCCGAAACCGCGCACGGTCTGCACGTACACCGGGCTGGCCGGCCGGTCCTCGATCTTGGCCCGCAGCCGCTGCACGCACGCGTCCACCAGCCGCGAGTCACCGAGGTAGTCGTGCTCCCACACCGCCTGCAACAGCTGCTGGCGGCTGAACACCTGGCCGGGCGAGGCGGACAGCTCCAGCAGCAGCCGCAGCTCGGTCGGGGTCAGCCCGACCTGCCTGTCGCCCTTGACCACCACCAGCGCCTGCCGGTCGATCTCCAGCGACCCGTGCCGCTCCTTGCTGGTCTGCTCGCTGGCCCCGCGCCGCAGCACCGCCCTGATCCGGGCGTCCAGCACCCTGGGCTGCACCGGCTTGACCACGTAGTCGTCCGCGCCCGCCTCCAGCCCGCCGACGATGTCCATATCGTCGCTGCGCGCGGTCAGCATGATGATCGGCACCTCGCCGCCTGCCCTGATCCGGCGGCACACCTCGAAGCCGTCGATGCCCGGCAGCATCAGGTCCAGCACCACGATGTCCGGCACCTGCGCGCGCAGCGCGTCCAGGCCGAGCTCGCCGGTGGCCGCCGCGTCCACGGTGTAGCCCTGCCTGCGCAGGGCCAGTTGCAGGCCCTCGCGCACGGCATGGTCGTCCTCGATCAACAGCACCCTCGGCATGGCACCGATTATTGGCCCCCGAGGACACCGCCGCCGACCTGGTGCGACTGCTGTAGCAGAACCATGACAAGGCGCGGACCAGCCGGGGACATCCAGCGCCGACCGTGAGTGGCATGCGCAACCAGACCCACTACCTGGACGCGCCGACCGCACCCATCCCGGTGCCCGGAACCCAGCCCCGCCGCCGGTTCCGCACCTGGACCGGAGTGGCCGGCCTGAGCGTCGCACTGCTGCTGGTGACCGGCTTCGTGGTCTACGGGCTGCCCTCGCCCGCTCACCCCGGCGGTCAGCTGCTCGGCCTGACCACGGGCAGCAGCACCGGCAAGACCACCGAGAACAACCCGAACTGCATCTTCGAGCCGCAGCAGGCCGAGCGCCTGGAAGTGCCCAGCGAGCTGGAGCCGGACCGGCTGGAGCCCGCGATGCGGGACGCCTTCCAGGCCGCCCGCTGCGCGGCGCGGGCCGACGGCGTGGACATCTTCGTGAAGTCGGCCCGGCGCACCGCGGCCGAGCAGCGCAGGCTGTACCGCGCGGAGATCAAGAAGCGCGGCTCGGCGGCCGAGGCGCGCAAGTGGGTGCTGCCGCCGGAGGAGTCCGCGCACGTCAAGGGCACCGCGGTGGATGTGAAGCCGCAGTCCGGCGCGAAGTGGCTGGAGCGCTACGGCAGCAAGTGGGGCCTGTGCCGCACCATCGCCCGCGAGTGGTGGCACTTCGAGCACAGCGCGGACTGGGCAGGCAAGGGTTGCCCCGATCCCCGCTAGCGCCGCCGTGCGCCGCGCAGCCTGGCCACCTCGAGCCGCACCGGCTCAAAGGTCTCCGCGAAGAGGTTGCCAGGGCACTGCGTGGACACCCAGTCCCGGTGCCTGGCCAGCACCGGCCCCTCGTAGCGCTGCCCGTCCTCGGTGTTGACGTAGGTCAGCTTGGCCAGCGGGTCCAGCCCGCAGAGCAGGGTCAGCGCGGCCAGCGTCCTGGTCAGCGTGCTCCACGCCCCCGGGGCGGGCAGGCCGCCGGTGAAGTCGCCGAGCAGGCAGATGCCGATGTTGCCGGGGTTGCGGCCGCGCACGTGCCCCGCGGTCACCGCCTCCGTCGCCCTGCCGTTGGCCTGCATCGCGCCGAACACCGCCACGCCGCCGGTGTGCCTGCCCTGGTAGAGCACGCCCTCCGGGTCGATCAGCAGGTGGTAGCCGATGTCGCCCCAGGCGTTGCCCACGGTGTGCCCGTGGTAGATCGAGCGCACCGCCGCGTCCCGGTCGCCGTCCACCCCGATCGCCGAGTGGTGCACGGTCAGGCACTGCACCGGGCTGAACGTCGGCGGCCACAGCTCACCCTTCGGCCCGAAGCGCAGCTTCTCGTCCGCGCCCCACTCCGCCCTGGTCCGGATCCGCACCTTCAGGTCGTCCCGGCCCGGCGGGGCCAGTTCGGCCGGCGGCTGCCGGGGCGCGGCAAGGGCCGTGCCCGCGCCGGTGAACGCCGCACCCGCCAGTCCGGCCAGGCCGGTCAACAGTGCACGCCGCGTAGTCATGGGCACCTCCAGGGTCACAGCGTAATTAGTTGACCACGCAGCGAAACCGGACACAAACTAGGCCGAATGTTGCAGCCACGCTGCGCCGAACGTTCGCTTGTCCGAAGACAGACCAGAAGGTCGGTTTTGTCCTCCAATCGAGTGACAACGAGTGGCTGGAAGTGCTGGTTCCAACGTCAGAACCCCGCGTCGAACCCGACTACCTTCATAGGTGGCGTCACGATCGGGTGTGAGGCGACTCCAAGAAGGCAAGACGTCGAAAGGGGACCGCCGTGGATCCAGTGACACTGCGTGCACGCGCCGCCGGCTTGAGGGCTCGGGTCGGCGCGTACCGGGTCGCCCAGATCGACTCCGTGCCGCTGTTCCAGCACGGCGTCGCCGCGGTCCTCGGTCGCGACCCCAGGGTGCAGTGGGTGGGCGCGGCCAGCTCGCCGGGCAGCGCCGTGCAGCTCTGCCGGGCGGCCCAGCCCAACGTGCTGCTCATCGACTCCGAGCTGGACCCCGGCGCGCACCTGTGCCGGATGCTGGCCGGGATGCAGCCGAACCTGGCGGTGGTGACCCTGTTCCGCCCCGGCGCGCGGCTGGCCGGTGAGGTGGAGGTGGCCCGGCGCAGCGGCGCCAAGGGCTTCCTGCCGCGCGAACTGGACCCGGCCCGGCTCCCGGAGGCGATCTGCCAGGCGGTGGAGCTGGGGCTGTACGTGGAGCCCTCGCTGGCCCCGCTGCTCGCGCCCGGCCGGGTCGTCGGCGCCCAGCGGGGCAACGGGCCCGCGCTGTCCAAGCGGGAGTTCGAGGTGCTGCGGCTGATCGCGGACGGGCTCACCGCGAAGAACATCGCGCACCGGCTCGAGGTCTCCGAGGAGACGGTGAAGACCCACGTCCGGCGGATGCTGCGCAAGCTCGACGCGCGGGACCGGGCGCACGCGGTGGCCCTGGCCTACCAGGCCGGACTGCTCGGAGAGACAGCCGCTGGCGACGACGTGGTGCGGTTGGTGCCTGCGACCAGGGCGGTCGCGGCGCGCTGAGGCTCGGGATGCTCAGCGCGCCACAAGAGGTTTCAGTGCGCCTGCTGGCGGAACTCCCAGTCCAGGCGCTGCATGACCCACTCCTGGGCCAGCGCCATCGGGGAGGTCTGACGCTGCGCGGCGAGCTCGCGGAGCTGCTCGTTCGCGATCAGGCTCAGGCGGAGCTGGTGAACTTCGGCGTTGCCGAAGCGGCGGCCGGTGGCCGTGGTCTCCACGTCGGCCTCGGGAGCGAGGGCGGCGAGGTAGTTGTCCAACTCCGCGTCGGGGGCGAGAAGTTCGGTCTCGGCTGCCGGAGCCGGGCGATGACGGCCGTTCTTCGATCGACTGAGAAGCACGGCGAACACGGTAACGAACTGATGAAGGAAGTTCGAGGCTTGTGAGTTACCCGTCAGTGTGTAACGCCGCGAACGGCCTATTGACATGGAGAGGCCCCCGCGCCAGGGGGAGGAGCACGGGGGCCGGAGGGGATCTCCACAGGCGCTGACCGGGGGTGTGTCAGCAAAGTGATTGTTGCATGCTCACTCGTCGGTGCCCAGTGATGTCGTCGATTTTCTTTGTTTATCGCGCGTACTTATTCACCAAAACGGCGTTATGAACACTTGGTGTCCAGGTTTGGACACAGTGTGGAGTAAATGCGATCTCACTCCGCCCAAGACCGGAACTTCCGCAAGCGCAAGCTGTTTGTGACCACGAACACACTGGAGAACGCCATCGCCGCGCCGGCCAGCATCGGGTTGAGTACCCCGGCCGCGGCCAGTGGCAAACCTGCCACGTTGTAGGCGAAGGCCCAGAACAGGTTGCCCTTGATGGTGCCCAGGGTGCGCCGGGACAGCCGGATCGCGTCCGCGGCCACCCGCAGGTCCCCCCGGACCAGGGTCAGGTCACCGGCCTCGATGGCCACATCGGTGCCCGTGCCCAGGGAAAGCCCCAGGTCAGCGGCTGCCAGCGCGGGCGCGTCGTTCACCCCGTCGCCGACCATGGCCACCACCCGGCCCTGCTCCTGCAGCCCGCGCACCGCGGCCACCTTGCCCGCGGGCAGCACCTCGGCGATCACGTCCTCGGCCGGGATGCCCACCTCGGCCGCCACCGCGGCGGCCACCGTGGCGTTGTCCCCGGTCAGCAGCACCGGCCGCAGCCCGAGCTCGCGCAGCCTGCGCACCGCCTCGGCGCTGGTCGGCTTCACCGTGTCGGCGACCATCAGCAGCCCGGCCGCCGCGCCGTCCACCGCCGCGGCCACCACGGTGCGGCCCGAGGCCTCGGCCACCCGCACCGCCTCGGCCAGCTCGGCGGACAGCTCGACCCCGCGCTCGGCGAGCAGCCGCGGCCTGCCGACCAGCACGGCCCGTCCGGCCACCTGCCCCTGCACGCCGAGGCCCTCGTTGTTGGCGAACTCGGTCACCGCGGGCAGCTCGCCTGCCTCCGCGCTCGCGCCTTCGGCGATGGCCCGCGCGATCGGGTGCTCCGAGGCCGCCTCCACCGCCCCGGCCAGCCGCAGCAGCTCGGCCCGGTCGAAGCCCTCGGCCGGCACCGCCCCGGCCAGCGTCATCACGCCGGTGGTCACCGTGCCGGTCTTGTCCAGCACGATGGTGTCGACCCGGCGGGTGGACTCCAGCACCTCCGGCCCCTTCACCAGGATGCCCAGCTGCGCGCCCCGGCCGGTGCCCACCAGCAGCGCGGTCGGCGTGGCCAGCCCGAGCGCGCACGGGCAGGCGATCACCAGCACGGCCACCGCCGCGGTCAGCGCGAAGGACGCGCCCGCGCCCCACAGCAGCCAGAAGGCCAGCGTGGCCACCGCGACCAGCAGCACCACCGGCACGAACACCGCCGAGACCCGGTCGGCCAGCCGCTGCACCTGCGCCTTGCCCGCCTGCGCCTGCTCGACCAGCCGGGCCATCTGGGCCAGCTGGGTGTCCGCGCCGACCCTGGTGGCGCGCACCACCAGCCGCCCGCCCGCGTTCACCGTGCCGCCCGCCACCTGGGCGCCCGGCCCGACCTCCGCCGGCACCGACTCCCCGGTCAGCATCGACCGGTCCAGCGCCGAGGTGCCCTCCTCGACCACCCCGTCGGTGGCCACCTTCTCGCCCGGCCGCACCACGAACCGCGTGCCCACGGCCAGCGACTCCACCGGAACCCGGCGCTCGCGGCCGTCCTCCAGCACCGCGACGTCCTTGGCCCCCAAGGCCAGCAGCGCGCGCAACGCGGCCCCGCTGCGCCGCTTCGACCTGGCCTCCAGCCAGCGGCCCAGCAACAGGAACACGGTCACCCCGGCGGCGACCTCCAGGTAGATGTCCGCGGTGGTCGACTCGCGCGGCAGCAGGCTGAACTCGTGCACCATGCCCGGCATCCCGGCGCCGCCCCAGACCAGCGCGTACACCGACCACAGGTAGGCCACCGCGACGCCCATGGAGACCAGGGTGTCCATCGTGGTCGCGCCGTGCCGCAGGTTCACCGCGGCGGTGCGGTGGAACGGCCAGCCGCAGACCAGCACCACCGGCGAGGTCAGCGCCAGCGCGACCCACTGCCAGAACGGGAACTGCAGCGCCGGGATCATCGAGAGCAGCACCACGGGCAGGCCGAGCAGCGCGGCGATCACGAAGCGCGCCTTCAGTTCCTCGGCCCGCTCGTCGGTGTCCTCCGGCGCATCGGCCACATCGTCCACAGTGGACGGTTGTGGCGGGGTCGCGGTGTACCCGGCGGTCCGCACCGTGGCCACCAGCGTGTCCACGTCCAGGCCGTCCGGATAGGCCACGGTAGCCTTCTCGGTGGCGAAGTTGACCGTGGCGGTCACGCCGTCGAGCTTGTTCAGCTTGCGTTCGATCCGCCCGGCGCAGGCCGCGCAGGTCATCCCGCCGATGGCCAGCTCGACCCGCTGACCGGCCTCCGTGGTGGTCACAACCGCTCCCCTCCGCTGTCCTGCTCGAAAAATCAGCTCGCGAGCTGGTAACCGGCCTCGGTCACCGCGGCCTTGACCTCCGCCTCGGCCAGCTCGCGCTCGCTGGTGACGGTCACCGCGCCGGTGGGCAGGTCCACGGTCACGCCGGTGACCCCGGCGACCTCGGACAGCTCCTCGGTCACCGAGCTGACGCAGTGCTGGCAGGTCATGCCGGTGACGGTGTAGGTGGCGCTGACGGACATGCGTGCTCCTTCGGTTCTGTATGTCTTGGTACGGCTGGCGGCGGCGAGTTGTTCGCTACGACTTGACCAGGCGGGCGATCGCGTCCGCGGCCTCGCGGACCTTGGCCTGGGCGGCCTCGTCGCTGGTGCGCGCGGCCTCGACCACGCAGCCGGCCATGTGCTCCTCGAGCAGTTCGAGGGCGAATGCCTGGAGCGCCCTGGTCGCCGCGGACACCTGGGTCAGCACGTCGATGCAGTAGGTGTCGTCGTCGACCATCCGCTGAAGTCCGCGGACCTGCCCCTCGACTCGACGGAGTCGGCGCAGGTGGGCGTCCTTGCGCTTGCTGTACGGGTGGCTGTGCTCCTCGGCCATGATCGAAGCATACCCCTAGGGGGTAGGGGTAAATCCACATGGGGTGCTCCGGCTCACAGAACGCTTGTCCTGTCAAGGGACAGATTGCCAACCGTTGATTACACAGGGTTCTGGATGAATCACTCTGCGGGGGGCTGTGAGGGCGAGAGCCAGTAGCTAGCCTGCCTGCGAAGCCAACGTCGGGGAGGCGCCATGCACGGGTCGCTCGAGGTGCGGAAGTACCTGTGGGAGCAGGACGACACGGTTGCCAAGGGCAGCGGGGTGCCGCTGCCGCGGAACGGAGAACCATCCCGGATCTCCGCGGAACAGGTGCACAGGGCGCGCATGGCCGTGGCCCGTGGCGCTTTAGACGCCGAGGACTGCCGCATGCTGCTTGACATGCTGGGACTCGTGCCCAGTGAGGAGGACGGCATCCCGCCGGTGCGCCGGTAGGGGCGCTTCGCGAC
Source organism: Crossiella sp. NPDC003009 (assembly GCF_053591555.1). Classification (NCBI taxonomy): domain Bacteria; kingdom Bacillati; phylum Actinomycetota; class Actinomycetes; order Pseudonocardiales; family Pseudonocardiaceae; genus Crossiella; species Crossiella sp. NPDC003009. The sequence continues at coordinate 238,227 of NZ_JBSFUA010000003.1, read as the reverse complement.
AAACGATTGGGCTGGGCCGGGACGTGGCCGAGAAGCCACGTCCCGGACCCCCGAGACGCACACCCCCCGGCGCCCGCCTCGGGCTGCCTGGCCGGAACATACCGAGCGGTCGGGTTATCCGGCAATGGATCAGTTTCACGGTGTCGCGGACAGCACAGCGTGACCTCGCCTCACCCGGTGGTGGAAGGCTGTGCGCGGGCCGTCCGAGGCGGTAGCTTGCGGTACCGCAAGTGATCACCGGAGCCGTCATGCCCCAGCAGTCCAGGGCCCAGGTAACCCGAGAATCGATCATGGTCGCCGCCGCGTCCGAGTTCGACCGGCTCGGCTATGCCGCCGTCCCGCTCAGCCTCATCCTGGAGCGCAGCGGCGTGTCCAAAGGGGCCTTCTACTTCCACTTCCCGTCCAAGATCGGGCTGGCCGCGGCCATCATGGAGGCCGAGCAGGCGATCTGGCCGGAGCTCACCCGCGGCTGGGACGAACGCGACCTGGACGCCCTGCGCACGCTGATCGGCTCCACCACCCAGGCCGTCGAGCTGATCTCCAACGACCCCATTGTTCGCGCGGGCGTGCGCCTGTCCACCGACCCCGAGGTGCACGCCTCCGGCCTGCGCCCGCAGTACCTGAACTGGGAGTCCCTGCTGACCGCGCTGCTGGAGCGGGCGCGGGAAGAAGGCCTGCTGCGGCCCGGTGCCGACCCGGTGGCAGTGGCGCGAGTGCTCAACGCCGTGTTCGCTGGTAACCGGGAGATCGCCGCGGCCCTCACCGGGTACGCGGACTACGTCACCCGGATGGAGCAGGCGTGGCGAGTGCTGCTGCCTGCCATCGCCACCGAGGAGTGGCTGACCGACTGGAAAACCGCCCCCGGGTTCGGGGGCTGAGGAGGCATCACGTGACCAGTCCGGCCGAGGTCGCAGCGGCGACCCGGAAACCGCTGGTGAAGCTCGGCGGGGTCTTCATGACCTCGCCCCAGATGAACGCGCACACCAAGGCGCTCGAACTACCCAGGGGCGGCCTGTACTTCCGCGGTCGCGCCGCGGTGCTCGGCGACCCCTCGTCCACCGTGGTCGCCGAGCTGTACGGGATTTTCCCGAAGTGGCTGATGCACGCGGTGATCCCCCAGGTCACCCAGCTGCTGCCGGCCAAGGCCGCGGTCGCCGCCTACTCCGCGGCCTGCTGGGAGTGGGGCCGGGAAGCCCTGGCCGAGGTCCCTGCGGCCGAGCGCACCGCCGAACTGCTGTTCCAGGTCAGTGACGCCGCCGACGCCGGCAACCTGCCGCTGTTCGCGGGCTGGCGCGAGGCCACCCGGCCAGAGGACGCCCCGGCCCGGCTCGCGCACTCGCTCAACCTGCTGCGCGAGTACCGCGGCGGCCTGCACTTCTGCGCGCTGCGCGCCTGCGGCATCGGCATCGACGAGGCGCTCGCGGTCAACCCGGAGAGCGGCAAGCAGATCATGACCAGGCTGGCCTGGCAGGAGGAGGAGGCCGACGCGCTGATCGCCGCCACCCAGGCCAAGCCCGACCTGCCGCGCCGCTGGCGCCAGGCCGAGGACCTGACCGACGAGGCGATGGGCGGGACCCTGGCGGCCACGCTGTCCGAGGCCGAGCTGGCCGAGTTCCAGGAACTGATGCTGGCGCTGCCGACCCCGTGAACTGGCGGATGGGGCAGTGGCGGAACTCACAAGGGTTCGGTGGCCGCTGCTCCATCCGGGGTTCTGGGCTCGGATGGGTGAGTTTGGCTTGTCAGCGGGCCGGACTTGATCGCTGGCCGCGGTCGGCTGGGAGCTGTTGGGGCTGGTAGGAGCGTTTCAGGACCCCCGATTTGGAACTTCCGCCCCCGGCCCCCTAAGCTATCCATGCTCCCAACGGAAAGCCGTTGGAGGTGCGGGAGAAGTTCTGATTCACTGAGTCAGAAGCATCCTGGCCCCCATCGTCTAGTGGCCTAGGACGCCGCCCTTTCAAGGCGGTAGCGCGGGTTCGAATCCCGTTGGGGGTACGGCAACACAGCAAGACGGCAGTACAGCAAGGCCCAGTGGCGCAGTTGGTTAGCGCGCCGCCCTGTCACGGCGGAGGTCGCGGGTTCGAGTCCCGTCTGGGTCGCGCGAAGGGGTTCGCTCCGTGGAGCGGACCCCTTTCGGCCAGGTAGCTCAGTTGGTACGAGCGACCGCCTGAAAAGCGGTAGGTCGGCGGTTCGACCCCGCCCCTGGCCACCGAAATGGGAGCCCCCTGCTTGCCCGCAGGGGGCTTCGCACTTTTCGGTGGTCTTTGACCCGGGGGCCGAGCCCCCCGGACCCCCACGGTGCGAGCGGTGCCGGACCAGCGTGGTTGCGTGGTGGTCGCGTGGTGGGGTTATCCACAGGTTGTCCACAGGTGTTAACGGTTAATCCTCGTTGGTTAACTGTTAACGCGGTTTTGGTCTGCCGGTTGTTTGTGGTTGCGTTCTAGCTTTGGGCTCCCTGCTTTGAGAGGAGCCCTGCGATGAGGGCGGTTATCCCTGCGGTTTTGCTTTTGTTGGCTTTTCCGGTTTCTGCTTCGGCTGAGCCTGGCGGTGTCATTGGCAAGTGGATCGATCCGGCTAATGGGCAGATTGTGGTGTCCGTGGCGGATGAGGCCACCGCTGTTCAGGTTCGGCGGGCCGGGGATCGGGCTCAGGTGATGGGGCGTAGCCGGGCTCAGCTCGATGGGTTGGTCCTGCGGGTTGGGCAGTTGGCTGCTGGGCCTACTGGGGTCACCTCCTGGGGGATTGATCCGGTCAGCGCGCAGGTGGTGGTGCGGACCGTGGGCACGGCTGACCGGGGCGTCGTCGAGCGCATCCGCGAGCTCGGCGAGGCGGTGCGGGTTGTGGTGGACGTTTCCGCGCCGGTGCAGCAGGGTGGGGAGGCGCGGACGGGGAATCCCTGGTGGCCGGGGAGTGAGAACAACTGCTCTGTTGGGTTTGGCGCTACGGATTCCGCTGGTGGAAAGCATTTTCTGACCGCTGGTCACTGCACCAATGATGTCAATCAGGCTGCTTATGGGCAGTCTGGTCAGCAGAATCGGGTTGGCACCTCGAATGTGGGGGGCTCGCGTAGCGTTAATGCGCGGGAAGGGGATATGGGGGTTGTCGCGGTCACTGAGCCTGGATGGGGGCTCTCCGCGTCGGTGAACACCTGGGGTGGGGCGGCTGTCACTGTGGCGGGTGTTGTGGAGCCTGTGGTCAACCAGACGGTATGTCACTCGGGGAATACGTCCAAGTGGCAGTGCGGGCGGGTGACCGCGGTCAATCAGACGATCAACTACGGGAACCTGGTCATCGAGGGGTTGGCCACGACCACTGCTTGTTCCAAGGGTGGGGACTCTGGCGGGGGCTGGCTGGTGGGGGACAAGGCGGTGGGGCTGCACTCGGGTGGGCAGTCGTCTTGTGAGCCGGGCGGTGCCGACAACCAGTCGATCTTCCAGCCGGTGGGTGAGGCGCTGAAGAAGTGGAACCTGACGTTGGTGACGGGCGGGAGCAGCGGGGACACGGAGGCGCCTTCGGTGCCGGGGAACCTGCGGGCAACCGGCAGCACCGCCTCCACCGTGGGGCTCGCGTGGGACGCGGCTACTGACAACGTTGGGGTGAGTGGGTACGACGTGTACCGGGGCGAGACGGTGGTCGCCAGTGTTGAGGGGACCTCGGCGACTGTTTCCGGGTTGGCCGCGGATACCGAGTACTCGTTTGTGGTGCGGGCTCGGGATGCGGCGGGGAACCGGTCGGGGGCCAGTGCGGCGGTGACGGCTCGGACGGCCAAGGGGGATGCGGGGGCCCGGACCTTCAGCAATGCCAACGCTTATCCGATCCGGGACTTCGCGGTGGCGGTCAGTCCGGTGCGGTCTACGGCCAGCGGGAGTGCTGTGGTGCCGGTGACTGTGGTGGTTAATGCCTCGCACACTTGTCAGGAGGACTTGAACATCAACCTGGTGGGGCCTTCTGGGCGGTACTACTCGCTGCACCGGGCCGGTGGGTTTGAGTGCCATGCGTTTCCGGGGGCTCGGACCTTTACGGTGCGGACCTCGGAGCAGGCTGGGGGGAACTGGACGTTGCGGATCGGGGACAACGGGCCTGGGGATACCGGGACCTTGAGCAGTTGGTCCATCTCGGTGTGATTCGACGGGGCGCTCCTGGTGGGGCGTCCCGTTTTTTACGGCCAGGTCCAGTGGAAGCCGTATGTTCCTGGGCCGAAATCCGTTGCCACGCCGTGGATTGAGGTGAGCTCGTCCAGGTGGACTTGGTCCTCTTGGGTGGTTGTCTGGGTTGTTGTTCTGCGAGTGATGGTGGCTGGGGGGCAGGTGGGGTCGAAGCGGACTTCGAGGACGTACTCGCGGACGGGGAGGCGGAACTTGCGTTCGTAGTTGGTGGCGGTGGGGTGTGGGGCGTGGTTGCGGAGCTCGTGTTCGGTGATGATGGTTTCGTTGCGGCGCAAGGGTTTGGGGAAGAGGAGCTCGGCGGTCAGCAGGCCGGTTCGGGGGTGCGCGGAGGTGCGGCCCAGGGTGCAGTGGCGCAGGGGGCGGACCTCGGGGAGGGGGTGGTCGTGCTCGTCCAGGTGCAGGATGACCACCCAGCGGTCGGGGCCGTCGGCGTTGGCCCTGAGGACCTGGCGGGAGACGGAGACCAGTTCCTCCCGGTGCGGGCCGATGTGGATGGTGTCGTGCTGGCTGAGGCGGGTCAGGCGGGTGTCCCAGCTGGTGTTGATCTCGGTGAGGGCTTCGGCCACCTCGGTGGGGACCGGCCAGAAGGCGTCGATGTCCGGCGGGTCGGTGATCCGGTGCGGGCCGCGGGGGCGGGGTGGGCCCAGCAGGGTGGTCAGGGAGCCCTGGGGGACTTCCAGGACCTCCTCCAGGTGGTGCAGGGCCGTCAAGGACTCGTGGCGTTCTGGGCGGCTACGGCCGGACTGCCAGTAGCTGAGGGTGGCCGCGGAGATGGTGACGCCCCTGGTGCGCAGGCGTTCACGGATGCGGTGCAGACCGAGGCCGCGGCCGGCGATCGCCGCGCGCAGGGCGGTGGCGAACGGGTCCGGCTGGGGCTCCGGCGGCATGCTGGGAGCGTAGGTGCTCAGAAGCGGGGGAACCAGTCGTCGTCGAAGTGCACCACGACCAGGCTCTGGTCGTCGTGCCGCTTCGGGCGCGGCCACTTGCGGCCGTCCGGGTCGGACTCCTCGGCCTTGCGCACCGCGTCCAGCACCGTGTGCAGGCCGTCCTGCACCGCCTGGTCGTAGAGCGCGGTCCAGTCGGCGAACACGCCGTAGTCGTCCACGCCGCAGGAGACGCCGTCGCTGGCCATCACGATCGCCTGCACCTGGTCCCGCATCCAGCTCGCCCGCATGGCCTGCTTGGCCGCGTCCGGGTCGGCCTCGGCCACCCAGAAGCCGCCCTGGCGGTTGCGCCACTGGCCCACCTCGGCCGCCGAGGCGCGCAGCGCGTCCGCGTGGTCGGTGGAGAAACCCGCGCCCTCGCGGAGCTGGTCCCGGTAGCCGGTGCGGCGCGGGACGGCCAGGTTCGCCAGCCGGGTGTCGGAGAGCACGTGCACGTCGCCGACGGTGAAGGCCACCACCGGGCTGTCCGCCAGCACCAGGGCGTCCACCCGCTCGTCGTCCCAGCGCAGCAGCGCCACCGTGCTGGACGGGGCCTTGCCCGGCTCCAGGCCGTGGTCGGCGGCCACCTGGCTGATGCAGGCGGCCAGCAGCTCGGCCAGGTCGATGTCGGGCTGCGCGGTCAGCTCACGGCGCAGCCGGTCGCCGAGGCGCTCGGCGTACCAGCCGCCGGTGTGGCGCCCAGGTTCCAGCTGGGTCGCGCCGTCCAGCAGCACCACCGCGTTCGGCAGGACCACGATGCGGTCCTCGCTCTCGGCGGACCCGCCGGTCAGCTGGACCCCTGCTCGTTCAGCCATTTCGATCGCCGGCACGTCCGGGACCCTAATGCGAAAACCCGGAAAAGCCTGCTACCGCTCGGTTTTCCACTCAGCCGGAGTACGCAGCGCCACGAACGGCACAAAGAACTGGGCAAGTGGACCAATGGTGATCGCGTACAGCAGGGTGCCGATGCCGATCGTGCCGCCGAGCAGGAAACCCACCGCCAGCACGGTGATCTCGATCCCGGTGCGCACCAGGCGGATCGACCAGCCGGTGCGCGCGCACAGCCCGGTCATCAGCCCGTCCCTGGGCCCCGGCCCGAGCCGGGCGCCGATGTAGGCGGCGGTGGCCAGGCCGTTCAGCACGATCGCGGAGACCAGGAACACCGCGCGCAGCCACCAGGCCGAAGGCGCGGGCAGCAGGTACAGCGAGGCGTCCACCGCGACCGCGATCAGCACCACGTTGGCCACCGTGCCGATGCCCGGCCGCTGCCGCAGCGGGATCCAGCCCAGCAGCACGATCACCCCGGTGATCGCCGTGACGGTGCCGAAGCTGACCGGGATGTGCCTGGTCAGGCCCTCGTGCAGGACATCCCACGGGTCCAGGCCGAGCCCGGCCCTGATCATCAGCGCCATGCTCGCGCCGTAGAGCAGCAGCCCGGCCAGCAGCTGGCTGAGCCGGCGCAGCGGCCGGTCCGCCACGGGCAGCGGGTGCAGGGGGATCGTCGGGGAGGCCATGCGGCCATCCTCTGCCGGGATTGGCCTTTACTTCGAGGGCCAAAGTGGAAAAATTGGCCCACATGAGCCAGGCACTGCCCACCGGTGGCCGGATCTCCGCGCCGCACCTCGCCGACCTGCTCGGCTGCTGGCGCGACGGGCCGAACCGGGCCCAGTCCGCCGACCTGGCCGCCGCGCTGCGGCTGCTGGTGCTGGAGGGCCGGCTGCCCGCTGGCACCCGGCTGCCCGCGGAACGGGAGCTGGCCCAGGCGCTCAACCTCAGCCGAACCACGGTCACCGCGATGCTGGACCGGCTGCGCGAACAGGACCTGATCGCCAGCCGCCGCGGCGCGGGCTCCTGGATCACCCTGCCCGGCAAGGAGTTCGGGCCGCAGGGGTTCACCTCGCTGCCGGAGGACGAGACGATCAACCTGGCGCAGGCCACCCCGGTCGCGCCTGCCGAGCTGGCCGCCGCGGTGGACGCGGCCCGGCTGCGCCTGCCCGAGTACCTGAGCGGCCCCGGCTACGCCCCGATGGGGCTGCCGGCGCTGCGGGAACGCATCGCCGAGCGCTACACCCGGCGCGGCCTGCCCACCGGGCCGGACCAGGTCATGATCACCTCGGGCGCGCAGCACGCGCTGGCGCTGGCGCTGCGCCTGCTGGTCATGCCCGGCCAGCGGGTGCTGCTGGAGAACCCGACCTACCCGAACGCGGTGGACGGCATCCGGGCCGCGCACGCCCAGCCAGTGCCGGTGGCGATGGCCCCGGACGGCTGGGACCTGCCCGGCATCGAGGCCACCCTGCGCCAGGTCGCGCCCCGGCTGGCCTACCTGATCCCGGACTTCCAGAACCCGACCGGCCTGCGCCTGTCCGCGCAGGGCCGGGAGCAGCTGGCCGCCGCGCTGCGCCGGACCAGGACGCTGGCGCTGGTGGACGAGACCCTGGCCGAGCTGGACCTGGACGGCGACCCGCTGGACGGCCCGCCGCCGCTGGCCGCCTTCGCCGAAGGGCTGGTGCTCACCGCGGGCTCGGCGTCCAAGATGCTCTGGGGCGGGCTGCGCCTTGGCTGGCTGCGCGGACCGGTGGAGCTGATCCGGCAGCTGGCCGGGGTGCGCGCCTCCATCGACCTCGGCTCCTCGGTGCTGGACCAGCTGGTGCTCACCGAGCTGCTCACCGACCCCGAGCCGCTGCTGGCCCGCAGACGGGCCCACTTCGCCACCGCGCGCGACGTCCTGGTGGACGCGCTGCGTGCCCGGCTGCCCACCTGGACGGTCCACCGGCCGGCCGGTGGGCTGAGCCTGTGGTGCGAGCTGGACGGACCGATCAGCACCCGGCTGGCCGCCGCCGCGATCAACCACGGCCTGCACCTGGTGCCAGGCCCCCGCTTCGGGGTCAACGGCGGTCTGGAGCGGTGGCTGCGACTGTCCTTCGCCCAGGAACCCGAGGTGCTCACCGAGGCGGCGAACCGGCTGGCCCGCGCCGCCGCGACCCTCACCGGCGCGACGGATGACCTGCTGGCAGTGACCTGACCTGGGAAAATAAAGGAGCCCCGGTACCGCGGGGGCAACGCGGTACCGGGGCTGCGCACCCAACACGGCCGGGCGCGGTCGGCCGGTTGGGAGATCGGGGGCGTGTCCACAGGACGCTGGCTTCCTTCGTCGGCGTTGCTCGGAAAGTCCGGCAACCGCGGCGACGAAACGCCGATCACTGCTTCACGCGGGTGGTTGTCCCTGCTCAACGCAGGTGCGGCGAAAAGGCCGCGCCAGGAATGCCGCTCGGATGGCGCAAGCCGTCACTGGCTGTGCGCACACCGGTGGCGTGTTACCGACTCAGTCAGTCGGGCGAGGTGGGCGGCAGGCCCGGGGTGTTGCTCGGCGAGCCCGCGTTGCGCGGGTGCTCGACGGTCACCAGGCTCGGCTTCGGCAGCTGCGGAAGCGGGGCGGTGACCAGGGCGGTGGCGCCACGGGCACCACCGTTGTCGGAAGCCGTGCCGCCCAGCGAGGCCGAGGACGGCGCGCTGGGGGCAGGCTTGCGGGGATCAGGCATGGGCAGGTCGGGCACGTCGTCGTGCTTGGTCCTGCTGCCGGCGGGCGGCTCGGCGGCCTTGGGCTCGACCGTGCGGACCGTGACCATCGGGCGGGAGCTCAGCACGGGCGCGGCCGGCGGCGTCTCCACCACCGGCTCGGCGACTGGCTCAACCGGCGCGGGCTCCTGGACCGGCGGCGGTGGCGGCGGGGCCTGCCGCGGCGGGCGGACCGCGCTGACCGACCCCTCGGCGGACTTCGCGGTGCGGGTCGGCCTGGTCGGCGCCGGAGCCGGACCGTCCTCTTCGGGCAGCGGCCGCACCTCGTCCGAGCCGACGGTGACCATGCCGCCACCAGCGGCGTCAGCCTCGTCCTCGCTGGTCATCGGGGTAGCGGTGCCGCGGAGCGCGGTGTCGGGACGGCCCAGCCGGGCGGTGACCCGCTCGGTGATGCGTGCGCCGAGGCCACCGGCCCGCGCGACGGCATCCGTCTTGGCCGGCTCCTGGACTTCCGAAACGGTCGACGGGCTCAGAACGTCTGCGCGGGCCGGTGACTCGTCGGCATGGGCGGCGACAGCTCCGGCCAGCCAGGCGGCCGCAGCCAGGCCGCTGGCAATGGCCAGCCGGACGGCAACGACGCGCAGCCTCTCTCCCCGGCTGCGCACCGCCCCGGCGCTGGTCACCGTCACCACCACCTACCGATCACCGGACGACTGAAGGAAAGACAGATCTCTTCCCAGGTGTGTCAACCATGGTTGGCCCGTTTGCCGGTATGCGCGAGCGTACTGGCGGGTTTCCACCCGGAGGTGGGTCGTGTTGCTCCAGACGTGCGCGAAACGATCACCCTGCGTCGATAACGCCAGGTAGGGAAGCGGTCTCCCGAGCTGGTGGGCCGGTGCCCAGTCACCGAGGGCAATTGTCATTCGGGCGAGTGACCGCGGTAACGCCTTTGGGCGGCTGACGGATCCAGGACCGCCCCCGCGGCTTCCAAGTGCCTGCCGAGCCGCCGACGCAGGGGAGAGCCGATGGACCCGGAATGGCAGGACCTCATCAACCGCTACGCCAGACTGGTGTGGGCGGTGGCCCGCTCGCACCGCCTGGACGACCAGGAAGCCGCCGACGTCAGCCAGACCACCTGGCTGAAACTGGCCGAACACCGCCACGAGCTGACCGCCCCGGACCGCGTCCAGGCCTGGCTGGTCACCACCGCCCGCCGCGAGTCCCTGCGCACCCTGGCCGCCCGCCACCGCGAACACCCCCTCGACCTGGACACCCTTGGCCGCGTGGCACACCTGGACCGCTTCCGCGCCCCGGACCCGGCGGACCTGGTCGTCCAAGGCGACCGCGCGGGCAGACTCTGGCGAGCTTTCGCCCGAATGCCCTTGCGCTGCAGGCAGTTGCTCTGGATCGCCGCCTACGCCCCCGACCTGCCGTACACCCGCATCGCCGAACTGCTGGCCATGCCACTGGGCAGCATCGGCCCCACCAGAGGCCGGTGCCTGGCCGCCTTGCGCCGCCGCCTGGTCGGCGAGCTGGGAGCAGCGGGATGACCGACGACGACCTCTTCGCCGAACTCACCGAGACGGTCTCCGCCACCGACCCACTGCCCCCCGCGGTCCTCGCCGCGGCCAGGGCCGCCGGGAACCTGCCGCCGGTCCACGGCCCCCGGCTGCGCGAGGTCGAGCAGGGCATGCGCGCCGGTGCGGACCTGATCGTGTTGTCCGCCTACGGCGTCACGGTCCGGGTGGAGCTCGGCGACCCGCTCACCGGCGTGATCACCGGCACCGCGGGCACGATCGAGGCCCGCACCCCGGACGGCTCCAGGTTCGCCGACATCGACCCGGCTGGCCGGTTCACCTTCGAGGGCGTGCCGCACGGCCCGCTGAGCCTGCGCGTGCACGGGGAGGCCCTCCTGGTCGGGGAGTGGCTGACGTGGTGAGCCTGGTCGACCGGGCCGCGACCGAGCCCGAGCTGGTGCTGCGCCAGGCCGCAGCCGGTCTGCCGACGGCCAGAGGCGCCGAGTTGGTGACCCTGCGGCTGGCGGCCTGCCTCGCGCACGTGGAACTGGGCGAACCCACTCCGGCCGCTCGGCACGCCCGCCTGGCCTTGGCCGCGGCGGAACGGGCCGGGCTGACCGAGCTGACCGCGTCGGTGCGGCTGGCCAGGGCTTGGCTCGCGGTCGACCGGGGACGGCCGAGGGCGGCACTGGCCGAGCTGGACCGGGCGGTCGGACTGCGCGGGATCGAGCTGGCCAAGGCCCGGTGCCTGCGCGGGGCAGCGCTGTTCGCGTTGCGGGAACCGGCGGAGACGGAGCTGACCGCAGCGGTGGCCGGGCTGGGTGAAGCGCCACGGTGGCTGGCCAACGCGCTCATCGTGCGCGGCGCGGACGCCTGCTACCGAGGGCAGGCGGCTCGTGGCCGGGCGGATTTCGCTGCGGCGGAACGGGTTCTGGCCGTGCTCGGGTTGACCGAGCGGGCCGCGGTGTGCGTGCACAACCAGGGGTTCGCGGCCCTGCGGGCGGGGGATTCCGTTGCGGCGCTTCGGTTGTTCGACGCCGCCGAACGGGCGGGCGCGGATCCGCTGCGGCATCCGGAGATGTTGCTCGACCGGGCCGAGGCGCTCGAACCGGCGGAGGCGTTGCCGGTGCTGCGGAAGGCGGTGGCGCTGCTTGCGGCGGCGGGTAAGGGGCGGAAGCTGGCTGAGGCGAAGGTGGCGTTGGCGCGGTGTGCGTTGCGAGACAAGGACTTTCGGGCTGCCGAGGCTGAGGCGCTTGCCGCGGTTGAGTTGTTCCGGCGGCAGCGGCGGCCCGGGTGGGCGGCGCTGGCCAGGGCGCTGGCGCTGCGGGCGGCGTTGGCGGCGGGGAGCACACCTGCGCGGTGGTCAGCGGCGGGACGGGTGGCCGCGCTGTGCGCGCGGGCCGGATGGCCCGAGGACGCCGAGGAGCTGCGGCTGGTCGCGGGGCGGGCCGCTCGGCGGGGCGGGCGGGAAGCCTTGGGCCGCAAGCTGCTTGGCCAGGTGCGCGGCGCGGGGCGGTGGCGGGCGCGGGTGGAGCTGGCCGGTGCGGGCGAGGTGTTGGCCGTGTGCCGGAGGGGGCTGCGGGCCGGGTGGGATCCGGAGCTGGCCGAGATCGGGCTGGCAGCCGCGTTGGCCAGCGGCGATGCCGGGGCGGCGCTGCGCTGGGCTCGGCGGTGCCGGGGCGATGGGGCGTCGGGGACGCTGGAGTACTTCGTGCACCGGGGAGAGGTCTGGGTCGGGAGCGCGGGCCGGGTGCGGCGGATGGCCGGGCTGGGCGAGGTCGAGTGGGAGCTGGCCGGGGTGCGCCTGGGCAGTGGGTCCCTGGCCCGGCTGGAGCGGTTGTTGTTGCCGGAGCTGGGTTCCGGGCCGGTGGTGGTGCTGGTGCCGGGAGAACTGCTCGGGGTGCCGTGGAACGGGCTGCCCTCGCTGGCTGGGCGGGAGGTTCGGGTGCTGCCGCCGGGGTGGGGACGGGAGCCCTCACCGGGGGTGGCCGGGCCGGAGCGTTCGGGTGCGCCGTTGTGGGTGGCGGGGCCGGGGTTGCCGGGGGCCGAGGCGGAGGTGCGGGAGCTGCACCGGGAGCTCGGGGGCCGCTTGCTCACCGGGTCCAGGGCGACCGTGGCGCGGACCTTGCGCGCCGTGGCGGAGGCCGGGCTGGTGCACGTGGCCGCGCACGGTCGTCAGCAGGGCGCGGGGCTGGAGCTGGCCGATGGGCGGTTGCGGGTGGCCGAGTTACTGGGGCTGGCGGGTGGGCCGGTGGTGTTGTCCGCGTGCGGGGCTGGGCGGGCGTTGCGGCGGGGGCGCGGGGTGGTGGTGGCGAGTGTGCTGGAGGTGGCTGATGCCGGGACCGGGGCGCTGATGCTGGAGCTGCACCGGCGGCTGCGGGTGGAACCCCCGGCGGCCGCGTTGGCCGTGGTGCAGCGGGTGCACGGGCACCGGGGGTTCGTCTGCGTGGGTCAGGGGGTCAGTTTGGCCAGGCGGAGCAGGGCTTCGTCGAGGACCTCGTCGCGTTTGCAGTAGGCGAAGCGGACCAGGTGGCGGGCGGTGGCCGGGTCGTCGCAGAAGACCTGGACCGGGATGGCGGCCACGCCGATGCGCTCGGGAAGCTCGCGGCAGAGGGTGGCGCCGTCGTCGAAGCCGAGGGGGCGGACGTCGGTGCAGATGAAGTAGGTGCCTTCGCTGGGCAGGACCTTGAAGCCCGCGTCGGACAGGCCCCCGGCCAGGCGGTCGCGCTTGCGTTGCAGGTCCTGGCGGAGGTTTTCCACCCACGGGAGCTCGGTGCGCAGGGCGTGCGCGACGGCGGGCTGGAAGGGGGCGCCCGCGACGAAGGTGATGAACTGCTTGGCGGCGCGGACCGCGGCGATCAGGTCCGGCCTGCCACAGACCCAGCCGATCTTCCAGCCGGTGGCGTTGAAGGTCTTGCCGCAGCTGGAGATGGTCAGGGTGCGCTCGGCCATGCCGGGCAGGGTGCCGATGGGGCGGTGCGCGCGGCCGTCGTAGAGCAGGTGTTCGTAGACCTCGTCGGAGATCACCAGGAAGTCGTGCCGCTGGGCCAGGTCGGCGATCTCGGCCAGCTCGGCGTCGGTCAGCACGGTGCCGGTGGGGTTGTGCGGGGTGTTGAGCAGCAGGGCCTTGGTCCTGGGGCCCGCGGCGGCGCGCAGGGCCTCGATGTCCAGGGTGAAGCGGCCGGTTTCCGGGTCGGGGCGCAGGGCCACCGCGCGGCGCACGCCGCCGGCCATCGCGACCGAGGCGGCGTAGGAGTCGTAGTAGGGCTCGATCAGGATGACCTCGTCGCCCGGTTCGACCAGGGCGATCAGGCTGGCCGCGATGGCCTCCGTGGCGCCGACGGTGACCAGGATCTGGGTGTCCGGGTCGAACTCCTGGCCGTACTGGCCCGCGCGGTGCTCGGCGATCGCGGCGCGCAGCTCGGGGCGGCCTGGACCGGGCGGGTACTGGTTGATCCCGTCCCCGATCGCCTGCTGGGCGGCGGCGAGCATCGAGGCGGGGCCGTCGGTGTCGGGGAAGCCCTGACCCAGGTTGACCGCGCCGGTGCGCTGCGCCAACGCCGTCATCTCGGCGAAGATCGTCGAGGTGAACGGCTGGAGCCGGGAGACGAGAGCGGGAATGGTCACGGGAGTGATCCTGCAACTTCACCGGGCTGAGCCACAATCGGAGGTGTGCAAGAGCTGACACCAGCCGAACGCGTCAAGCGGGCCGAGCTGCGCAAGATGAAGGCCGTGGCCACCTCGTTCCTGCTCGGAGCGGTGGTCATCTACCTGTTCGCGCGCTGGCAGGAGTCGTCCGGCGCGCCGGCCTGGGTGGGATTTGTGCGGGCCGCGGCCGAGGCGGGCATGGTCGGCGCGTTCGCGGACTGGTTCGCGGTCACCGCGTTGTTCCGGCGGCCGCTCGGGCTGCCCATCCCGCACACCGCGATCATCCCGACCCGCAAGAACGAGCTGGGCACCAGCCTGGGCGACTTCGTCGGGGCCAACTTCCTCTCCACCGAGGTGGTGCGGGACAAGCTGAGCCGGGTCGGCATCGCCGGGCGGCTCGGCCAGTGGCTGGCCGCGCCCGGCCACGCCGAGCGGGTCACCGAGGAGCTGGCCACCGCGGTGCGCGGCGCGGTCACCGTGCTGCGTGACGAGGACGTGCAGGCGGTGCTGGAGCAAGCCGTGCTGCGGAAGGTGGTGGACCGGCCGTGGGGGCCGCCGCTGGGCAAGCTGCTCGGCCAGACCTTCACCGACGGCGCCCACCACAAGCTGGTCGACCTGCTCTTCGACCGCGCCTACGACTACGTGCTGACCAACGAGCAGACCCTCAAGTCCCTGGTCTCCGACCGGGCCCCGTCCTGGTCGCCCAAGTTCGTCGAGGGCCTGGTCGCGGACAAGGTCTACAACGAGCTGCTGGCCTTCGCCTGGGCGGTCAAGACCGAGCCCGCCCACCCGGTCCGGCTGTCCCTGGACAAGTTCCTCGGCGAGTTCGCCGACGACCTGCAGCACGACCCGGACACCATGGCCCGCGCCGAGGCGGTCAAACAGCAGGTGGTGGAGCACCCGGACGTGCAGAACCTGGTCGGCTCCGCCTGGGGCACCGCGAAGAAGATGATCCTCAACGCGGCCGAGGACCCCTCCAGCGAGTTCCGGGTCCGGGTCCGCGACGGCCTGCGCACGCTGGGCCGCAAGCTGGGCGAGGACGCGGCGCTGCGGGCCAAGGTGGACGGCTGGCTGGAGGGCGCGGCGGTCTACCTGGTGACCAACTACCAGGCCGAGATCGTCACACTGATCACCGACACGGTGGAGCGCTGGGACGGCGAGCAGACCGCGCGCAAGGTCGAGCTCCAGGTGGGCAGGGACCTGCAGTTCATCCGGATCAACGGCACGGTGGTTGGCGCGCTGGCCGGACTGGGCATCCACACCCTGTCCCAGCTGTTGTTCTAGGAAGGGGAGATCAGGAATGGCCGCTGGCATCAGCGTGGAGTCGACCGTGTTCGACTGCCCGAACCCCAGGGAGCTGGCCGAGTTCTACGGCAGGCTGCTCGGCTGGGACAAGATCACCGGGCGGGAGGACTTCCTGAAGCTGCACGGCCCGGACGGAGTGCGGCTGGCCTTCCAGCTGGCCCCCGACTTCCAGCCGCCGACCTGGCCCACCGGCCCCCGGCCGCAGATGCTGCACCTGGACCTCCGGGTGGCCGACCTGGACGCCGAGCACGAGCGCACGCTGGCCTGCGGGGCGGTGGCCCTTGGCGAGGTGCAGGGCACGTCGAAGGACGGCTTCCGGGTCTACGCGGATCCGGCCGGGCACCCGTTCTGCCTGGTCACCGACTAAAGGACCGGACCGCCCGGCGCGAAGTCCGGGCGGTCCAGCCATGCCGCTGGCATGTCGGGGGGCGACCACGCCGACGGCAGCTCACGGGTGCGGCAGCAGCTCAGGGCAGCCGCCGCTCTGGTAGCCGGCGGAGTACTCGAAGTGCCAGGGCTCGTTGGCGTAGCGCCTGCACCAGCCGAACTCGCCCTTGGTCCGCTCCAACCATGCTGCCGAGGCTCGGGGCTGCACGTCCACCGCGAGTCCTTTCACATGCAGAGATTTCTCCGGTGGTAGCACGTACTGCCGGGCCTTGGCCACGCTGCCGTGCAGGGCCAGCGCGGCGTCGAACTCGGCCTGCTGGGCGGCGGTGCTGCGCTTGCCGTCGTGCACGCACAGGGTCAGCCCGGCCTCCCAGGCCGCCTGCCTGGCCCGCTTCCACGCCTGCTCGGCCGCGTCCTTGAGCCCGTCGACCTTCTTGTCGAAGTAGCTCGGGTCCACCGCGCAGATCGGCTTGCCGTTCTTGTCCAGCTTGGGTTCCGGCTGCGGACCTGGGCTGTTCGGCGGCTGGGCCGGGTTGTCCGGCACGGTCACCACCTCCACCGAGGTCTGCACGGGCGGCGGGCTGGTCCGGCTGGTGGTGGTGGCCGCCGCGTCCAGGCCTGCCCACTCGGCCGCGTCCTGCCAGACCCCGGTGGTGCCCAGCACGCCGAGCAGGGCGCCGGTCAGGCCGATCGCCAGGGTCAGGCCGATGATCTTCCGTCGCACGCGCGACCTCCTCTCGCCGCTGATACGCGCACGCCCGGGCGGCGGGTTGCATGCTGGCCCGAATGTCCTATTCGGGCCATGTATAGACCGGGTGTATACCTGCCATGTAGAGTCGCCGCCATGTCAATCGGCCATACCCTGCTCGGGCTGCTGGAAGGCGGTCCTCGGCACGGCTACGACCTCAAACGCGCCTATGACGAGCGCTTTGGGCAGGACCGCCCGCTGCACTACGGGCAGGTCTACTCGACGCTGTCCCGCCTGCTCCGCAACGGCCTGGTCCAGGTCGAGGGCGTCGAGCAGGGCGAGGGTCCCGAGCGCAAGCGGTACGCGATCACCGGCGCCGGCATCACCGATGTCGGCACCTGGCTGGCCACGCCGGAGAAACCAGAGCCGTACCTGCAGAACACGCTCTACACCAAGGTCGTGCTGGCCCTGCTCTCCGGCCGCAGCGCCACCGACCTGCTGGACACCCAGCGCGCCGAGCACCTGCGGCTGATGCGCGAGCTGACCCAGCGCAAGAGCGCCGGTGACCTCGCCGACCAGCTGATCTGCGACCACGCGCTGTTCCACTTGGAGGCCGACCTGCGGTGGCTGGAGCTCACCGCGGCCCGCCTGCACCAGCTCGCGAAGGAAGTCGGGGCATGACCAACGTGAACGGGCCGCTGCTGGCCGGATTCGACCTGCACAAGACCTTCGGCCCGACCCCAGCCCTGGACGGGGCCGGCATGCAGGTCAGCCCCGGTGAGGTGGTCGCCGTGATGGGGCCCTCCGGTTCCGGCAAGTCCACCCTGCTGCACTGCCTGGCCGGGATCCTGGTGCCGGACTCGGGCCGGGTGACCTACCGCGGCCGGGAGATGTCGGCCATGGGCGAGTCCGAGCGCAGCGCGCTGCGGCGCACCGAGTTCGGCTTCGTCTTCCAGTTCGGCCAGCTGGTGCCGGAGCTGACCGCGGTGGAGAACGTGGCGCTGCCGCTGCGACTGGGCGGGATCAAGCGCAAGGAGGCCGAGGCCAAGGCGACCGACTGGCTGGAGCGGCTGGAGGTCGCCGACGTGCGGAACAAGCGGCCCGGCGAGACCTCCGGCGGCCAGGGCCAGCGGGTCGCGGTGGCCCGCGCGCTGGTCACCGGTCCCCGGGTGATCTTCGCCGACGAGCCGACCGGCGCGCTGGACTCGCTCAACGGTGAACGAGTGATGCGGCTGCTGGTCACCGCGGCCAAGGACACCGGGGCCGCGGTGGTGCTGGTGACGCACGAGGCCAGGGTGGCCGCCTACTCCGACCGCGAGGTCGTGGTGCGCGACGGCCGGACCCGCGACGTCGAGCTGGTGGGCTGATCCCGTTGCGCCGGAACAGGTTTGGAAGTGCCGCGTGAGGGGTACAGGCGAGATGGACAAGCGGACCGCGGTCCGCCGCTGGGTTGACGACCTCGCCCTGGGCATCCGGCTGGCCGTCGGGGGCAGCCGGAACTCCTGGGCGAGGCTCACCCTCACCGCCGTCGGCATCGGCATCGGCGTGGCCGTGCTGCTGCTCGCGGCCTCCTTCTTCAACATCAAGGAAGACCACGACGCGCGCCGGTACGACCGCACGGTCAGCCAGCAGCAACAGAAACCGGTGCCCGGCAAGGATCCGCTGCTGGCCACCAGGACCAGCACCGAGTTCCGCGGGCAGACCGTCCAGGGCGTCCTGGTCCAGCCGCTGGGCGCCACCCCGCCGCTGCCGCCGGGGGTCAGCACGCTGCCCGGGCTGGGCGAGTTCGTGGTCTCGCCCGCACTGGACCGGCTGCTGAGCTCGGCCGAGGGCGAGCTGCTGCGGCCCCGGTTCGACGGGCCCCGGCGGCTGATCGCGGACGAGGGCCTGGTCGGGCCGCACGAGCTGTTCTTCTACGCCGGCGCCAACGACCTCACCTGGGCCAGCGACGTGCGGACCCTGTACGCCTTCGGCGAGACGCCGCAACCGCGGCCGCTGGAGCCGCTGCTGGCGCTGCTGGTGCTGGTCGGGGCCACCACCATGCTGATCCCGGTGGTGGTGTTCATCGGCACCAGCACCCGGCTGGCCGCCGCCGCCCGCGACCGCAGGCTGGCCGCGCTGCGGCTGGTCGGCGCGGACGCGGTGCAGACCAGGCGGGTGGCCGCGGGCGAGACGCTGATCGGCGCGGTGCTCGGCGTGCTGCTCGGCTGGCTGCTGTTCCTGCTCGGCAGGCAGCTGGTGGAACTGGTGGAAGTCTTCGGCGTCAGCGTGTTCGCGGTGGACGTGCGGCCCTCGCCGTGGCTGGCCGCGCTGATCGTGCTCGGCGTGCCGGTGCTCGCGGTCGCGGTGTCCATGGCCACCCTGCGTAACACCCTGGTCGACCCGCTCGGCTCGGTCCGGCAGGCGAAGCCGGTCCGGCGCAGGCTGATCTGGCGGCTGGTCCCGCTGGTGCTCGGCTTCGCGCTGCTGGCCACCCAGACCGGCCACCTCGCCACCGGCCGCGGCTTCTCCGACTGGTCCATGACGATGATCGCGGCCGGCGTGGTGCTGCTGTTGCTGAGCATCCCGATGCTGCTGCCGTGGGTGGTGGAGAAGCTGGTCGCGCGCGGCAGCGGCGGTCATCCGGCCTGGCAGCTGGCGGTGCGCCGGATGCAGCTGGACAGCGGCACCTCGGCCAGGGTGATCGGCGGGCTCGCGGTGGTGCTGGCGGGCGGCATCGCGTTGCAGACCGTGCTGATGACCACCGAACGGGAGTACCCGCCGGAACAGCCCGCCGATGCGACCAAGCTGACGGTGGGCGCGCGTTCCGGGCTGGCGGACCCGCTGGCCCTGCTCACCGAGCTGCGCCGGACCCCTGGCCTGCTCTCGGTCACCGGCACCGCGAGCGTGACCGCGCGCGGTGCGGGCAAGGACGAGTACTTCTCGGTGACCATGGCCGACTGCGCCGAGCTGGCCAGGCACGCCGAGATCAGCGACTGCCGGCCCGGCCGGGCCTGGCTGGTCCAGCCCCGGCAGCAGCAGAGCTCCGCGTCCGGTTCCGCCACGCCCGCCCCGCAGCCCAAGCCCGGTCAGCAGCTGATGCTGCGCACCGATTCGGCGGCCGCCCGCCTCGCGTGGCAGCCGGACTGGACGGTGCCTGCCAACCTCACCCCGGTCGCCGCCCGCGACGTGGCCGAGTACGGCGTCGGCGACGGGATCCTGGTGGCCGTGGGCACCCTGCCGCCCGAGGTGGCCAAGCAGCTGTACCTGCAGGCCCAGCTGAAGGTCGACCCGGCCCAGCCGGACGCCGCCGAGCACGTGCGCAACCTGCTCGGGCCGATGGGCTGGCGGGCCTCGGTGTACCCGGCCTACCGCGACGACTCCTACAACCGGGAGCGCGCGCAGAGCTACGCCACCGTGCGCCGCGGTGTGCTGGCCGGCGTGCTGGTCGCGCTGCTGCTGGCCGCGGCCAGCCTGCTGGTGATCGGCTTCGAGCAGGTGCGGGAACGGCGGCGGCCGCTGGCCGTGCTCTCCGCCAACGGGGTGCCCAGGCGCACCCTGGCCGGGTCGGTGCTGTGGCAGAACGCGGTGCCGGTGCTGCTGGCCGTGGTCGTCTCCAGCGGGGCCGGGATCGGGCTCGGCGCGCTGCTGCTGCGCACCGTGCGGCGGCCGCTGCTGCTGGACTGGACCTCGGTCGGGGTGTCCGCTGGCGCGGCGCTGCTGGCAGCGCTCGCGGTGAGCCTGCTGACGCTACCGTCGGTGCTGCGAGCCATGCGGCCGGAGGGCCTACGAGCGGAATGAGCACGAGCATGACGCAGCGGTCGTCGGCGGACGAGGTCCGGATCGGGCAGTGGCTGAGCGAGCTGCTGCTCGGCACCAGGCTCGCGCTCACCGGCGGCCGCGCCGCCTGGGCCAGGCTGATGCTCTCCGCGGTCGGCATCGGCCTCGGCGTCATGGTGCTGCTGCTGGCCGCCTCGGTCGGCCCCGCGCAGGAGGCCAAGGCTGACCGGACGGCCGCCCGCCAGCTGGAGACCGGCGATCCGGCCCGTGCGGGCGGGGCGGAGCCGACCCACCTGCTGGCCAGGCAGGCCGGTCAGGTCTGGCGCAGCACCTACATCCAGGGCGTCGAGCTGGCCCCGGTCAGCGGTGGCGTGCCCAAGCTGCCACCGGGGCTGGACCGGCTGCCGGGGCCGGGCGAGGTCATCGTCTCGCCCGCGCTGGACCGGCTGCTCGCCGAGCCGGGCAACGAGCTGCTGCGCGCGCGGCTGCCCGCCACGATCGCCGGCCACATCGGCGAGGCCGGCCTGGCCAGGCCGGGCGAGCTGTACTTCTACGCCGGGCTGCCCGAGGACCAGCGGGGCCGGGCCCTGCCGGTGCTGCGGATCGGCAGCGCCCCCCAGTCGACGGCGCTGCCGGAGCTGTTCCAGCTGCTGCTCACCGCGGCCGCGGCCGCGCTGCTGGTGCCGATCGGGGTGTTCGTGCTGGTCGCCACCCAGATCGGCGCCGGGGCCAGGGAGCAGCGGCTGGCCTCGATCCGGCTGGTCGGCGCCGATCCCGGGCAGGCCAGGCGGATCGCGGCCGGTGAGTCGCTGGCCGCCGCGCTGCTCGGCCTCGGCGTGGGCGCGGGGCTGTTCCTGCTGGTGCGCTCGCTGGCCGCGGTGGTGCAGATCGAGCAGGTCGGCTTCTACCCCGGTGACCTGGTGCCCAGCGCGCCGATCACCGTGCTGCTGCTGCTCGGGGTGCCCGCCACCGCGGTGGCCGCTGCGCTGATTGCGTTGCGGCGACTGGAGATCGGGCCGCTGGGCGTGGTCCGCAAGGCCGATCCGCCGCCGCGCAGGCTGCGCTGGCGGCTGGCCCTGGCCGGGCTCGGCGTGCTGGTGCTCGCGGCCAACATCCCGCTACGGCGCTATGCCCGCGAGGACGACTGGCGCGGCACGCTGCTCTCCACGGGCATCGCGCTGGTGCTGGCCGGCGCCGCCGCGGTGCTGCCCTGGCTGGTGGAGCGGCTGGCCGACCGCTGGCGGCCGCGGTGGGTGCCCGCGCTGCTCGCGGTGCGGCGGCTGCGCTTCGAGTACGCCACCACCCGGGTGGTGGCCGGCGTGGTCACCGTGCTGATCGGCGCGATCGCGTTGCAGGTGCTGCTGAGCACCATCGCGCACACCGAGGTCAGCGCGGAGGGCTACCGCGGCAGCCGCTCCGGCGAGGTCATGCTGGTCACCGGCGGCGGGCCGGACAACCGGACCGACGAGGCGCGGGTGCTGGACGCGGCGGGCCGGGTGCCGGGCGTGGTGCACGCCGGGGCGCTGCGCTCGCTCTACGCCGAGGACAACCGCACCCTCCAGGTCGCGGACTGCCCGACCATCCAGCAGCTGTTCGGGGTGGCCGGCTGCCAGCCGGGCAGGCTCTACCAGGTGAGCAGCTGGCGGCCGGAGTTCCAGCAGGGACAGGTGGTGCGGCTGCGCCCCTCCGGCGCCGACCGGCCCTTCAACTGGACCGTGCCGCCGGTGCAGCAGGTCCGCACCGGCAGCCCCTGGCTGGGCAACCTGGGTTCCGTGCTGGTGGCCACCGGCACCGACCCCCGGCTGGACGCGGCGCAGGCCAACTACATCTGGGTGAAGGGCCCGCCAGAGCCCGACCTGCAGGACCGGGTGCTGGCCGCCACCGGCCGGGTGGACCTGTCCGTGCGCGCCTACGACACGCCCACGCGGGAGGTGGCCGCGTTCGACAGCGTGCGCGGCGGGGTGCTGGCCGGCACCGCGGTGGTGGTGCTGCTGGCGCTGCTGAGCCTGGTGGTGGCCGCGGTGGACCAGCTGCAGGAGCGCAGGCGGCAGTACTCGGTGCTGGCCGCCAGCGGCGTGCCACGCCGTACCCTGGGCTGGGCGACGCTGTGGCAGAACGCGGTGCCCACCGCGATCGGCCTGGCGCTGGCGCCCCCGATCGGCATCGGCCTGGCCGTGCTGGTGCTGGGCGTCATGACCAGCAGCGGTTCGATCCTGCTCGAGCTTGTGGTGAACTGGGGAGACGTGGCGATGATTCTGGGCGCGGGCGCCGCGCTGATCGTGCTGGTGACCCTGTCCACCCTGCCGGCCCTGCGTTCCGCGGTCCGCCCGAGCGGCCTGCGCTTCGAGTGAGCTGGCCGCTGCTGAGCCTGTTCGGCGCGGCGGTCGGCAGTGGCATCCTGCCGGTCTTCAGCGTCGAGCTGTACCTGGTCGGGCTGTCCGCGGCCCGGCCGGACCTGCACTGGCTCGCGGCCGGTGTGGTGACCGGCGCAGGGCATGTGCTGGGCAAGATGGTGCACTACTACGCCGCGCGCGGAGTGATCAACATGCCCTGGGTGACCCGCAGGCTGGGCACCTCCAAAGGCCGGTTCGCCACCTGGTTCCGGCACTTCCAGGACACCTGCGCGCACCGGCCGTGGTGGAGCCTCTTCGTGGTGCTGCTCAGCGCCTCGGTGGGCATCCCGCCGTACACGATCCTGGTCGTGGTGGCCGGGGCAGGCCGGCTGCCGCTGCGGGTGCTGCTGCCCGCCGCGCTGCTCGGCCGGATCATCCGGTTCTGCGTGCTGGCCAGCGGCGGCAGCTTGCTCGGCAGTGTGGACTGGCGCTTCTGAGCGACACATATTCCAGGCGGCCGGGCGGTGCGGGCGCGCGCACCGCCCGGCCGGTCTTGACGCTAGATGAGAATATTCGCTGCGGCGATGGGCCGAATGCGGGTCGTTTTCGTGACCTACGGTGAGCCCTGTTGAGGGTTGGTCCCCGATCGCGCGACACTGCCGCGAGCAGTAGAGCCGAACAGGGGAGCGAACGCGTGGCCCAGGTGCAAAGCCCGACCGTGGGGCGCCGCCGACTCGGCACCGAACTACGACAGCTCCGCGAGGCAGCGGGGCTCACCCACGTCCAGGTCGCCGAGGCGCTGGACTGCTCCCAGGGCAAGATTTCCAAGATCGAGACGGGCCGGGTGCCGGTGCGGACCCTGGAGGTCCGGGCCATGGCCGAGCTCTACGGCGCGGCCGACGACAAGATCGAGATCCTGCTGGGCCTGGCCAAGGACTCCAAGCAGAAGGGCTGGTGGCAGTCCTACGGCACCGGCGCGGTGCCGCCCGGCTTCGACACCTTCCTCGGCCTGGAGGCCGCGGCCAGCTCGCTGCGCACCTTCAGCAGCGGCCTGGTCCCGGGTCTGTTGCAGACCAAGGAGTACGCCTACGAGCTGCTCAACGCCTGGTCCCCGGTGGAGCGCACCGACGTGGAGAGCAGCCTGGCGCTGCGGCTGGCCAGGCAGGAGCGGCTGACCGGGATCAACCCGCTCACCCTGTGGGCGGTGGTGGAGGAGTCCGCGCTGCGCAGGTTGGTGGTGCCCGCCGATGCCATGCGCCAGCAGCTGCGGCACCTGTTGCACCTGGCCTACCGGGCCAACGTGACCGTGCAGGTGCTGCCCAACGCGGCCGGCGCGCACCCGCTGATCGGGGACAACGTCGCGCTGCTGGAGTTCCCGGACCCGGTGGACCCGCCGGTGGTGTTCCTGGAGAACTCGGCCGGCTGGCAGGGCATGAAGAAGGCGGCCGACGTGCGCCGGTACAAGCTGGCCATGGACCACCTGACCATGGCCGCGATGAGCCAGAAGGACTCGGTGGCGCTGATCGCCAAGATCGCCGACGAGCTGGTCTGAGCAGGCGCTACAGGTCGAACAGCTCGGAGAGGATGTCCTTCTTCTTGCGTCGCCGGTGGTACGGGTCGTGCGCGTACGGGTCGTGGCCGTAGGGCGCGGGCTGGCCGTAGCCCGGCGGCATCGGCGGCGCGGGGTAGCCCGGCTGCTGGTAGGCCGGTGGCGGCGGGGCGTAGCCGGGTTCCGGCTGGTAGGGCGGCGGCTGGGCGGATACCGGTTGCTCGCTGGTGACCGGGTTGGCGCCGGTGCTCGCGGTGGCGGCCGCCTCGCGTTCGCGGGCCTCGGCGGCCTGGCGGTAGATCAGCGCCGCGTCGACCAGGCGTTCCAGCTCACCGCGGTCCAGGAAGATGCCCTTGCAGTCCTGGCAGACGTCGATGTGCACACCGGTGCGGTCCACGGTCTGCATGATGTCCTGGCACTTCGGGCAGATCACCAGCCCAGGGTACCGAGCAGGAAGCCGGTGGCGGCGGCCAGAACTCCGGCGACCACGCTGCCCGCCGCGTTGAGCGCGGCCTTGCCCTTGGGCAGCTGGCTGGTCTCCAGCGCGAAGGTGGAGTAGGTGGTCAGCGCGCCGCAGAAGCCGGTGCCCAGCAGCGCCATCGCCGGGCTGGCCACCGCGGCCCCGGCGAGCAGGCCGAGCAGCAGGGAGCCCGCGGTGTTCACCGCGAAGGTGCCCCAGGGCAGGCCGGGGAAGCGCCGCCGCGCCCACTCGGTGACCAGGTAGCGCAGCGGTGCGCCCACGGCCGCGCCCAGCGCCACCAGCAGCGCGTTCACCGCGCCGCGCCGAGCGCTCGGCCGGCCCAGACCGCGGCGAGCGCGCCGAGCAGGGTGACCGCGAGGTAGGCGGCGGCCTCGGCGGCGCGGCCCTCGTTGGTCAGCCGGACCACGTCCACGGCGTAGGCGGAGAAGGTGGTGAACCCGCCCAGCACCCCGGTGCCGAGGAACGGGCGCAAGGTCGACTCCGGGCCGGTGCGGCTGATCAGCAGGCCGATCAGCAAGCAGCCGAGCAGGTTCACGCCGACCGTCGGCCACGGGCCTGGGAAGGCCGTGCCGACGGCATGCCTGGCCAGCGCGCCGAGCACGCCACCGGCGGAGATGAGCAGTAGGACGCGCACCGGACCACGGTAGGCGCTGGCCCGATCGGGTGTGTGCGAGCCCACCGCGGATCTGTTAGCAGAGCGCTTGCAGGAGCTAGCACTCTTGCGTACGGTCGGAGACAGGCGAGAGGAGGTGACCCCATGACGGAAGACCACAGCAAGTCGGTCAACCAGGTGGTCGCTGATCTCGGCCGTGATATCGGTGACTACATCCGCACCCAGCGGGCGACCGCGCAGATCTCGTTGCGCCAGCTGGCCAAGCTCGCCGGTGTGTCCAACCCGTACCTCAGCCAGATCGAGCGCGGGCTGCGCAAGCCGAGCGCCGAGATCCTGCAGCAGATCGCCAAGGGGCTGCGGATCTCCGCCGAGGCGCTCTACGTCCAGGCCGGAATCCTGCAGGAGCGCCCTGGCGGGCCCGTCATCGACGCCGTGCTCGCCGACCCAGACCTGAACGAGCGGCAGAAGCAGGTGCTGCTCGACGTCTACGAGTCGTTCCGGCGGGAGAACGCCGCCGCGACCCCGCCAGCCGATTCACCCACCGAGGAGTGATCCAGTAATGCCCGCACTGCCCACCGCTGAAGACGTCCGCAAGGCCACCGAGCAGGCCGCCACCGTGTTCAACGCCGCCATCGAGCAGGCCCGCACCCCGCTGCTGGCCGCCCTCGGCGCCGGTGACCTGGCCGCCAAGGCCGTGGTGGACGCGCTGACCAAGGCCCGCGAGACCGTCGGCGAGCGCGCCGAGAAGGCCACCACCGCCGTGAACGACCTGCCCGCCGACCTGGGCGAGCTGCGCAGCAAGCTGGACCCGGCCGAGTTCCGCAAGATCGTGGACGCCTACACCCAGGCCGTCCAGCAGCTCTACGGCTACCTGGCCGAGCGCGGCGAGGCCACCCTGGACAAGCTGCGCGCCAACCCGCAGGTGCAGACCGCCCAGCACCGGGTCGAGGAGGCCGCGGCCGAGGTTCGCGAGCTGGCCGACGACGTGCTCGGCAAGGTCACCCGCCGGACCCGCGCCGCCGGCGAGAAGACCGCCGAGGCCGCCGAGAAGGTCGCGGAGAAGATCGAGGACGTCGCGGTCAAGGTCGAGGAGGCCGGCGCGGACGTGGCCGCCGCCACCAAGGCCGCCACCGCCCGCAAGCCGGCCGCCAAGACCAGCACCGGTGCTCGCAAGACCACCGGTGGCACCACCACCGGTGCCCGCAAGACCACCAGCTGACCAGGCTGGATCTCGCCGAAGCTGCCACCGCCGACCAGCCCCGAACTGGCCGGCGGTGGTTTTCGTCTCCAGGTGGCTCCGCCCCGGCGGTGCTTCGCCGTACCCTGGTGGTGTGCTCGAACCAGCCATCCTGATCATGAAAATCATCTACTTCGCCGCCATCCCGGTCGGTCTGTTCGCGTTCGTGCACGCCCTCATTCAGCGCGCGGACGCCTTCACCGCGGCGGACAAGCTCAGCAAGCCGGCCTGGCTCGGCATCACCGGCGGGGGCACCGCCGCGCTGGCGCTGTTCGTCTTCGGCGGGCCGGGCTCGCTGTTCTGGATGGCCGGACTGGTCGCGGTCCTGGTCTACCTGGTGGACGTGCGACCGAAGGTGATCGAGGCCCAGCGCGGCCCCCGGTGGTGAGCTCGCCACTGGCCACGGCCGAGGCCAACGGCGTGCGCTGGAGCGCGCACGGCACCGGCGGCCCGGTCACCCTGGTGGTTCCCGGACTGGGCGCCACACCGGGTGAGGCGCGGCTGCCCGCGACCGGCCTGCCCGGCACCAGGGTGGTGCTCACCCTGCCCAGCCACGGCGAGTCCCCGGACGCCCCGCCCGGCTACTTCCGCTACGACACCATCGCCGCCGACGTGCTCGCGGTGGCCGACGAGGTCGGCGCCACCGCCGCGATCGGCACCTCGCTCGGCGCCAGCGCCCTGCTGCACATCGCCGCAGGCCACCCGGCCCGCTTCGAGCGGCTCGCCCTGCTGCTGCCCGCGGTGCTCGACGAACCCCGCACGGCCGAGGCCGCCGACCCGCTGACCCGGCTGTGCGAGGCCACCGAGCACGCCCTGGCCACCGGCGACAGCGGCTTGCTGCACGCGGTGGTGGCCGCGGACCTGCCGCCCGGCCAGCACCTCGCCGACTACGTGGACAAGCGGGTGGCCGCGGTGCTGCGCCTGCGCCCGGCGCTGCGCCAGCTGCCGCCCCAGGTTCCGGTGGCCGACGTGGCCGCGCTGGCCGAGGTGACCGCCAAGGTGCTGGTGGTCTCGCCCACCGGCGACCCGCTGCACCCCGAGCACGTGGCCAAGTCGGTGGCCGCCGCCTTCCCGGCCGCCCGGCTGGCGGTGCTGCCCGCGCTCATCCCGCTGGTCACCCACCGCCGCGAACTGCGCGCCCTGCTGGCCGACTGGGCGGTGTAACCCCGGCGGCACCGGGTAGGCCCCTGGGCATGGACAAGCGCATCGCGTTCCTCGTCGCGAGCGAGGGCATCGAACAGGCCGAACTGACCGACCCCTGGGCCGCCGTCGAGGAGGCGGGCGGCGTGCCGCGGCTGCTGTCCACCAAGCTGGGTACGGTCCGGGCCTACCACCACCTGGACCCGGCCGACGAGTTCACCGTGGACGTAGCGCTCAGCGACGCCAACCCGGCCGACTACGCGGGCGTGGTGCTGCCCGGCGGGGTGGCCAACGCCGACGAGCTGCGGATGGACGAGGACGCCGTCCGGTTCGTCCAGGCCATCGCCGCCGCGGGCAAGCCCATCGCGGCGATCTGCCACGCCCCGTGGCTGCTGGTCGAGGCCGAGCTGGTCAACGGCCGGGTGCTGACCTCCTTCCCCAGCCTGGCCACCGACATCCGCAACGCGGGCGGCGAGTGGGTCGACCGGGAGGTCCAGGTCTGCGACCACCGCGAATGGCGGCTGATCACCAGCCGCACCCCGAAGGACCTGCCTGCCTTCAACCAGGCCGCGCTCAAGGAGTTCGGCCTCGGCTAGCCTGCCGGACATGACCGGCTGGACCATCGCGGGCACCCTCACCGTCCACCCCGCCCAAGAGCGCCTCGACCTGCTGGCCGCCCCGGTGGCCACCATGCTCCGCACCCTGGCGGCCGAGCGCTGCGGCGTGGCCGAGATCAACCCCGACCTGGCCGACACGGCAGCCTTCTGCGCCAAGTACGGCTCCCCACTGGCCGCTTCGGCCAACTGCGTGGTGGTGGCCGGCCGCCGCGGCGAGGTCACCCGCTACGCCGCCTGCCTGGTCCTGGCCACCACCCGGGCCGACGTCAACGGCGTGGTCCGCAAACGCCTGGACGCCCGCAAGGCCAGCTTCGCCCCGATGGACGAGGCAGTCACCCGCACCGGCATGGCCTATGGCGGGATCACGCCGATCGGCCTGCCCGCGGACTGGCCGATCCTGCTCGCGCCGGAGGTGGCGGAGGCGCCGGAACTGGTGATCGGCAGCGGGGTGCGGCACAGCAAGCTGCTGGTGCCGGGGTCGCTGCTGGCGAAGCTGCCGAACGCGGAAGTGTTGCCGGGGTTGGCTCAGTAGGTCCGATCCCAGCCGACGTCGCTGGCCATCCGGTAGACGAGCGTGCGGACTGCTTTCGGGGCCGTAGTGCTGCTTGGCGCTGGCGGTGTGGTGGTTGTGGTCGTGGTGCAGGCAGGCGGCGGCGAGCTTCACGGGGTCCCTCGATTCGGCTGGGGTGTCCCGTCCGTCGTGCGGGAGCGCGCGATGTCAGGCCGGTTGGCCGTATCGTGACTCGACCGAAACGACTCAGCCGGTGCCCGCGTAGTCCTCCAGCAGCGCGACCGCCTCGCCCGGGTCGTCGGTGACCAGGATCCAGCGCTCCGCCGGCCTGCCGCTGGTCAGCCGGTGCACCAGGTCGGCCACTGGCAGTTCCTCGGTCCAGAACCGCTTGCCCAGGAACACCATGGGCGCGGCGGGGCCGACGCTCTCGTAGTAGTTCTGGGTGAGGTCCTGGAAGATCTCCTGGACGGTGCCCGCGCGGCCCGGGGTGTAGAGCACGCCGCCGGTGGCGACGGTGAGCAGGCCGTCCTCGCGGACGGAGTTGGCGAAGTACTTGGCGTGCAGCTCGCACAGCGGGTTGGGTGGTTCGTGGCCGTAGAACCAGGTCGGGATGCCGATGGTGCGGGGCAGCGCCTGCGGTTCCGGCAGGTCGAGGGACAGGCCGGCCTGCACCCAGCGGCCGATCGTCGCATCGTCCACTGTGGACGAATCCGCGGCGTGGAAGGCCGGGGCGGCGGCCAGTTCCGACAAGGCTTTGGCGAGCTGGTCGTCGTCCACTGTGGACAGTCGGACGCCGAGGGGGACGGCTTCCATGGCGCCGGGGCCGCCGCCGGTGAGGACGGTGAAACCGGCGGGGCTGCGGCCGATGGCGCGGCCCAGTTCGGCGGCCTGGCGGTACTCGGGGCTGTCCCGGCGGAAGGCGTGGCCGCCCATCACCGCGACTGGGTTGGCCCTGCCCTGCACCGCGCAGGCGGCCAGCAGGTCTTCCAGCGCCTCGGTGATGGCGTGGTCGTGCAGGCGTTCGGCCAGTGCGTGCAGCGGGTCCGGGTGGTTGCCGGTGCTGCCGCCGATCGAACGGCTGTGCCGGTAGACCCTGGCGTCCGGGGTGTCCCGGTAGGTCTCCGGGCGGCGCGGGTCCAGGCCCTCGAACAGCTCGGCCACCGTGTACAGCGCGGAGCGGTAGGCGCGGTAGGGCAACTCCGGGATGTCCGGGAACACCAGCGCGCCGCTGGCCTCGGCGCGGTCCCTGGCCGTCGGCATCAGGCGGCAGCCCAGCAGCAGCGCGCCGTCCAGGCTGGTGCGCAGCAGCTCGTTCTCCTGCTGGCCGGTCAGGTCCAGCCCGACCAGCACCGTGTGCCGCAGGTCCCGCCCGGCTGCCCGGTGCTCCCGCAGCGCGTCCAGCTCACCGATCTCGATCCGCACGCCGCCCAGGGTAGGGCCGGGAGCTCTCCGCTAGTGGAAAACGACAGTTCTGTTGCCGTGCACCAGCACCCGGTCCTCCACGTGCCAGCGCAGACCCCTGGCCAGCACCACCTTCTCGATGTCGGTGCCCTTGCGCACCATGTCGGCCACCGAATCGGTGTGGTCCACCCGGCCCACCTCCTGCTCGATGATCGGCCCGGCGTCCAGCTCCGCGGTGACGTAGTGGCAGGTCGCGCCGACCAGCTTCACGCCGCGCGCGTAGGCCTGGTGGTACGGGCGGGCGCCCATGAACGAGGGCAGGAAGCTGTGGTGGATGTTGAGCGCCTTGCCGGACCAGGCCGCGCACAGCTCGTGCGGCAGCACCTGCATGAACCGGGCCAGCACCACCGCGTCCGGGCGCTGGGAGTCCACCAGCTGCCGGATCTGCGCGAACGCCGCCGTCTTGCCCTCGGGGTCCTTGCCGGCCACCGGGAACGGCACGTGGTGGAACGGGATGCCGTGCGCCCTGGTGATGCCGGCCAGGTCCGCGTGGTTGCCGATCACCGCGCGCACGTCCACGTCCAGCTCGCCGGAGGCCACCCGGCCCAGGATGTCGTACAGGCAGTGCCCTGCCTTGGACACCAGGATAACCACCCGCCGCTTCTCCCCGGTGTCGGTGACCCGCCAGTCGCTGCGCACGCCGAGCTCCCTGGCCACCGAGCTGAACCGGCGCCGCAGCTCGGTCGCGTCGTAGGGCAGCGAGTCCGCGCGCACCTCCTGGCGGGTGAAGAACCAGTTGGTGTCGGTGTCGGTGTGGTAGGCCGCCTCCACGATCCAGCCGCCCTGCTCGGCGAGGAAGGTGGAGATCCGGGCCACGATGCCGGTGCGGTCCGGGCAGCCGAGGGTGATCACGTAGCGTCGTTCACGTGCGGACATGGCTGGTCAGTCTGCCCCGTGCGAACGGCTTCACCTGGTCAGGGGGTGCCGATCCGGTCCAGCAACTCAGACTTCCCGGTCACCACGGCGTTGTTCGGCCGGTTCCACAGGTACCGGTAGATCGCGTCCGCGGTGCCCGCGACCACCGCGTCGGTGTCCGTGCCGGTGCCGCGCACCGGGCCCAGCTCGGCGGGCTGTCCAGGGGTCAGCGTGAGCACCAGGGCCACGCCCGCGTCGGCGGCGTGGAACAGGACCGTGCCCTCCTCGGTGCGTTCGGCGTGCTTGCGGAAGACCAGGGCCATCCACAGGGCTTCCTCGATGCCGTCACCGGCGAAGGCCGGGTCGAACCTCAGCTCCTTGCCGGGGTCGGTGCCGCCGGCGACCTCGAACAGCGCGTGCTCGGCGTCCAGCCGGTGGATGGCCACCTCGTGCGCCTGCCGCCGGGCCCAGAACGCGCCGGGCTCGGCCACCTCGTACCCGAAGGTCCACGCCGGGGTGTCCGTGCCCTTCTCCGCGAGCAGGCCGGTCAGCCGCTCCTGCTTGGCCAGCCACCAGGCGTGCAGCTCGGCCCAGTCCTCGGGCGCGGGCGGGAACTCCGGCCGCGCGTCGCGGATGCCCGCGGCCAGGTTGTCCCCAGCCCAGCACTGCACCCTGGCCAGGTGCGAGACCAGCTCCCGCACCTCCCACTTCGGACAGGTGGGGACCCGCGCCTCGGGACCGGCTTTCAGCGCGGCCGCCCGCATCGCCTCGGAATGAACCCTGATCTGCTCGATGAAGTCGTTGTGCTGCACGTCACCGAGCCTACGGACGCGGGCCGTAGACCGCGTCCGCATTAAGCGTGACCTCGCCCAGCCGCCACCGGTTCCGGCGGTCCAGCACCGGCCAGTCCCGCGCGGCGAGCAGCCGCACCGCCTCCACCCAGCGAGCCCTTGGCCCGTACGGCGCGAACGGGGCCGCGGTGGCCCAGCAGGCGTCCAGCTCGGCCAGCAGGGCGTGCACCCGCTCGCCGGGCACGTTGTGGTGGATCAGCGACTTGGGCAGCCGCTCGGCCAGGTCGGAGGGTTGCTCCAGGTCCGAGGGCAGGCAGGCCAGGGTGAAGGTCAGCGGGCCGCCGGCGTCCAGGGTGACCCAGCAGCAGCGGCGGCCGATCTCGTCGCAGGTGCCCTCCACCAGCAGCCCGCCGGGGGCCAGCCGGGCCTGCATGGTCGCCCAGGCCTCCTCGGCCGCGTCCTCCTCGTACTGGCGCAGCACGTTGAACGCGCGCACCAGCGCGGGCCGCCGTCCGGCCAGCTCGAACCCGCCGCGGCGGAACTCCAGGCCCGGCCGCTCGGCCGGTTTGGCCGCCTCCACCCGCTCCTGGTCGATCTCCAGGCCCAGCACTCGCAGGTCCGGCCGCAGCCCGGCCAGCCGGTCGGCCAGCTCCACCGTGGTGATCGGCGAGGAGCCGTAGCCCAGGTCGACCACCAGCGGGTCCGGCGCGGCGCGCAGCACGTCCGCGGTGAGCGGGGTGGCGGCGATCCAGCGGTCCACCTTGCGCAGCCGGTTCGGGTTGGTGGTGCCCCTGGTGGGCAGGCCGAGCGCCCTGGCCCGGCCCGCGGCGTAGCGGGGCGCGCGCTTGCGGACCTGGTTCACGGGTGTTCGCGCAGCCAGCGCTCGGTGAACTCGTGCTCGGTGGTCAGCAGCCGCTGGATCTGCTGGATGATCGCCTTCTCCACCTTGCCGCCGACGAAGGGCAGCGAGACCGACACGGTGAGCTTCGCGCGCACCCGGCAGCCCGCGCCGTCCGGGCCGACCGCGATCGAGCAGCCGATGGTCGCCGGCGCGCCGGGCACGGTGGCGTTCACCACTGCGGTCGCGCCCTCGCCGGTGGACCGCCAGGTCTCTGCCCGCTCGATCACCAGGTCGCCGGAGACCAGCGTGCGCACGAGGGCGGGCAGCTTGTCCGCCGGGATGCCTTGGCGCAGCTTGAGCACGGTCTCCGCGCCGCTGACATCGAGGGAGAGCAGCTCGGCCTTGGTGCCGCCCACCGCGGCCAGCCGGTCCCGCAGGTAGGTCTCGTCGACCATGGTCGCGGCCACCCGTGCGGCGGGGAAGGAGTAGCCGTGCGAGGTCTCGGTGCTGGTTGCCACGGGGTGTCACGCTACCGTTGAACGTCGTGACCACACCCGTGCCGTTGGCTGGCTACACCACCCTGCGCCTTGGCGGCCCGGCCTCGGTGTTCCTGGAAGCAGCGAAGTCCACCGAGGTCATCGAAGCCGTACGCGCCGCCGACCAGGCAGGTGAACCCCTGCTCGTGCTGGGCGGCGGGTCCAACCTGGTCATCGGCGACGAGGGCTTCGACGGCACCGTGGTGCGCATCGCCACCAGGGGCCGCGGCCACGACCCGCTCGGCGACGGCCTGGTCCGGCTGACCGTGGAGGCCGGCGAGAACTGGGACGACGTGGTCGCCGACGCGGTGGCCAACGACCTCGGCGGCCTGGAGGCCCTCTCCGGCATCCCCGGCCTGGTCGGCGCGACCCCGGTGCAGAACGTGGGCGCCTACGGCGTCGAGGTGGCCGACCTGCTGCTCTCGGTGGACCTGCTGGACCGGCGCAGCGGCCAGGTGCGCCAGGTCAGCACCGCCGAGCTGGGCCTGGGCTACCGGACCAGCGTGCTCAAGGGCACCGACGACGCGGTGGTGCTGCGGGTCTCCTTCGCGCTGCGCACCGGCGGCCAGTCCGCCCCGGTCCGCTACGCCGAGCTGGCCAACACCCTGGGCGTGGAGCTGGGCGCCAGGGTGCCCGCCGCGCTGGTGCGGGAGGCGGTGCTCGCGCTGCGCACCGGCAAGGGCATGGTGCTCGACCCGGACGACCACGACACCTGGAGCGCCGGGTCCTTCTTCACCAACCCGATCGTGGCCGAGGCCGACCTGCCCAGGGTGCTCTCGCTGATCCACGCCCGGCTCGGCCCCGAGGTCAAGGTGCCGCAGTACCCGGGCGGCGCGGGCAAGGTGAAGCTGTCCGCGGCCTGGCTGATCGAGCGGGCCGGGTTCCTGCGCGGGCACGAGGCCGCCGACGGCCGGGTCTCGCTCTCGCACAAGCACACCCTGGCCCTGACCAACCGCGGCAAGGCCGATACCGAAGACCTGCTCACCCTGGCCCGCGAGGTGCGCGACGGCGTGCGCGCGGCCTTCGAGGTCGAACTGCACCCGGAACCGGTGTTCGTGGGCTGCTCGCTCTGAAGCGGGGCAACCGGCCAAACGAGTGACGCCAAGTGACGGGTTCCTCACCCGGGGGTTACATAGACGGTGTAGGTCGCGTCCCATGGCTCTCGTGCGTGAGCGCCGGAGTCCAGGTCGTTCCTGGCGGTGCCGCCTGGACGGCCTCGTACTGGGCGTACTTGGTCGTTCCGGCGGTGCCGCTAGGAACGGGCTGGGCCCGGCGCTCGCGTGCGAGAGCCATGGGACACGACCTATCGCCGGATCGAGGAGTGCGCATGACCAGCGCGGAGGACAGGCGCAGGGCAGCGATCCGGCCGGTGAAGCGACGGCACGAGGACACCCTGCTCGACCTGCCCGGCGTCGTCGCGGTGGACATCGGTGCGCAGACCACCAACGGTGTGCGCACCGGCCGGCCGGCCATCGTGGTGTCGGTGCGGGCCAAGCGGCCCGCCATCGCGGTGGCGCACGGACAGCTGCTGCCCGAGCGGATCGACGGGGTGCCGGTGGACGTCATCGAGGAGGACGTCCTGCTGCACCCCGCGCTGCTGCGCGCCGACGCCGCCCCGGAGCGCACCGGGGAGTCCTACGCGCCGCTGGTCGGCGGGATCAGCGTCGGCCCTTGCCGGTCCATCCAGATGGTGCCGCCGCAGGCCCCGGAGGCCGGTGAGTACGTCACCGTGGGCACCCTCGGCCTGCTGGTGGCGGCCAGGGACGACCGGCGGCGGGTGTTCGGGCTGACCAACTTCCACATCGCCTGCGTGGACGACGCCTGGGCGGTGGGCGACCGGATGACCCACCCGTCCAGGGTGGACGGCGGCCGCTGCCCTGCCGACGTGGTGGGCAGCCTGGCCAGCTCGGCGCTGTCCGGCTCGGTGGACGCGGCGCTGATCGCGCTGGCCACCGACCGGCCGTGGCGGCGGGAGATCGCTCAGCTGGGCAGGCCGGGCGGCTGCGGGCAGGCGCTGCTGGGCAGCCAGGTGCGCAAGCGTGGCCGGACCACCGGGCTCACCCAGGGCGTGGTGGTCTCCACCGACGTCACGCTGTGCCTGGACTACGGCGACAGCCTCGGCCACCGCCGCCTGCGCGACCAGATCCGGGTGACCGCGGCCGAGGGCGTCTTCGGCGACCGGGGCGACTCCGGGGCGGTGCTGGTGGACGCGGACAACCAGGTCGTGGGCCTGCACTGCGCGGGCACCCTGGGCGGCGGCAGCGGTTTCGCCAACCCGATCAACCGGGTGCTGGACGAGCTGGACGTGGTGCTGGCCTAGAACGGCCCGTCCGGATAATTTCGTTCACTCGCAACCCCCTTGTGAGAAGTGACACATCCATCCAGGGCACCCCGGCATGGGCGTAGGGCGTCCTGGAGATGGGGGCACCCTTGACGGGGTGCCGGAGTGTTGGAGGTCGACTGTGGTTGGTGAACGACGGGGACGGGGACGGTCCCTGCTCGGTTTCGCGGGGTTGCTCACTGCCGGTGCGCTGCTGCTTTCCGCCTGTACCGGCGGCGCGGGCGGCGACGGCGGGGACCCGGCCAAGCCGGATGCGCCACCGGTCGCCAAGGTGAGTGTGGAGCCCGGTGAGGGCGCCAAGGACGTCAGCCCGAGGGCGCCGGTGAAGGTGTCGGTGGCCGAGGGCACGCTCGATGAGGTGAAGCTGAGCGCGGACGGCAAGAACGTCCCCGGCAAGCTCAGCGAGGACAAGAAGACCTGGGCCCCGGACAAGGTGCTGGAGTTCGGCAAGAGCTACACCGTCGGCGGCTCGGCCACCGGGACCGACGGCAAGAAGGTCGAGATCAAGGGCAGTTTCGCCACCCAGACGGCAGGCAAGCTGCTGCGGGCCACGATCAACCCGGTGGACAACGCCACCGTCGGCATCGCGATGCCGATCAAGGTCGAGTTCGACGAGGCCCCGCAGGACCGGGCCGCGGTGGAGAAGGCGCTGAAGGTGGAGACCTCGGTGCCGGTCGAGGGCGCGTGGGCCTGGCTGAACCCCAAGGAAGTGCACTACCGGCCCAAGGAGTTCTGGCCGGCCAACACCAAGGTCAAGGTGACCGCGGACCTGTTCGCGGTGCCCTACGGCAAGAACGTCTTCGGCCGGGCCAACCTGAGCACCAAGTTCACCATCGGCCGCGCGCAGGTGGTCGAGGCGGACGTGCGCACCCACCGCATGATCGTCAAGCAGGACGGCAAGGAGATCATGAACCTGCCGGCCAGCCTGGGCGATGAGAGCAAGCCGGACCTGCGCACCGCGAACGGGATCTACATGGTCTCCGAGCGCAACGCCACCGAGCGCATGGTCAACGAGAAGTACAAGTACGACGTGGTCAAGAAGTGGGCCGTGCGCATCGCCAACAGCGGTGAGTTCATCCACGAGAACAACGACAACGCGGGCAACATCGGCAAGCGGAACACCTCGCACGGCTGCATCAACCTGCTCGAGGCGGACGCCAAGAAGTACTTCGACCAGGCGATGATCGGCGACCCGGTGATCATCTCCGGTTCGGCGGCCACCAAGGGCGCGGTGTCGGACACCTACGACTGGCGGATCGACTGGCCGACCTGGCTGTCGAAGTCGGCGCTCAAGTGAGCACCACGGTCACCGGCCACGGCGGTGCGCGCCTCGCGCTGCGCACCGCCGGCCCGCTGGGCGCGCCCGCGCTGGTGCTGCTGCACGGCTGGGCGCAGAGCGCCGCGGTCTGGCGGCGGCTGCTCGCCGACCCCGGCCTGACCGAGCGGTACCGGCTGCTCGCGCCGGACCTGCGCGGGCACGGCGACTCCGAGGTCCCGGAGAACGGCTACGACGACCCGGAGGTCTGGGCCGGTGACCTGGCCGCGGTGCTGGCCGAGGCCAATGGCCCCGCCGTGGTGCTCGGCTGGTCCTACGGCGGGCTGGTGATCGCGGACTACCTGCGGGTGCACGGGGACGCCGCGCTGGCCGGGATCGTGCTGCTGGGCGCGATCACCGAGATCGGGCCGGACCGGCAGGGCGGGCTGACCGGGCCGGTGATGAACGCGGGGCTGCGCGAGATGCTCTCCCCGGACGACGAGATCGCCCGTCCCGCGCTGCGCACCTTCATCGAGCGCGGCACCGCGCTGCCGCTGAGCCAGGACGAGCAGGACCGGCAGCTGGGTGTGGCGCTGAGCACCCCGGCCGCGGTGCGCAGGGCGCTGTTCAAGCGGGACATCGGCAGCGCCGAGGCGCTGGCCGGGGTGACCGTGCCCACCCTGGTGCTGCACGGCGACTCCGACGAGGTGGTGCTGCCGATGGCCGGTCGCTACGCCGCGGACACCGTGCCCGGCGCGGCGGCCAGCTGGTACCCGGGCTGCGGGCACGCCCCGTTCCTGGAGCGACCGGCTGACTTCGACGTTGACCTGGCCCACTTCCTGACGCGCAGCCACGCCGAACACGGCAAAATGGGGTTGTGAGACGCCGCAGAGACCCTGCCCGGGCGCGCCGAGTGGCCGTGTTGTCCCTGCACACCTCCCCTCTTGAGCTGCCCGGCACCGGTGACGCCGGCGGCATGAACGTCTACATCGCGCAGACCGCGACCCGGATGGCCGAGCGCGGCACCGAGGTCGAGGTGTTCACCAGGGCCACCTCCGCCGACCTGCCGCCCACCGCCGAGCTGGCCCCCGGCGTCACCGTGCGGCACATCGCCGCCGGTCCCTACCAGGGCCTGGCCAAGAACGACCTGCCCGGCCACCTGTGCGCCTTCCACGCCGGCGTGCTGCGCACCGAGGCCAGCCACTCGCCCGGCTACTACGACGTGGTCGCCTCGCACTACTGGCTCTCCGGCCAGGTCGGCTGGCTGGCCAGGGACCGGTGGGGCGTGCCGCTGGTGCACACCGCGCACACCCTGGCCAAGGTCAAGCACCGCACGCTGGCCGAGGGCGAGTCGCCGGAGCCGCCGGTGCGGGTGGCCGGTGAGGAGCGGGTGGTCGCCGAGGCGGACAAGCTGGTGGTGAACACCGAGGCCGAGGCGGCCGACCTGGCCGAGCTCTACGGCGCCCGGCCCGAGCAGCTGACCGTGGTGCCGCCCGGCGTGGACCTCGAACGCTTCACCCCCGATGGCCGGGCGCAGGCCAGGACCGAGCTGGGGCTCGCGCCGGAGGCCGTGGTGCTGGCCTTCGTCGGCCGGATCCAGCCGCTCAAGGCCCCGGACGTGCTGCTGCACGCCGCCGCCGAGATGGTCCGCCGCGATCCCGGGCTGCGCGCCCGGCTGGTGGTGCTCATCGTCGGCGGCCCCTCGGGCACCGGGCTGGAGCGGCCCGCCGAGCTGCACGAGCTGGCCGGGCGGCTGGGCATCACCGAGCTGGTGCGCTTCCTGCCGCCGCGGCCGGGCGCGGCGCTGGCCACGGTGTACCGGGCCGCGGACGTGGTCGCGGTGCCCAGCCACTCCGAGTCCTTCGGCCTGGTCGCGCTGGAGGCGCAGGCCTGCGGCACCCCGGTGGCCGCGGCCGCGGTCGGCGGGCTGCCGGTCGCGGTGGCCGACGGGGTCTCCGGAATCCTGGTCCCGGACCGCCGCGCGGGTTCCTGGGCGGACGCATTGGGGTACCTGGCACTGGAGCCTGCGCGGTGGCGGGAGTTCGCCACCGCCGCGTCCGCGCACGCCTCGGCGTTCTCCTGGGACCGCACCACCGAGCGGCTGCTCGCGGTGTACGACCAGGCGGCCGCCGAGCTGCGCACCACCCTGGAGATCGCGGTATGAGCCTGGACCAGCTGATCGAGTCCACTTTGGACGGTCAAGAACTGAAGTACGCCAAGCGCGGCGACGGCCGGTGGTTCGTCACCCTGCCGGGGGTGAAGAAGCTGCAGACCAACCTGTGGCTGATCCTGGGCCGCCAGTCGCTGCTGGTGGAGGCATTCGTCTGCCGCCGCCCGGACGAGGGGCACGAGCAGGTCTACCGGTTCCTGTTGCGCCGCAACGCCAAGCTCTACGGCGTGCACTACACCATCGACCCGGCGGGCGACATCTACCTGGTGGGCAGGGTCGGCCTGCACGCGGTCACCGCCGATGAGCTGGACCGGGTGCTCGGCCAGGTGCTGGAGGCCGCCGACGGCGACTTCAACCCGTTGCTGGAGCTGGGTTTCGCCGGGGCCATCAAGCGGGAGTGGGACTGGCGGGTGTCCAGGGGCGAGTCGCTGGCCAACCTGCAGGCGTTCAAGCACCTGGTCACCTCGCCGCACGAGGGGCCGGTGCACGCCGAGTCCTGATCGTGACCGGGGCCGCGCAACGGCCGTCACCCCAGCCACCGTCCGATCGTTGTACCGCTTACGACGATGGGGGTCGGACGACATGGCAGGACGATCATTGCTCGCCCTCGGCGCGCTCAGCCTGGTGCTGGTGGCCGGGTGCTCAGGCGCTGGTGAGCGGACCAACGCGGCGGTCGCGCCCGAGGTCGCGCAGGGCCAGGCGCAGCCGGGCTTTAGCAGTGGCGGCTCCGGCGACGCCAAGGTCCAGCCGGAGAAGGGTCAGGCCGCGGCCCCGCCGGAGCAGGCCGCGCTGGAGGCCAGGCAGCTGATCAGGACCGCGCGGAT
Organism: Crossiella sp. NPDC003009; assembly: GCF_053591555.1. Taxonomy (NCBI): domain Bacteria; kingdom Bacillati; phylum Actinomycetota; class Actinomycetes; order Pseudonocardiales; family Pseudonocardiaceae; genus Crossiella; species Crossiella sp. NPDC003009. Next base: position 198,766 of record NZ_JBSFUA010000003.1, on the reverse strand, counting down.
CGAGCTGAGCGTGGCCGAGGTGGCCGAGGCGGTGCGCAAGGCGCAGGAGGAGGCCAAGGCCGCCGGCGGGTTCGCCAGCGAGGAGAACGCCCGCGAGCAGCGGGCCACGCTCACCGTGCGGGTGCCAGCGGACAAGCTGGACGAGGTGCTCAACCGCCTGGACGACCTCGGCAAGGTCATCGTGCGCGAGCAGCGCTCCCAGGACGTCACCGACCAGCTGGTGGACACCAAGAGCAGGCTGGAGTCGCAGCGGGCCAGCGTGGACCGGGTGCGCGCGCTGCTGGAGCGGGCCGGGTCGGTCAGCGAGATCGTCCAGGTCGAGGGCGAGCTGACCAAGCGGCAGGCCGAGCTGGAGTCCTTGCAGCGCAGGCTGGAGTCGATGTCCAAGCAGGTCGCGATGTCCACCGTCACGGTGACCCTGGTGCGCGAGGGCCAGGCGGTCGCACCCAGCTCGGATGACTTCCTCAGCGGGCTGGCCGCGGGCTGGCGGGCCTTCCTCAGCACGGTCAACGCCTTGCTGGTGGCCTTCGGCGCGATGCTGCCGTTCCTGGTGGTGCTGGGCCTGTTCGGCGCACTGCTGCTGATGGTGCTGCGCCGCCGCAAGCGCAAGCCCGTCGAGCCGGTGACCGCCGAGACACCGGCGGGCTGAGAGTTGTCGCGCGGGGCGGCCCGGGAGAGAGGGGGAGTCGCGAGCTCGAGCCGCCCCGCGTCCACAAGCTCCCGCTACGTCGGACCACTGCGGGCGGGGGGAGCCCCGGGTCCGGGCGGGCCGCGGTTCGACGGGGGATACGAACCGCGATGGACACCCTCTCGAGATCGGGGAGTGCGTGGGAGCCGATCTGAAAGAGTGATGTCAACTTGGCAGATTCGATGTGGCAATCACAAGCCCGGCCCACTGCTCCATTCGAGTGTAATTAGCTCGGTGGGATAACGGGATGATGTCTGGTCGGCCCGTGTTGACAACAACTTGACTGGGAGCTGTGAGCGTAGTCACGATTGATCGCCCGATTGGCGTCCGCCGTTGGAGGGAACACCATGGCTTTTCGCAGTCCGTACCCCGATGTCGCGATTCCGGACGTCTCGCTGCCCGAGCTGCTCTTCGGCTCGCTGAGCCCGGAACAGGCTGCGGCGCCTGCGCTGATCGATGGTCCGAGTGGCCGAGTGCTGCGCTACGGGGAGCTGGCCGCGCTGGTCGACAAGGCGGCTGCCGGGCTTGTTGCCCGCGGTATCAACAAGGGTGATGTGGTCGGCATCTTCAGCCCGAACACGCCCTACTACGCGGTGATCTTCCACGGGGTGCTGCGGGCGGGCGCGGTGGCCACCACGGTGAACGCGCTCTACACCGCCGAGGAGCTGGCCCACCAGCTCACCGACGCGGGGGCGAAGCTGCTGGTCACCGTCTCCGCCTTCGCCGATCGCGCGCTGGCCGCAGCCGAGGCCGCCGGGATCGCCGAGGTGGTGTTCCTGGACGGGCTGGCGGGCCACCCGTCGCTGGCCGAGCTGCTGGCCACCGAGGCGGCCCCGCCCCAGGTGCAGATCGACCCGGCCGAGGACCTGGCCGTGCTGCCCTACTCCTCCGGCACCACCGGCCGGGCCAAGGGCGTGATGCTGACCCACCGCAACCTGGTGGCCAACATCGAGCAGTTCAAGCAGGTCGTGCACATCACCGCCGAGGACCGGGTGCTCGCGGTGCTGCCGTTCTTCCACATCTACGGCATGCAGGTGACCATGAACCACGCGCTCGCGGTGGGCGCGACCGTGGTGACCATGCCCAAGTTCGACCTGGCCGAGTTCCTCCGGGTCATCGCCGAGCACCGCACCAGCTACGTCTACATCGCCCCGCCGGTGGCGGTCGCGCTGGCCAAGCACCCGATGGTGGAGCAGTACGACCTGTCCGCGATGAAGATGCTGTTCTCCGGGGCCGCGCCGCTGGACGCGGAGCTGGCCGGCGCGGTGGCCAAGCGGCTGGGCGTGGAGGTGCGGCAGGGCTACGGGATGACCGAGATGAGCCCGGTCAGCCACGCCATCCCGAGCGACCGGCCGGACATCAACGTGGGCACGGTCGGGCTGATCCTGCCGAACATGGTGTGCAAGCTCGTCGACCCGGCCACCGAGGCGGAGGCCGCGCCCGGCCAGCCCGGCGAGCTGTGGTGCCAGGGGCCCAACGTGATGAAGGGCTACCTGAACAACGAGGACGCGACCAGGGCCACGCTGGATGAGGATGGCTTCCTGCACACCGGCGACGTCGCGGTGATCGACGAGCGCGGAGTTGTGTCCATTGTGGACAGGGTCAAGGAGCTGATCAAGTACAAGGGCTACCAGGTGCCGCCCGCCGAGCTGGAGGCCCTGCTGCTGACCCATCCCCAGATCGCGGACGCCGCGGTGATCGGGGTGCGCGACGCCGAGGGCGAGGAGGTGCCCAAGGCGTTCGTGGTGCGCCAGCAGGGCGCTGACGGCCTGGACGAGGCCGCGGTGATGGCGTTCGTGGCCGGGCAGGTGGCCCCGCACAAGAAGGTCCGCGTGGTGGAGTTCCTGGACGTCATCCCCAAGTCCGCCAGCGGCAAGATCCTGCGCAAGGACCTGCGCGCCCGCGAGGCGGGCTGACCCCGTCCCCGGCGGGCCGGGGTCAGCCCCGGCCCGTCAGGGGTGCACGTCCGCGCCGAGCAGCACCGGCTGCCAGCCCCGCACGCTGCCGCCGTCGTGCGGCCACAGCGTGCTGACCTTGCCGTCGGCCAGGTTCAGCGACTGCACGGTGAGCATCCGCGGCTGGTGCGGGGACAGCCAGCGGTTGTAGCGCATCAGGTAGACCGAGTCGTCCCGCCAGGACCAGGCCGCCGAGCCCATCACCCACGGGATGAACGGGAAGGTCATCGAGTTGGGCGGCAGCACGTACCTGGTGTGCGTGCCGGTGCGCAGGTCCAGCACCACCAGGGCCTCGAAGTCCGGAGGGGTGGGCGGCGGCACCGCGTAGGCGATCTTGTCGCCCCGCACCGACAGCGCCGAGCGGTGCTCGTTGTCGTGGAAGTTCTCGCCGAAGACCCGCTCACCGCGGTCCGCGCCGAAGTGCTCCGCGGCCAGCGGCTCGACCCGGCCCGCGCTGATCCGCCAGAAGCCCTTGGGCGTGCGCACCACGGCGATCCCGCTGGCGCTCACCAGGATCCGGTCCGCGGTCGCGCCGTCCGGGGTGGTGATCGGACCGAACGTGCCGCCGTAGCGCGCCCACAGCGGGCCCTGCTCGCCCCTGGCGTAGAGCCGGTCCTGGCCGTAGCCCAGGCTGACGTTGACGTGCTTGTGGGTGGTCCGGTCGTAGTTGCCGCTGTACTGGAACTCCGCCCGGTCGGGGAACCGCTTGACCTCGGGCAGCCGGGCCAGCACCACTCCCTTGCCCGCCCGGCCCACGGGGTAGCGGCGCAGCACGGTCTCGGTGTCGCCGACCGTCTCGGTGGTGACCACGCCGTAGCCGTCCGGGGTGAGGTCGAACGGCGTCTCGGCGGCGGCGAAGCGCTGGGTCCAGGACCGCAGCTCGGTGGCCCCTGGCGCGCCGACGCCCAGGGTGAGCGTGCCGTCCGGGTTCGCGGCCACGGCCTGGAACAGCGCCTGGCGGCCGCCGAGTGAGGCGCCGATCATGCGGGACTCGGCGCTGACCCCGTTGAACTGGCGTGGCTTGGGATAGGCGCTCTCCGCGACCGTGCCCGCGCCGTTGTCGTAGCGGTGCAGCTCGTGGCCGCCGAGCTCGTCGGAGGCCTGGAACGAGGCGATGGACTCCGGCGCGGGCGCGGCGTTCGCCGGTGTGGCGACCAGTAACAAGGACAGCGCCAGCACCGGTGTGCAGGCGCGCGTGAACGCGGACATGATCGTGGAACCCCCTGTGGCTGAAGAACTTCCCCTGGCCCTCGACGGTAGGCCCCGTACGGCATTTCCGCGTCCACCGAACGGCATATCAGAAACCCTGCGGCTGCCTTGTGCGGTCCCCTGCGCGCTGGCCCACTGGCAGCCATGGACGAGCTGACGCACCGGCGGCGCTGGGGCATCCTCGCCGTGCTGAGCAGCTGTCTGCTCATCCCGGTGCTGGACACCATGATCCTCCAGGTCGCGTTGCAGCGGATCCAGGCCGAGCTGGGCGCCACCCAGTCCGAGCTGCAATGGGCGGTGGACGCCTACACGCTGGTCTTCGCCGCGCTGCTGCTCACCACCGGCGCGCTGGCCGACGCGGTGGGGCGCAAGCGGATCCTGCTGCTCGGGCTGCTCGCTTTCGGTATCGCCTCCGCGCTGTGCGCCTTCGCCACCTCGCCGGGTGAGCTGGTGCTGTTCCGGGCGATCAAGGGGATCGGCGCGGCCGCCGTGCCCGCGACCAGCCTGGCCATCCTGACCACGGTGTTCCCGGCGGAGGAGCGGGCGCGGGCGATCGGGATCTTCTCCGGTGTCTCGGGGCTGGGGGTGGCGCTCGGGCCGGTGGTCGGCGGGGTGCTGCTGGAGCACTTCTGGTGGGGCTCGGTGTTCCTGGTGAACGTGCCGGTGGTGCTGGCCGGGCTGGCGCTGGTCGGCTGGCTGGTGCCGGAGTCGCGATCGGCGCGGCGGCGGCCGCTGGACCCGCTCGGCGCGCTGCTGTCCATCGGCGGCATCGGGCTGCTGGTGTACGCGATCATCCACGGCGGCGAGGCCGGGGACTGGCTGGGCGCGGGGGTGCTGCTGCCGCTGGGCGGGGCGGTGGCGCTGCTGGCGCTGTTCGTGCTGGCGGAGCGGCGGACCAGTGATCCGGCCGTCGACCTCGGCCTGTTCCGCAGCCCGGTGTTCACCGCGGGCTCCGGTGCGGTGGCGATCGGGTTCTTCGTGCAGTCCGGCGGGTTCTTCGCGCTGGTGTTCTACCTCCAGCTGCTGCGCGGCAACTCACCGCTGGAAACCGGGCTGCTGTTCCTGCCGGTGGCCCTGGGCACGGTGCTCGGCTCCACCCGCGGCGCCGCGCTGAGCAGGCGGTTCGGCGCGAACGTGGTGGTCGGCGGCGGGCTGGCGGTCTCCGGGCTGTTCTTCGCGGGCAGCGCGTTCTGGGCGGCGAGCACGCCGGTGTGGTTGCTGGAGCTGCTGTTCGGGGTGTTCGGGCTGGCCTTCGGCTGCGTGCTCGGACCGGCCACCGCCGCCGCGATGAGCGTGGTGCCGCCGGAGCAGGTGGCGGCCGGTTCCGCGGTCAACAGCGCGGTGCGCCAGATCGGCGCGGCGCTGGGCATCGCGGTGGTCGGCTCGGTGCTCTCCGTCGGCTACCGGAGCTCCCTCGGCGGCGCGGCCGGGCTGCTGCCCGAACCGCTGCGGGCGCAGGCCGCCGACTCGCTCGGCGCGACCCTCGCGGTGCGCGGGCAGGCCGGTGCGGGCGCGGGCGAGCTGGGCGAGGCGGCCTTCGCCGCGTTCCTGGACGGGATGGCCGCCGCGGTGGGCACCGCGTCCGCCGCGGCCCTGCTCGGCGCGGTGCTGGCGGTGGCGTTGCTGCCCGGCCGGGTGCCCGCGCGGGCCGGAACGGGCGTCCGCGGCTGAGGCGTGCTGCGGCTTCGAGTTGTCGAGGCGGGCACAACCGGGCAGATTCAGCATCGGTGCCTTGCTGGCGGCCTGGTTCCGCGCCGGGTTAGAACAAGGGCACGGAGGTGGCCGATCGTGGATGCCGAGCAGCGTCGCCGGTGGCTGGTGGCCGCCGCCCGCGCGGAGGGCCGGGTGGAGGTCACCGCGGCCGCGGCCGTGCTGGACACCGCGCCGGAGACCATCCGCCGCGACCTGGCGCTGCTGGAGAAGCACGGGCTGCTGCACCGGGTGCACGGCGGCGCGCGGCCGGTGGAGCGGGCCGGCTACGAGATCGAGCTGGCCACCAGGGAACACCGCCGCCTGGCCGAGAAGCAGCGGATCGCGCGGGCCGCGCTGGACCAGCTCGGCGACGCCGAGTCGGTCTACCTCGACGAGGGCTCCACCGGCCGCGCGCTGGCCGACGCCTTCCCGGCCGACCGCCGGTGCACCGTGGTCACCTCGGCGCTGCCCACCGCGACCGCGCTGGCCACCGGCACCGCGGCCACCGTGCTGGTGCTCGGCGGCCGGCTGCGCGGCAACACCCTGGCCACCGTGGACCACTGGGCCACCCGGATGCTCGCCGACCTGGTGCTGGACGTGGTCTTCCTGGGCGCCAACGGGATCAGCAGGGAACACGGCCTCACCACACCCGACCCGGCGGTGGCCGCGATCAAGTCCAAGGCGCTGGCCCGCGCCGGGCGCAAGATCCTGATCGCCGACCACACCAAGTTCGGCGTGAACAGCTTCTGCCGCTTCGCCGACGTCGCCGACTTCGACGTGATCGTCACCGACACCGGCCTGCCCGCGGCGCAGGCCCGCCGGTACTCCCTGCTCGGCCCCGAGGTGGTGCGCGCATGATCGTCACGGTTACCCCGAACCCCAGCCTGGACCGGACCCTGGTGCTGGCCGGACGGCTGCGGCCGGGCCAGGTGCACCGGGCCACCGCGAGCCGCACCGAGGCCAGCGGCAAGGGCGTCAACGTGACCAGGGTGTTGCGCGCCAACGGGATCGACTCCACCGCGGTGCTGCCACTGGGCGGCGCCGCCGGGGCCGAACTGCGCGCATTGCTTGTCGCACAGCAGGTTCCGTTCGCCGCGGTGCCCATCGCCGGGCGGATCCGGGGCAACGTCACCGTGCTGGACGGCCGCTCGGGCACCACCAAGCTGAACGAGCCCGGCCCTGAGCTGAGCGCCGCGGAGGTCGACGAACTGGTTGCCACCACGGCGAAAGCGGTGCGCACGAGCCAGGCCCGCTGGCTGGCCATCTGCGGCTCGCTGCCGCCGGGCGCGCCGCCAGGGCTGGTCACCCGGCTGGTCGCGGCCGGGCACGCGGGCGGGGCCGCAGTCGCGGTGGACAGCTCGGGCGTCGGGCTGGCCGAGGCGGTGCGCGCGGGCGCGGACCTGGTCGCGCCCAACGGCGAGGAGCTGGCCGAACTGGCCGGGCAGCCGGTCACCGGACCGGACAGCGCGGCCGAGGCCGCCGCGAACCTGTTCTCCGGCACCGCGCTGGTCAGCCTCGGCGAGCTGGGCGCGGTGCTGGTCCGGCCCAACGGCACCGCCATGCACGCGGTCCCGCCGCCGGTCACCGTGGTCAACACCGCCGGGGCCGGGGACGCGCTGCTGGCCGGCTGGCTGGCCGCCGAGGGCCCGGCCGCGGCCCGGCTGGCCCGCGCGGTCGCCTGGGGCACCGGCGCCTGCCTGGCCGAGGGCACCGCGGAGCTGCCCGACCACCCGGTGGCCCCGGAGCTGGTCACCACCACCGAACTCGAGGAGCGCGCATGAACGTCCTGGTCGCGGGCGACCGCTTCATCCCGGGCGGCACCTTCGCCGAGGAGATCGAGGCCCGGCTGCCCGGCACCCCGGTCACCGTGGCCGACTGGTCGGGGGAGAAGGCGACGCAGCACGAGGCGCAGCAGCGGATGGAGGTGCACGGTGCGGCCGCGGTGCCCGCCCCGCCGGAGCTGCTCGCCGCGGTGCCGGGGGCTGAGGTGCTGTGCGTGCACTTCGCCCCGGTCGGCCCCGACCTGCTGGCCGCCGCGGACGGCCTGCGGCTGGTCGCGGTGGCCCGCACCGGGCTGGAGAACGTGGACCTGGACACCGCGAGCGCGCGCGGCATCGGCGTGGTGCCGGTGTTCGGGCGCAACGCCTCCGCGGTGGCCGAGCTGCAGATCGGGCTGATCCTGGCCGAGTCGCGCGACATCGCCCGCGCGGACGCCTCGGTGAAGAACGGCGGCTGGCGCAAGGAGTTCCCCGGCCGCCGGGTCGAGCTGGGCGGCAGCACCGTGGGCATGATCGGCTTCGGCCAGGTGGGCCGCCACTTCGCCCGCAAGCTCAGCGGTTTCGGCTGCACGCTGCTCGCCTACGACCCCTACGCCCCGGACGAGGCGCTGGCCGAGTCCGGTGTCCGCCGAGCGTCCACTATGGACGATCTACTGCCCGGCGCGGACTTCGTGGTGGTGCAGGCCAGGCACAGCGCGGAGACCGACCGGTTCATCGGCGCCCGCGAGCTGGCCCTGCTCAAGCCGGGCGCGTACTTCGTCAACGTGGCCCGCAGCCGGGTGGTGGACACCGGGGCGCTCTACACCGCGCTGGCCGAGGGCCGGATCGCGGGCGCGGGCCTGGACGTCTTCGACGAGGAGCCGCTGGCGCCGGACTCGCCCTGGCGGCGGCTGGACAACGTCACCCTGACCACCCACTTCGGCGGAGACACCGAGCAGACCAACCGCACCTCGGCAGCCCTGGTCGCCGAGGCGGTGGCCGAGTTCACCGAGACCGGCCGGGTGCGCACCGCGGCCAACGCGGACCTGCTGGGCTGGTCGTGACCGATCTGCTGCTCGGCATCGACGCCGGGCAGACCGTCACCAAAGCGGTGCTGGTGCACGCGGAGACCGGCCGGGAGGTCGCGGTCGGGCAGGCCAGGGTGCCGGTGTCCACCCCGCACCCGCGCTGGGTGGAACGCGACCAGGACCAGGTGTGGGACGGCTGCGTGCGGGCCGTCCGGGCCGCGCTGGCCGGGATCGACAGCGGCCGGATCGCCGCGATCGGTCTGTGCGGGCACAACGACGGCTGCTACCCGGTGGCCGCGGACCTGCGCCCGGTCCGGCCCGCCGTCCTGGCCATGGACTCCCGCGCGCACGAGCAGGTCCGGCACTACCGGGACATCGGGGCCGCCGAGGCCGCGCTGCCGCTGACCGGCCAGTCCCCGTTCGCGGCCAGCCCGGCCGCGGTGCAGGCCTGGCTGCTGGCCGAGGAACCGGAGGCGATGGCCAGGACCAGGTGGCTGTTGTTCTGCAAGGACTGGCTGCGGCTGTGCCTGACCGGCGAGGTGGCCACCGACCCGACCGAGGCCTCCGCCTCCTTCACCGACGTGCGCAGCCAGCGCTACAGCCCGGCCGCCTTTGAGCTCTACGGCCTGACCGAGCTCGCGGACAAGCAGCCGCCGATCCTGGGCAGCGCGGAGGTCGCCGGCCGGGTCACCGCGGCGGCGGCCGGGCTGACCGGCCTGCGCGCGGGCACTCCGATGGTCACCGGCGCGCACGACGTGGACGCGGCCGCGCTCGGCATGGGCGCGGTGACCCCCGGCGCGGTGTCGATGGTGATGGGCACCTTCAGCATCAACCAGGTGGTCACCGGCACGGTCCGGCTGGACCACCGCTGGCAGGCCCGCGCCTTCCTGCGACCCGGCCAGTGGCTGGCCATGTCCACCAGCCCGGCCTCCTCCTCGAACCTGGAGTGGTTCGTCCGCACGCTGTGCCCGGAGGCCGCCCACGGTGAGGACCCGTTCGCCTTCGTGGCCGCCGAGGTCGCCGCCAGCACCCGCCCCGACCTGCCGCTCTACCTGCCGTTCCTGTTCGGCGCACCCGTCGACCCCGGCCCGGCCGCCTCAGCGGGATTCCTCGGTGTGCGCGGCTGGCACACCAGGGGTGACCTGCTGCGTGCGCTCTGGGAGGGGGTGGCGCTCAACCACCGCACGCACCTGTCCGCGCTGCGCGAGGCATTCCCGTTCACCGGCGCGGGCCGGCTCTCCGGCGGCGGCGCGCGCAGCCCGGCCTGGAGCCAGCTGCTGGCCGACACCGTGGACCTGCCGCTGGAGGTCACCGCGGGCGCGGAACCGGGCGCGCGTGGCGCGGCCCTGCTGGCCGGGATCGGCGCCGGGCGCTTCGCCGGGCTGACCGAGGCGGCGGCCACCGCCGAGGTGGTCCGCGCGCACGAACCCGACCCGGCCGGGGTGCGCCGGATGACCGAGCGGGCCGAGGAGTACCGGGCCGCCATCACCGCGCTCGGCCGCTGGTGGGGCACCGGCTGACCGGGTCCGAAAAAAATCTTGGCCGGGGATGTCGAGAACCCGGAACCCGCTCCGTCCCAGGGGTGAAAGCGGCCAGAATGGGCCGCACCCGCACTGAGGAGAACCACGATGGCCAAGTACCTGCTGCTCAAGCACTACCGCGGCGCCCCGGACGCGGTGAACAACGTGCCGATGGCGGAGTGGACGCCCGAGGAGGTCTCGGCGCACATCCAGTACATGCGGGACTTCGCCGACCGGCTGGAGCAGACCGGCGAGTACGTCGACGGCCAGGCCCTCGCGCCGGAGGGCATGTTCGTCCGCTACGACGGCGAGGGCAGGCCGCCGATCACCGACGGTCCCTTCGCCGAGACCAAGGACCTGATCGCCGGGTGGATGGTGATCGACGTGGAGAGCCAGGAACGGGCGATCGAGCTGGCAGGGGAGCTCTCCGCCGCCCCCGGCGCGGGCGGCAAGCCGATCCACGAGTGGCTGGAGCTGCGCCCCTTCTACGGCGTGCCGGCCACCATCACGGAATGACCACTGGTCTGGACGAGGCCCTGCTCCGGAGCCTCACGCCCAATGTGCTCGGGGTCCTCGTCCGCCGCGGAGCTGACTTCGTGGCGGCCGAGGACGCCGTGCAGGAGGCGCTGATCGAGGCGATCCGCGTCTGGCCTGCCGACCCGCCGAGGGATGCGAAGGGCTGGCTGGTCACCGCGGCCTGGCGCAAGTTCCTGGACGCGGCCCGCGCGGAGACCGCCCGGCGCAGGCGCGAGGACCTCCAGGAGGAGGAACCGGCGCCGGGGCCAGCGCCGGGGGTGGACGACACGCTCCAGCTGTACTTCCTGTGCGCCCACCCGTCGCTGACGCCGTCCTCGGCGGTCGCGCTCACCCTGCGCGCGGTCGGCGGGCTGACCACCAAGCAGATCGCCCAGGCCTACCTGGTGCCCGAGGCGACCATGGCGCAGCGGATCAGCCGGGCCAAGCGCACCGTGGCCGGTGTCCGGTTCGACCAGCCCGGTGACGTGGCCACCGTGCTGCGGGTGCTCTACCTGGTGTTCAACGAGGGCTACTCCGGCGACGTGGACCTGGCCGCCGAGGCCATCCGGCTGACCAGGCAGCTGGCCACCACGATCGACCATCCCGAGGTGGCCGGGCTGCTCGCGCTGATGCTGCTGCACCACGCCCGCCGCGCCGCCCGGACCACGCCGGAGGGCCGCCTGGTGCCGCTGGCCGAGCAGGACCGCGGCCGGTGGGACACGAAGTTGATCGCCGAGGGCGTCGAGATCCTGCAGGCGGCGCTGGCCCGCGACCGGCTGGGCGAGTTCCAGGCCCAGGCGGCCATCGCGGCGCTGCACGCGGACGCGCCGGCCGCCGAGGAGACCGACTGGGTGCAGATCGTGGAGTGGTACGACGAGCTGCTCAGCCTGACCGACAGCCCGGTCGTCCGGCTCAACCGCGTGGTCGCCCTCGGCGAGGCGGACGGACCGCGCGCCGGTCTGAAGGCGCTGGCCGAGCTGGACGAGTCGCTGCCCCGGCACACCGCGGTGGCGGCCTACCTGCACGAGCGCGACGGGGACCTGGCCACGGCGGCCCGGTTGTACGCCGAGGCGGCGCGGAAGGCGACCACCCTGGCCGAGGTCGAACACCTGACCCGCCAGGCCGCCCGGCTGCACGCCCGTTAACCCGTTTAACTCGAATTCCAATGGCAATATTCGGGAGAGAATGGCAACAACAACTCTCGCCATTCCGCTAAGGGGTGGATCTTCCGGAAAAAGGGCCGGAATTCGAGCCGGGTCCGGTTATGTTGCGCGCGTGGTGGAGGAGGAAAGCACGGCGCAGCGGCGCGAACTGGGGGAAGGCCTGCGGATCCAGCGTGAGCGGGCCGGACTGAGCAGGGCGGAGCTGATCGAGCACTTCGACTGGTCGGCGAGCAAGTTCTCCCGGCTGGAGGCGGGCAAACGCGGTATCTCGGAAACCGATGTCACCCGCTTCCTCGGTTACTGCCGGGCGGCCAACAAAGAGGTGGACCGGCTGCTCGCCATTCACCGGGAACCGGACACCGGCTACTGGGCCCGGCCGCATTCCGGCCGGTTCGCCGACGCCCTGCGCACCCTGCTGCTGCACGAGTCCACCGCCTGCACGCTGGCCAGCTACGACCTCGCCGTGGTGCCGCCGCTGCTGCAGACCGAGGGCTACGCCAGGGCGCTGCTCGGCGAGGACGCCGGCCTGCGCGCCCGGCTGGACCGGCAGGCCGTGCTGCCCAGCGTGGGCCTGGCCACCTTCTACATCCACGAGGCCGCGCTGCGCGCCAGGGTCGGCCCGCCGGTGGTGATGCGGCGCCAGCTGGAGTTCCTGGCCCGCAGGGTGGACTGGGCGCGCTGCCGGATCCGGGTGGTGCCGATGTCCGTCTCCGCGGCCAGGACCAGCGTGAACTCCTTCACCCGGCTGTCCTTCCGGGACCACGGGCCGCTGGTGCACGTGGAGCTGGAGACGGCCAGCCTGTTCCTGGAGCACCCGACCTCGCTTGATCGTTACGAGACCGTCCTCGACACCCTCCGGCGACTCGCCAAGGGGCCTGCGGAGTCCCGTGACCTGCTGCTCCAGCTGGCCAGGGAGCCGGAACCGGCAACCGGTGGCGACGTCACCACTAACGGTGATCTGGCAGGCTGTGGCCCATGACAGGCACGTTGGTGTTGCTCCGTCACGGCCAGAGCGTCTGGAACGCCGAGAACCTGTTCACCGGCTGGGTGGACGTCCCGCTGTCGGAGCAGGGTGAGGCCGAGGCACGCCGGGGCGGTGAGCTGCTCAGGGACGCCGGGCTGCTGCCGGACATCCTGCACACGTCGCTGCTGCGCCGCGCGATCTCCACCGCGAACCTCGCGCTGGACGCCTGCGACCGGCACTGGATTCCGGTGAAGCGGGACTGGCGGCTCAACGAGCGCCACTACGGCGCGCTCCAGGGCAAGGACAAGAAGCAGACCCTGGAGACCTACGGCGAGGAGCAGTTCATGCTCTGGCGCCGCTCCTACGACACCCCGCCGCCCGAGATCGAGCTGGGCAGCACCTACAGCCAGGACGGCGACCCGCGCTACGACGGGCTCGGCGCCGCGCTGCCGCGCACCGAGTGCCTCCAGGACGTGGTGGCGCGGATGCTCCCGTACTGGGAGAACGAGGTCGTGCCGGACCTGCGGGCAGGCCAGACGGTGCTGCTGGCCGCGCACGGCAACTCGCTGCGCGCGCTGGTCAAGCACCTGGACGGGATCAGCGACGAGGCCATCGCCGGGCTGAACATCCCCACCGGCATCCCGCTGCGCTACGACCTGGACGAGCAGCTCCGGCCGCTCAAGGCAGGCGGGGAGTACCTCGACCCGAACGCGGCCGCGGACGCGATCAAGGCCGTGGCCAACCAGGGCCGCTGAAAAACCACTCCGACTACTCGCCAAACGCGCTCGGACAGTGTCCGGGCGCGTTTGACGTTTCCACCGAAGGAGTGGCGTCAAATGAACATCGGGTGACACAGCGCCTAACGTGCGGTGTACCTCACACCATTCTGGTGTCACCACGGTCACGTATAGCCTTCTGGGAGTAGGCCGGGAGCCCGTTCGGCTGCTTACCATGCGCCCGTGACCGCATCGGGCCTGCTCGCCCTGTCGATCTGCGCGGCCCTAGTCGCCGCGGTCCTCGGCTTTTTCCTCGGCCGGTCGATCACCGCCCGAGCCCACCGCAAACCGCCCGGCCTGACCGTGGCCGACCTGATGCAGCGGGTGGTGCACTCCTCGCACAACGCGGTGGCCGTGCTCAACCGGTTCGGCGACGTGGTGCTGCACAACCCGCGCGCCGAGGAGCTGGGCGTGGTGGTGGACGCCAGGGCCGACCCCAGGGCCCGCAAGGCCGCCGAGGTGGTGCTGGAGACCGGCGAGGTGCTGGAGGTCGACCTCTCCCCGCTGGAGCGGGCCACCCTGTCCAGCCGCCAGCCGGCCGCGGTGCTCGGCGAGGCCAGGCTGCTCGGCGACGGCTTCGTGGTGGTGGACGCCTCCGACGAGTCGGACGCGGTCCGGCTGGAGGCGATCCGCCGGGACTTCGTGGCCAACGTCAGCCACGAGCTCAAGACCCCGGTCGGCGCGCTCGCGCTGCTGGCCGAGGCGGTGCTGGACGCCGTGGACGACGAGGACGAGGTCCGCCGGTTCGCCAGCAAGATCCTGCACGAGGCCAACCGGCTGGGCACCCTGGTCACCGAGCTGATCGCGCTGTCCCGGCTGCAGGGCGCGGAACGGCTGCCCGAGCTGACCCCGGTCGAGCTGGACGCGGTGGTCACCGAGGCGCTGGGCCGGTGCAAGCTGGCCGCGGAGTCCCTCGGCATCGAGATCGCCGCGGACGAGGCCAGCGGCCTGATCGTGGACGGCGACCGGACCCTGCTGGTCACCGCGCTGGCCAACCTGATCGACAACGCGGTCGCCTACTCCCCGCCGGACAGCCCGGTGTCGGTGAGCAGGCGGCTGGTGGACAACTTCGTCGAGATCTCGGTCACCGACCGGGGCATCGGCATCCCCGCCGAGCTGCAGGGCCGGGTGTTCGAGCGGTTCTTCCGCATCGACCCCGCGCGCTCCCGCGCCACCGGCGGCACCGGACTCGGGCTGGCCATCGTCAAACACGTGGCCGCCAACCACGCTGGTGAGGTGCGGCTGTGGAGCCGCCCCGGCACCGGTTCCACGTTCACCATGCGCATCCCGGCACACCGGGCCGACCATGGTGGCGGAACCCCCAATTCGTCCACAGTGGACGTACGGGACGCGGACGACCCGCGCCCCGTCAACGCTGGCAGCGTCGAGCATGGAGGAGTGCAGTGACCAGGGTGCTCATCGTCGAGGACGAGGAGTCCTTCGCCGACCCGCTGGCGTTCCTGCTGCGCAAGGAGGGTTTCGCCACCGCGGTGGCGACCACCGGGCAGGAGGCGCTTGAGGAGTTCGACCGCAACGGCGCGGACATCGTGCTGCTGGACCTCATGCTGCCCGGTATGAGCGGCACCGACGTCTGCAAGGCGCTGCGGCAGCGCTCCGCGGTGCCGGTGATCATGGTGACCGCGCGGGACAGCGAGATCGACAAGGTGGTCGGGCTGGAGCTCGGCGCGGATGACTACGTGACCAAGCCCTACTCGGCCCGCGAGCTGATCGCCCGGATCAGGGCGGTGCTGCGCCGCGGCGGCGAGTCCGAGGAGCTGCTGCCCCAGGTGCTGGAGGCGGGCCCGGTGCGGATGGACGTGGAGCGGCACGTGGTGACCGTCAGCGGTGGCGAGGTCAGCCTGCCGCTGAAGGAGTTCGACCTGCTGGAGTACCTGCTCCGCAACGTCGGCCGGGTGCTCACCCGCGGCCAGCTGATCGACCGGGTGTGGGGCGCGGACTACGTCGGCGACACCAAGACGCTGGACGTGCACGTCAAGCGGCTGCGCTCCAAGATCGAACCCGACCCGGGAGCCCCTCGGCACCTGGTCACGGTCCGCGGCTTGGGCTATAAGTTCGAGAGCTGAGCCAATCGGCCTAATGATCATGGGAAAAAGCACGCTAAGTGATCTTGACAGGCGTGCTTTTTCCCGAGATCGGCGCAGATCCGACCGGTGCCGGTGAACCCGCGGATGCCGCCAGGTACTTTGCTCTGGTGCGGCTCGGCGTGCTCGACGTGGGTTCGAACACCGTCCATCTCCTCGTGGTGGACGCGCATCGGGGTGCCCAGCCGACCCCGATGAGTTCGATCAAGACCATGCTCCGCCTTGCCGAGCAGCTGGACCGCAACGGCAGGCTGACCAAGGCGGGCTCGGACAACCTGGTACGCACGGTGGCCGCGGCCAAGCACGAGGCGGCCAAGCTGGGCTGCGACGACCTGATGGCCTTCGCCACCTCCGCGGTGCGCGAGGCAGGCAACTCCGCCGCGGTGCTCAGCCGGGTGCGCAAGGAGACCGGCGTCGACCTCAAGGTGCTCTCCGGCGCCGACGAGGCCCGCTACACCTTCCTCGCGGTGCGCCGCTGGTTCGGCTGGTCCGCGGGCAGGCTGCTGGTGGTGGACATCGGCGGCGGCTCGCTGGAGCTGGCCAGCGGCATGGACGAGGACCCCGAGCTGGCCTTCTCGGTGCCGCTGGGCGCGGGCAGGCTCACCAGGACCCGGTTCCGGCACGACCCGCCGCACCAGCGCGAGATCAGGGCCACCCGGGAGTGGCTGACCGAAGAACTGGCTGAGGTGACCAGGGTGCTGCGCAAGAGCGGCGTCCCGGACCGCGCGGTGGCCAGCTCCAAGACCTTCCGCACGCTGGCCAGGCTCACCGGCGCCGCGCCCTCCTCGGCGGGGCCGAGGGTCAGCCGGGTGCTCACCGACAGCGGGCTGCGCCAGCTGATCGCCTTCATCTCCCGGATGTCCGCCGCCGACCTGGCCGACCTGGAGGGGGTCAGCGCGAGCCGGGCGCACCAGCTGGTGGCCGGCGCGCTGGTGGCCGAGGCCACCATGCGAGCGTTGTCACTCCCGCAGCTGGAGATTTGCCCGTGGGCCCTCCGTGAGGGTGTCATTCTCCGGCGGCTGGACCAGACGGACGGCGACGACCACACTGTCTCCGACCCTGGCGGAGCCGAGACGACCAACGGCTCCGGGCCTGACGCTGGGCAGGAGCAAGGTCACAACACTGGACGGATGGGCCAGCACGGGGCACGGTGGAACCAATGAATCGGGACAGCGAGTCGGAGCGCGACAGCCAGCGCACCGTTGCGGATCTCCTCGCGCAGTACGGCGAGGGGTCCGGCAACGCCGCGCCCAGGCGCCGGCGTCGTCGTGCCGAGGACGCCAACGAGACCGCCCCGCAGCAGATCATCGACCGGATCAACTCCGACTCCGGTCAGATGCGCGCGCTGCGCGATGAGCAGCCGCCGGTCGAGCAGCCGCCGCCGGCGCCGCCGCGCGCGGCGAACGTGGACGCACCCTCCCGGCGTGACCTACCCAGTTACGACGCGCCCAGCTACGACACCCCCAGCGGCCGGTTCGCCAGGCCCGCCACGCCGACCCGCCCGGTGCCCCCGCTCGCGCCGCCGCCGGTGGCCGCCCCGGACGCGGCCGAGCTGACCACCGAGGTCCCGGCGATCACCGACGAGTACCCGACGCTGGCCGAGCCGCCCGCCGCCGGACCGCCGCCGGGCACCGCCACCAGTGGCCGCCTGCCGCGCCCGGACGTCCCGCCGGTGCCGCCGAAACCGGCGCCCAGGGCCAAGCCGAGGGTGCAGGCGGACCCGGTCACCGAGGTGCTGCCGGTCATCGACGACCCGCAGCCGGCCGAGGACGAGACGGCCCAGCGCGAGCAGGGCGAGGACTGGTTCACCGACACCGGTTACCAAGAGGTCTACACCGACGAGGGCGAGCACACCGCGCAGTACCAGGCGGTGCGGGTGCCCGAGGCGGAGCCCGAGGCCGAGTCCGAGGACGAGGAACCGCGCCCGGCGCGCGGCCCGGCCGGGCTGGACGAGGACGCCGAGGTGCCGGAGGACTACGACGAGGACGAGGAACCGCGGTCCCCGGCCAAGGAATGGCTGATGATGGTCGTCCAGCTGGGCGGCGGCGTGCTCGGCGGCGCCGGGCTGTGGCTGGGCTTCCAGTGGCTGTGGCGGGCCATCCCGTCGATCACCCTGTTCCTCGCGCTGGCCGTGATCGGCGGCATGGTGTGGCTGGTCCGCAAGATCCGCAAGGCGGACGACCTGCAGACCATCCTGCTGGCCGTGCTGGTCGGCCTGGTCGTCACGGTGTCCCCGGCCGCGCTGCTGCTAGTCGGCAAGTGACGCCCGCCCGCGCGCATCCGGCAGGCCAGTGGCGCCGGGACATCCCGATCGGGCTGTCCACCGCGGCGGTCTGGCCGCAGCCCGCCGCCACCGCCTTCCAGATGGCCGCCGAGCTGGGTTACGACGGCGTCGAGGTGATGGTCTGGGCCGACCCGGTCAGCCAGGACCTCAACGCGCTGGAGAAGCTCTCCGCCGCGCACAACATGCCGATCCTGGCCATCCACTCGCCCTGCCTGCTGATCACCCAGCGGGTCTGGTCGCCCGACCCCGAGGTCCGGCTGCGCCGCTCGGTGGCCGCGGCCGGCGCGCTGGGCGCGGAGACCGTCGTGGTGCACCCGCCGTTCCGCTGGCAGCGCCGCTATGCCGAGACCTTCTCCGCGCTGGTCGCCGAGCTGGAAGAGGTCAGTGGCATCGCGGTGGCGGTGGAGAACATGTTCCCGCTGCGCCCGCTCGGCCGGAAGCGCCAGGTCCGGCTCTCCGGCTTCCGCCCCTCGCCAGACCCGACCGACGTGGGCTACCGCAACTACACCCTGGACACCTCGCACACCTCGGCCGCGCACGTGGACGCGCTGGAACTGGCCAAGCGGATGGGCCCAGGCCTGCGGCACGTGCACCTGGCCGACGGCACCGGAGCCCCGGTGGACGAGCACCTGGTGCCCGGCCGCGGCGACCAGCCCTGCGCCCGGCTGTGCGAGGAGCTGGTGGCCAACCAGTTCACCGGATCGGTGGTGCTGGAAGTGAGCACCCGCAAGGCCCGCACCCGCGAGGAAAGGCTCGCCGACCTGGCCGAAGCCCTGCTGTTCGCCCGCCTGCACCTGGGCCGGTAAAACGGTGTATGTCACGGAACGTGTCTTCGGTCATATCTCTCCCGTGAAGAGGCTGTTCAGGCCCTGACCCGTCCGGGTGGTTCACGTACAGTTCCGCCCTGTGAACCCGTTGCGCGCCTTGATCCTCGCCGCTGCCAGAAACGACGGCATCCGGCGACTGGTCGGCACCGCTCCCGTGTCAAGGGACGTGGTGCGCCGTTTCGTGGCCGGTGAGACCACCGAGGACGCCGTCGCCGCGACCACCAAGCTGGTCGCCGACGGGCTGACCGTGACCCTGGACTACCTCGGCGAGGACACCACCGACCGGGAGCTGGCCGAGGTCACCGTGCAGTCCTACCTCCAGCTGCTCGACCAGCTGCACTCCGCGGGCCTGGCGCCCTCGGCCGAGGTCAGCGTGAAGCTGTCCGCGGTCGGCCAGGCCCTGGACGAGCGGCTCGCGCTGGACAACGCCTCCCGGATCTGCGCGGCCGCCGAGCAGTGCGGCACCACGGTCACCCTGGACATGGAGGACCACACCACCACCGACTCCACCCTGCGCGTGCTCACCGAGCTGCGCCGGACCTGGCCGTCGGTGGGCGCGGTGCTCCAGGCCTACCTGCGCCGCACCCTGGACGACTGCCGTGAGCTCTCCGGCCCCGGCTCCAGGGTCCGGCTGTGCAAGGGCGCGTACAAGGAGCCCGAGTCGGTGGCCTACCAGGCCCCGCACGAGGTGGACCTGAGCTACGTGCGCTGCGCCAACACGCTGCTGCAGGGCGAGGGCTACCCGATGTTCGCCACCCACGACCCCCGGCTGGTGGGCATCATCGACGAGCGTGCCCGCTGGCACGACCGCAAGCCCGGCAGCTACGAATACCAGATGCTCTACGGCATCCGTCCGGAGGAGCAGCTCCGGCTCGCTCAGGCGGGCGAGACCGTACGGGTCTACATCCCCTACGGCCAGGAGTGGTACGGATACCTGATGCGACGACTGGCCGAGCGACCGGCGAACACCACGTTCTTCCTCCGGGCTCTGGCCAGCAAGCGGTGAGGGTCCGTACGGATCCACTGCGGATCACCCCGTTCGGACTCGCCACCGCGGTCCGCCCGATGGGTGACGGCACCTTCACCGCCGAGCTGGCCGCGGACTGGACCATCGCGGGCAAACCGCACGGCGGCTACCTGCTGGCCCTGCTCGCCAGGGCCGCGATCGCCACCGCGGAGGCAGGCGGCGCGACCGCGGCCGACCCGCTCAGCGTGGGCGCGGACTTCCTGCACCCGCCGGAGCTGGGCCCGGTGCTGCTGCGCACCAGCGTGGTCAAGGCGGGGCGGACCGTGACCGTGGTCAAGGCGGAGCTGGAACAGCGTGGCCGGGTGTGCGTGCACGCCATGGTCACCACCGGTCGCCTGCCGGATGACCCCGCGGCCTGGACCGATCTGCCGGACCTGCCTGCCGAGCCGCCCGCGCGGGCGATCGAGGTCGGCGCGACGCAGGCCGCCAAGGTTTTCCGGGTGGCGAAGGCTTGTCAGCTGATGCTCGACCCGGAGGGCGCGGGCTTCTTGACTGACAATCACACCAGTCCGTTGCGGCTGCGGTTGTGGGTGCGGCCACGGGAGGGGCAGCCGGATCCGCTGTTCGCGTTGGTGGCCGGGGACATCTCGATGCCGGTGACGTTCAACCTGGGGCGGCTGTCGTGGTCGCCCACGGTGCAGCTGACGGCGTTGCTGCGGTCCCGGCCCGCGCCGGGGTGGTTGCGGCTGTCGGTGGAGTCGAAGGCTGTTTATGGACAGTGGTTCGACGAGGACACCACGGTCATCGACAGCACCGGCCGCCTGGTCTGCCAGACCCGGCAGCTGGCGCTGACGCCGGTGGACTGACCCGCCACGCCTCTCCCGCAGCAGGTCAGCGGCTGGTCTCCCGGAGTGCTGTCCTAGGCTTTCCGGCATGACCACCACCGCTGTACTTGGCGCGGGCAAGATCGGTGAGGCGCTGCTGTCCGGGCTGCTCCAGTCCGGGCGGAGCCCTGAGGAGCTGCTGTTCACCGAGCGGTATCCGGAGCGCAGTGCCGAGCTGACCAAGCGCTACGGGGTTCGCGGCGTCGATGTGCCGACCGCGGCCGGGCTGGCCGATGTGCTCGTTGTCGCCGTGAAGCCGCAGGACATCGAGCCGTTGCTGGACGAGCTGGGTGCGGTGTTGCGGCCGGGGACGCTCATCGTGTCGCTGTGCGCGGGGCTGCCGACCGCCCTGTTCGAGCGCAGGCTGCCCGAGGGCACGCCGGTGGTCCGGGTCATGCCGAACACCCCGATGGTCGTTGGCGAGGCGATGAGCGCCATCTCCGGGGGGCGGCACGCCAAGTCCGAGCACCTGGCGCTGACCGAGGCCATGCTCGCCGCGGTGGGCAAGGTGGTGCGGGTGCCGGAGGCGCAGCAGGACGCGGTGACCGCGCTGTCCGGGTCTGGGCCCGCGTACTTCTTCTTCCTGGTCGAGGCGATGATCGACGCGGGGATCCTGCTCGGGCTGCCCAGGGCGGTGGCGGCGGATCTGATCATCCAGTCCGCGGTGGGGTCGGCGGCCATGCTGCGCGACTCGGGGGAGCACCCGGTGGCGCTGCGCGAGGCGGTCACCTCGCCTGCCGGCACCACCATCTCGGCCATTGTGGAGCTGGAGAAGCACGGGGTGCGGGCGGCCCTGATCGCGGCCATCGAAGCCGCTCGGGACCGGTCGATCCAGCTGGGCGAGGCGCACGAGAAGTAAGCTCGTTATCACGGAACGGTATCGGAAGTCGAGTCCTCGCAGCGTGCGGGCCGGGGGGCTACCCTCGTAGGCAGCACGTGCGTGTCGATTCCGTCGGTGGGGAAGCCGGCGGCGCGACACGTGCCGAAGGACACGGTGACTCATGCCGGCGAAGAAGGAGACGGATCACGCTGGACTCGGTCAGGTTCGGTTTCTCACGGTTGCCGAAGTGGCCGGGCTCATCCGTGTCTCCAAGATGACGGTCTACCGGCTCGTGCACTCGGGCGAACTGCCCGCGGTCCGGGTCGGGAGGTCCTTCCGGGTGCCCGAGAACGAGGTGCACGCCTACCTGGAGAACGCGTACTACAACGCGGGCTGAGGGGCGATTTCACCCCCCGGGTACCCTGGTAGACCGTTCGTGTCATTCGGCCGCCCGGCCGGCGGCCGCAGCGCGCGCTGACGACACGCGAAAGCTCAGCTGACCAACATCGATAGTGAAGAGGAACCCGTATGGGCTCGGTCATCAAGAAGCGCCGCAAGCGCATGTCGAAGAAGAAGCACCGCAAGTTGCTCCGCAAGACGCGTCACGCGCGTCGCAAGCAGGGCAAGTGACCTTCGGGTCTGAGGTCGCTTCGCTCGTTGCGCCGATGATGGCCTGAGACCGAACGAACCGCCGCCGCGTTCGAGGTGTGAGCCTCGATACCGGCGGCGGTTCGCGTTACCGGGCTGACCAGGGAACTTCATCCCGCACTCCCCGCAAGGCGGCATGCCGGGGCGGGGCGCGCGAGTAGCATCCCCTTCCGTCACCGCCCGTGCCCAGGGAGTCGCATGGCGCCCAACGTCGTCCTCGTCACCGGGGTGAGCCGCTTCCTCGGCGGCCACCTCGCCGCCCGGCTCGCCGCCGACCCGTCCATCGAACGCGTCCTCGGCGTGGACACCGTGCCGCCGCCGAGGGACCTGCTGCGCCGGATGGGCCGGGCCGAGTTCGTGCGCGCCGACATCCGCAACCCGCTCATCTCCAAGGTCATCGCCACCGCCAAGGTGGACACCGTGGTGCACGCCTCGGTGAGCGCGAACCCCGGCTCCACCGGGCGCACCGCGATGAAGGAGATGAACGTCATCGGCACCATGCAGCTGCTGGCCGCGTGCCAGAAGGCGGTGTCGATGCGCAAGCTGGTGGTCAAGTCCACCAGCGCGGTCTACGGCGCCAGCTCACGGGACCCCGCGGTGTTCAGCGAGGACATGGGTCCCAAGGACCTGCCCTCCAGCGGCTACGCCAAGGACGCGGTGGAGATCGAGGGCTACGTGCGCGGCTTCGGCAGGCGACGGCCCGACGTGGACGTCACCACGCTGCGCTTCACCAACTTCATCGGTCCGCGCATCGACACCGTGCTCACCCGCTACTTCGCCCTGCCGGTGATCCCGACCGTGCTCGGCTACGACGCCAGGGTGCAGCTGCTGCACTCCGAGGACGCGCTGGCGGTGCTGGAACGGGCCACCATGCACGAGCTGCCCGGGGTGTTCAACGTGGGCGCGGACGGCGTGCTGATGCTCTCCCAGGCCATCCGCAGGGCCGGGCGGGTGCCGCTGCCGGTGCCCAGCGCGCTGGTGCCCTCCTTCGGCCAGCTGGTGCGCGGGGCCAGGCTGGTGGACTTCTCCCCCGAGCAGATGCGCTTCCTGAACTTCGGCCGGGTCGTGGACACCACCCGGCTGGTCGAGGAGTTCGGCTTCCAGCCGCGCTGGACCACCCAGCAGGCCTTCGACGACTACGTGCGCGGCCGAGGGCTGCGACCGGTGCTCGACCCGGAGTTGATCACGGGCGTGGAACGGACGCTGAAGTCGGTGTTCTCCCGCAACGGACGAGGATGAGGTGAGCGAAGCGGTGGCAGAGGCACGGGTGATCCCGATCAGGGGTGGCGGACGCGAGCGGGCCGCCGAGCCACGGAGCGGCACGGGGCAGCGGGGGCCGGTCCCGATGACGCCGGAGCCGCCGGACCCCTCGGTCTGGGAGCAGAAGATCACCGAGGCGATGGCCTTCGTGCGGCGCAGGCTCACCGGCGAGTACGAGGTGGACGAGTTCGGCTTCGACCCCGACCTCACCGACAACCTGCTGATGACCCCGCTGCGCCCGCTGTACGAGAAGTACTTCCGGGTGGAGGCCACCGGCCTGTCCAACGTGCCTGCCGAGGGCGCCGCGCTGATCGTGGCCAACCACTCCGGGACCATGTTCCCGATGGACTCGCTGATGACCGGCGTGGCCGTGCACGACCACCACCCCGGCAAGCGGCACCTGCGCATGCTCGGCGCGGACCTGGTGTTCAACGTGCCGGTGCTGGGCGCGCTGGCCCGCAAGGCCGGGCACACCCTGGCCTGCAACCCGGACGCGGAGCGGCTGCTGCGCCGCGGCGAGCTGGTCGGCGTGTGGCCGGAGGGCTTCAAGGGCATCGGCAAGCCCTTCCGCGACCGGTACAAGCTGCAGCGCTTCGGCCGCGGCGGGTTCGTCTCGGCCGCGCTGCGCACCGGGGCGCCGATCGTGCCTTGCTCGATCGTGGGCGCGGAGGAGATCTATCCGATGCTCGGCGACCTGCGCCCGCTGGCCCGGCTGCTGGGCCTGCCGTACTTCCCGCTCACCCCGACCTTCCCCTGGCTGGGCCCGCTCGGCCTGGTCCCGCTGCCGAGCAAGTGGTACATCGAGTTCGGCGAGCCGATCCGCACCGACGGCTTCGACCAGCACGCCGCCGAGGACCCGATGCTGGTGTTCAACCTGACCGACCAGATCAGGGAAACCATCCAGCAGACCCTCTACCGCCTGTTGACCCAGCGGAGGAACGTCTTCCTCGGCTAATCTGCGCCGCGTGGGACATCCGATGCAGCCTCCGCCGCAGCAGCCGCCGCCGATCCTGGTCAGCACGATGAACGACGTCCCGGGCTACCGGGTCGTGCAGGTGTTCGGCGAGGTGTTCGGCCTGACCGTGCGCAGCCGCAACGCCTTCTCCGACATCGGCGCCAGCTTCAAGGGCATGTTCGGCGGTGAGCAGGTCGGCTACACCAAGCTGCTCAGCGACTCCCGCTGGGAGGCGATCAACCGGATGCGCGCCGAGGCCGCCCAGCGCGGCGCCAACGCGGTGATCGCGATGCGTTTCGAGAGCGGCGAGGTGGTGCCCGGCAGCACCGAGATCGCCGCCTACGGCACCGCCGTGTTCATCGTCCCCGAGCAGCAGCAGGGCGCCCCGCAGCACTGACCGATCACGAAGCGATAGCTACCGATTGACTTTCGATAGGTGGCTGTCGATACTCGATGCATGTTGACCGTGCATCGAGTGATCTTGCCGCTCCGGGCGTTCCTCGCGCTGTTCTTCGCGATCCTGCTGGTGTTCCAGTTCCTGTCCTTCCCTGGGCAGTTCGCGCACATGGCGCAGGTGCAGCCGCAGAGCGCCCACCTGCGCTGGCCGCTGACCCTGGTGGCCGGCTTCCTGATCCTGTGCGTGCAGGTGGTGGTGGTCGCCACCTGGAAGCTGCTCACCCTGGTCCGCAAGGACCGCATCTTCACCAAGGCCTCGCTGGTCTGGGTGGACGCGATCGCCTGGGCGATCTTCGCCGGCTGGCTGGTGCTGGTCGGCATCGCGACCGCGGTGGTGCTCAACGCGGACGACCCCGGCGTGCCGATGGTGCTGTTCCTGCTCTCCACCGGGGTCGGTGTGCTGGTGCTGGTGGTGGTCGTGCTGCGCGCGCTGCTGCGTCAGGCCGTCGAGCTGCGCTCGGACCTGGAAGCGGTGATCTGATGCCGATCGTGGTGCGGATCGACGTGGAGCTGGCCAAGCGCAAGATGAGCGTCGGCGAGTTCGCCGAGAAGGTCGGGCTCACCCCGGCGAACGTGGCCGTGCTGAAGAACGGCAGGGCCAAGGCGGTGCGCTTCAGCACCCTGGAGGCCATGTGCCGGGTGCTGGAGTGCCAGCCCGGCGACCTGCTGGAGTGGGTCGACGAAGAGGACTAGCCCTGGCGCTTGCGGCGGTAGGCCACCCCGGCGGCGAAGGCCGCGGTCAGCGCGCCCGCGCCCAGCAGGGCCGGGATGCCGATCTTCATCGCCTTGCGGCCGGTGCGGAAGTCGCGCACCTCCCAGCCGCGCGCCCTGGCGATGTCGCGCAGCCGCTGGTCCGGGTTGACCGCCACCGAGGTGCCCACCACCGACAGCATCGGCACGTCGTTGGAGGAGTCCGAGTACGCGGTGCAGCGCCGCAGGTCCAGGCCCTCGCGGGCGGCCAGCGCGCGCACCGCGTGCGCCTTGGCCGGGCCGTGCAGCAGGTCGCCGACCAGGCGGCCGGTGTAGACGCCGTCCTGGTGCTCGGAGACCGTGCCCAGCGCGCCGGTGAGGCCGAGGCGGCGGGCGATGATGGTGGCCAGCTCGACCGGGGTGGCGGTGACCAGCCAGACCCGCTGGCCCGCGTCCAGGTGCATCTGGGCCAGCGCCCTGGCGCCGTCCCAGATCCGGTCGGCCATCAGCTCGTCGTAGATCTCCTCGCCGAGGGTGACCAGCTCGCTGACCTGACGACCGGCCACGAAGGAGAGCGCCTGCTCCCGGCTGGACCGGATGCCCTCCGGGCTCTCCTTGCCGCCGACCCGGAACTTCAGCTGCTGCCAGGCGAAACCGAGCAGGTCCGAGCTGGCGAAGTACTTGCGGGCGGCCAGGCCACGG
Organism: Crossiella sp. NPDC003009; assembly: GCF_053591555.1. NCBI lineage: Bacteria > Bacillati > Actinomycetota > Actinomycetes > Pseudonocardiales > Pseudonocardiaceae > Crossiella > Crossiella sp. NPDC003009. The sequence goes on along the minus strand of NZ_JBSFUA010000003.1, from coordinate 172,903 downwards.
GCGAAGTGGAAGATCGACGCGCCCATCATCATGGTGTTGTCCACGTCGAAGAACGCGGCCGCGGTGAGGTCCTGCGGCACGGCCGCGTCGTACTCGGCGGCGGCGGCCACCGCGGCCTCGGCCGAGGCCTCCCCGGCCAGTGCCGCACTGCTCTTGCGCTCGGGCCGGTCCTCGTTCGCCCGCCGGTTGGCCACCGCGGTCCCCTCCACGTCCTCCTGCGTCAGCGGGTTCACCCGCCCCAGGGTAGCGATCGCCGCACGTTACCGGTTCTGGCCGAGCAGGCCGAAGGGGAGTTTCAGAAGATCGAGGAGACCCGGCAGCAGCCCGGTCGGCGCAGGGGTCGAGGGCGCCGGCGCGGGCGTGCTGACCTGCGGCAGGCTGGGCTGCGGCGGGCTGACCGGAACCGGCGCCGGCGGCGGCGCGGACGTGGTGGGGATCGCACTGACCGTGGGGGTTTCCCGGACCGTCGGGGCGGATGTGGGGGACTCGGTCACTTCCCGGCCGTTCGCCCCGGAGCTCGGCAGCGCACCGGCCTCCCGCGCCGGGGCGGGCACGCAGCGCTCGGTGGCGGGCAGCGCGCCGATGTCGTCGGCCGCGCCGGAGGTGATGGTCAGGCAGCCCGCGCGCTGGCGCAGGTCGCTGGCCCGCTGCCGGATCCGCTCCAGCAGCTCCACGGTGCCCAGCACCCGGTGCCGGGCCGCCGCGGGCAGCGTGGGGCCTGCCGCGCGCAGCCGGTCGAGCTGGCTGGTGGCCCAGTCGGCCAGCGCGACGAAGAGCTGGTCCTCGGCGTCCGCGCCCAGCTCGGTGAGCAGCCGGGACCCGGCGGCCGCGTCGGCCTCGAAGTCGCCGAGCGCCCTGGTGAAGTCGGCGTCGGTGACCCCTGGCCGGTCCAGCAGCGTGCCCAGCTCGGTCACCCTGGCCCGCGCGAACTCCAGGTGCTTGAGGCCCCTGGGCCGCTCGCGGAAGGTCAGGCCCAGCTCGGCGGACTCCGCGCTGCGCTTGACCGCGTACAGCGCGTCCCCCGGCACCGCGTCCTGGCTGAGCAGCAGCGACATCCCGGACACGGTCCCGAGCAGCGCCACGCTGGCGGCCAGCGCGACGGCGAAGCGCCGCCGCCTGGCCGCGGGATCAGGGCGGCGGTCGGCCTCGCGGACCGCGGCGGGGAACTCGGCCAGCAGGCGCTGCCGCATCCGGTCCCGTGCCGAGCTGTCCGGGTTCAGGTGTTCCTCGTAGGCGGCGAGCGCCGGCAGCACGTGCGCGAACTGCGCTGGTCCCTCGGATGGCCCTGGGGGCGGTTCACCCGTGCTCACGCGTGTGTCCTTCGGCTGGCCGGTAGCCCAGGCCCCGGCAGGCCCGCGCTCTCAGCACAACAACGAAGCAATGACCCGATGAGTTACGCGTACGCCCGTACGGGTTAGCGGAGTCCCTGGGGCAGGAGCTGGGCCAAACGGCGTACTGCCCGGTGCTGGAGGGCCTTGATGGCGCCCTCGTTGCGGCCCATGACCTCCGCTGTCTCGGCCACCGACAGGCCCTGCAGGAAGCGCAGCACGATGCACTCGCGCTGGTCGGTGTTGAGCTGGCCGACGCACTTGAGCAGCTCCGCGTTGGTGGCCTCGGCCAGCACTTCCTGCTCGGGACCGGCCAGCGGCTCGGAGTTGTCCGCCAGCTCGGCGGTGGGCACCTCGAAGCGGTACCGGCTGGACTTCACGTGGTCCAGGATCAGGTTCCTGGCGATGGTGACAAACCAGGCGCCCACGTCCCGGCCCTGGTAGCTGACCGAGCTGATCCGGCGCAGCGCGCGCAGGAAGGTCTCACTGGTGAAGTCCTCGGCCAGGCTGCGATCGCCCACCCGGAAGAGCACGTAGCGGAACACCACGTCCACGTACTGGTCGTAAAGCCTGCCGAAGGCGTCACTGTCCCCGGCCTGGGCGGCCTGTACCAATGCCCATGCTTCCCCGGCCGGTGACGGTGTCTCCACGGTCTCGGCCTGCGAAGGGCGCCCGGTAGAGCAGGGCCAACCCATCGGTGGGGGCATGCGCGCTCCCTTGCTCGCGGTCCCGGAGCTTGATGGCGGTCTGTCCGGGGGTAGACCGAACCATACCTTTTGTTACTCCAAAGTAGGTAGCGTTGGTCGGCGGTATTTCGCCCGTCTTGGAGACAGACGTCTCGGCGGTGGATGCGTGACGAACAACACCCATGTCAGACTTCGGGTCCCGTTCGGCCGGCCACACCGGGAGGACAGATGACCGCCGTGGGCAACGTCGCGGACCTGATCAGGTCGGCGGCGCACCGCGAAGCCGACCACCCGGCGCTGCTGGACGCCGCGGACGGCAGCCAGGTCAGCTGGGGCAGGCTGGACGCCGCGGTGGACGCGCAGGCGCACCGGCTGCGGATGGCGGGCGCGCTGGCCGGGGACCGGGTGGCCATCCGGCTGCCCACCGGCATCGAGTTCTGCGTGGCCCTCTTCGGCGCGCTGCGCGCCGGCTGCGCCGTGGTGCCGCTCGCGCCCGGCCTGCCCGGACCGGAGCTGACCAGGGTGCTCACCGACTCCGGCGCGCGGCTGCTGGTGGCCGAGGGCGAGGTCGAGGGCGTGCAGGTGCTGCCCGCGCCCGCGCTGGCCGAGGCGGAGCCGTTCGAGACCGTCGGCGCGGACGAGGACCTGGCCGTGCTGGCCTACACCTCGGGCACCTCCGGCCTGCCGCGCGGCGTGATGCTCTCCCACCGGGCCCTGATCTCCAACACCCGCCAGTGCGCCCAGCTGCGGCCGACGCCGGTGAACGCGGCCGACCGGGTGCTGCTGGCCATCCCGCTCTTCCACGCCTACGGCCTGGGCCCCGGCCTCCTGCAGACCGCGGCCGCGGGGGCCACCGGCGTGCTGCTGGAGCGCTTCGACGCCGAGGGCGCGCTGGCCGCGATCCGCAGGCACCGGGTGACCACCTTCGTCGGCGTGCCACCGATGTACACCGCGCTGCTCGGCAGGCCGGAGCAGGAGCTGCGCGAGGGCCTGGCCACGCTGCGGCTGCTCACCTCCGGCGCGGCCCCGCTGGAGGGCGAGGTGCTGCACCGGATCAAGGCCGCCACCGGGCTGGACGTCTACGAGGGCTACGGCCTCACCGAGACCGGCCCGGTGCTCACCTCCACCCTGGTCACCGGCAAGCCCAAGGCCGGTTCGGTCGGCCAGCCGCTGCCCGAGGTCGAGCTGCGCCTGGTCGACTCCGACGGCACCCCGCTGGAGGAGGAGGACGAGGGCGGCGCGGGCCTGGTCTCGGTGCGCGGCCCGAACCTGTTCAGCGGCTACTGGCCGGACGGCGCGCACGGCCCGGACGCCGAGGGCTGGTTCCGCACCGGCGACGTCGGCTACCTGGACGAGGCCGGTGACCTGCACCTGGTCGACCGGGCCAACGACCTGATCATCGTCAACGGCTTCAACGTCTACCCGCACGAGGTCGAGCACGTGCTGACCCTGCTGCCCGAGGTGGTCGAGGCGGCCGCGGTCGGCGTGCCGGACACGACCACCGGCGAGGCGGTCAAGGTGGTGGTGGTCCGCCGCGAGGACGCCGAGCTGACCGAGGAGGCGGTGCTCGCCCACTGCGCGAGCCACCTGGCCAAGTTCAAGGTGCCGACCAAGGTCGAGTTCGTCGGCGAGCTGCCGCACTCGGTCACCGGCAAGCTGGCCCGCCGCTCCCTGCGCTGACTAGGCCTTTCGGGCGTGGCGGCAGTCACCGCACGCATAGTTGGACTTCCGAGTGTCGGAGACCCCACAATTGGCCCACCGGTAGGACACCCCCTGGCACACCGTCGTGCCAGCCAACGGAGGTGGGCAGAGATGGGCGCTCCCGTGATCGATCGACAGCTGCCTGGTGACGAGGCCGCGGCTCTGCTCGAACTGACCAGGGAGATCGCGGACAAGGAGCTCGCGCCACGGGCGGCGCGGGCCGAGGCGACCGGGGAGTTCCCGCGCGAGGTCTTCCGCACGCTGGGCCGGTCCGGGCTGCTCGGCCTGCCCTATCCGGAGCAGTTCGGCGGCGGCGGTCAGCCCTACGAGGTCTACCTCCAGGTGGTCGAGGAGCTCTCCCGCGCCTGGCTCGCGGTCGGGCTGGGCGTCAGCGTGCACACGCTGTCCTGCCACGCGCTGGCCGGCTACGGCACCGAGGAGCAGAAGGAGCGCTGGCTGGCCGACCTGGTCGGCGGCGAGCTGCTCGGCGCGTACTGCCTGTCCGAGTCGCACTGCGGTTCGGACGCGGCCGCGCTGCGCACCTCGGCCAAGCCGGGCGAGACCGGCGACTACACCGTCTCCGGCACCAAGGCGTGGATCACCCACGGCGGGGTCGCCGACTTCTACACCCTGATCGCGCGCACCGGCGAGGACGGCCCCAAGGGCATCTCCGCGTTCCTGATCGACGCGGACACCGCGGGCGTCACCGCCGCGCCGCCGGAACGCAAGATGGGCATGAAGGCATCCACCACCGCCCAGGTGGTCTTCGACGCCGCGGTCGTCCCCGCCAACCGCCGCCTCGGCGCGGAGGGCCAGGGCTTCGCCATCGCCATGGACGCGCTCAACTCCGGGCGGCTGGGCATCGCCGCGGCCGCGGTCGGCGTGGCCCAGGCCGCGTTGGACGTGGCCGTGGACTACGCCAGGGAACGCTCCGCCTTCGGCCAGCCGATCGCCGAGTTCCAGGGCGTCTCGTTCCTGCTCGCCGACGCCGCAGCCGGCATCGAGGCCTCCCGCCAGCTCTACCTGGCCGCCGCCCGCCGCAAGGACGCCGGTCTGCCGTTCGTCACCCAGGCCGCCATGGCCAAGCTGATCGCGACCGACACCTGTATGAAGGTCACCACGGACATGGTGCAGGTGCTCGGTGGCGCCGGGTACGTCGAGGACTACCCGGTCGAGCGGTACATGCGGGAGGCGAAGGTCTTGCAGATCGTGGAGGGCACGAACCAGATCCAGCGCATGCTGATCGGCCGCGCGCTGGTCAGGCAGCGGTGAGCGACCACCAGGTGACCCTGCTCGGCAGGGTCGACTGCCACGCGTGCGAGGTGGCCAAGGCCGACCTGGAACGCATCTGCGGGGAGATCGGCATCGAGCTGACCGTGGTGGACGTGGACACCGACGCGGAGCTGCGCGCGGAGTACGGCGACATGGTGCCGGTGATCCTGATCAACGGCGAGGAGCACGGGTACTGGAAGGTCGAGGAGGAACGCTTCCGCGCGGCCCTGCGCAGCTGGGGCTAGGCGCGGGCCGGGCTACTTCTGGCACCTCTGCTCGAGCTGCTTCAGCGCGGCTTCCAGGAAGTACTTGTTGTCCGGCCGCGCCATGGCCTCCTTGACCACCAGCGCCGCGATCTCGCACTGGTTGATCCGCGACTGCTGTGACCGCAGCCGGTTCAGCTCCGCGACCGCGTCCGAGGCCTCGGCCCTGGCCTGCTGGATCCGCGTCTCCGCGGTCTTCAGGCTGCGCCGGGACGCCTCCAGCATGGTGCCGTTCAGCTCGGCCCGCTGCCGGGCGCTGACCAGCATGACGGTCATGGTGGCGGTGCCGGTCAGCAGCACCGCGCAGGCCACGACCAGCGAGACGAGCAGCGCCTTGCGCCCCTTGGCCGGCCGCGCCTCGTACTCCGGCGGCAGCGCGTTCATCCTGGTGCCGGTGTCGAACACCGGCGATGGGCCCAGCGGTTCCACGGTGATTCCCCCCAAGCGAGTCCTTCGTCAATGCTTACCGGTTTCTGACGGCCTGTCGTTACCGATGTGAACCGGACCTCGCCTGGCGTCGAATGCAGGGCATGGACACTCCGCGCATCCCGGCGGCCGTCGCCGCGCTGATCGGTCTGCTGGCCGTGCTGGCCGCGCTCGGCGCGGGGCACCTGGCCGCCGGGCTGCTGGAACCGAACGCCTCGCCGTACCTGGCCGTGGGCAACGCCGCGATCGACCTGACCCCGGCCGTGGTCAAGGACTTCGCGGTGCGCACCTTCGGCACCGCGGACAAGCTGGTGCTACTGCTCGGCATGGCGGTGGTGCTGGCCGGGCTGGGCGCGCTGGCCGGGCTGCTGTCCAGGACGCGGCCGTTGCCGGGGCAGGTGCTCGCGGTGGCGCTGGGGGTGCTCGGCGGGCTGGCGGTGTACAGCCGGCCGGACGTGGGTCAGCTCGGGCTGCTGGCGCCCGCGGTGAGTTTGTTCGCCGGGCTCGGGGTGTTCAGCTGGCTGCACGGGCGGGCGCTGGCTGTGCGGGCCGCTGAGCCGCCGGCCGAGGCCCGTCGCCGGTTCCTGCTGGGCTCGGTCGCCATCGCGGCCGGGGCCGGTCTGAGCGGGCTTGCCGGGCAGCTGCTGGGCCGCCGGGTGGACGTGGCCGCTTCCCAGGACGCGGTGGCCGCGGTGCTGCCCAGGGCGGCCAAGGCGCCCGCGATCCCGCCGGGCGCGGACTTCGCGGCGGACGGCACGCCGAGCTTCCTGACCCCGAACGCGGACTTCTACCGGATCGACACCGCGCTGAGCGTGCCCCGGCTGCGCGCCGAGGACTGGCGGCTGCGGGTGCACGGCCTGGTCGAGCGGGAACTCACGCTCTCCTTCGACGACCTGGCGAAACGGCCGCTGGTGGAGCGGACCATCACGCTGACCTGCGTGTCCAACGAGGTCGGCGGGCCGTACGTGTCCACCGCCACCTTCACCGGGGTGGACCTGCGGGAACTGCTGCTGGAGGCCGGGGTGAAGCCCGGCGCGGACCAGCTGGCCACCACCAGCTCGGACGGCTGGACCTGCGGCACCCCGCTGTCGGTGCTGCTGGAGCCGGATCGGGGCGCGCTGCTGGCCATCGGCATGAACGGCGAGCCGCTGCCCGCCGAGCACGGTTTTCCGGTGCGGATGGTCACACCGGGGCTCTACGGGTACGTCGGCGCGACCAAGTGGATCACCGAGGCCGAGGTGACCACCTTCGCCGCGTTCAGCCCGTACTGGATCCGGCGCGGCTGGGGCAAGCTCGGGCCGATCAAGACCCAGTCCAGGGTGGACAAGCCCGCCGGGTTCGCCAGGGTGCCGGCCGGCCGCGTGGTGGTCGCCGGGACGGCGTGGGCCCAGCACACCGGAGTGTCCACAGTGGAGGTTCGGATGGACGGTGGTCCTTGGCGGGCAGCCACGTTGAGCGCTGAGTCCAATGTGGACACTTGGCGGATGTGGCGGATCGAGTTCGACCTCGCGCCGGGCGGGCACAACGTGGAGTGCCGGGCCACCGACCGATCCGGCTACGTGCAGACCGCGGAGCGGGCCGAGGTGCTGCCGGACGGCGCCACCGGCTGGCACTCGATCTTCTTCACCGTGACCTGACCGGCGCGGATCACCGGATCCGGTGACAACCCGGCCGGCTCTTGACAGCCCCCTCAGTTGCGAGCGACGTCACGTTCGCCCCGGTGGCCGCCAGCCCCTATAGCACAACTCCGAAGGGCCCTCGTCACGCCCTTGGTCGGCGACTTTGTGCATGCGTTCACAAGTGGCTACCGTATAAGCAGTCACCCGGGTGGACGTGCGGGTTCGGGGCTCGGCGCGTTCGGTGCACCTGTGTCGGTGACCTCAGAGTGTTCGGTGAGGGAGTTAACGCGTGACGGCGCAGCGGAACGAGGGGCGACCGGCCCCGGCCGGCAGCTCCGGGACGGTCGCCCAGGACTCGCTCGCCCCCGAGGTGCCCAGCGCCCGTGAACGCGCCAGGGCGATCCCGGAGGCGGCCGTCGCCCGGCTCGCGGTCTACCTGCGAGTGCTGTCCACCCTGGTCGAACAGGGCGTGAGCACCATCTCCAGCGAGGAGCTGGCCGCCGCGGCGGGCGTCAACTCCGCCAAGCTCCGCAAGGACCTCTCCTACATCGGCTCCTACGGCACCCGCGGCGTCGGCTACGACGTCGAGGTGCTGGTCGACCAGATCGAGCGGATCCTCGGTCTCACCCGCAAGCACAGCGTCGCGGTGGTCGGCATCGGCAACCTGGGCCACGCGCTGGCCAACTACGGCGGTTTCCCCGGCAGGGGCTTCCCGGTGGCCGCCCTCTTCGACGTCGACCCGGACCTGATGGGGGTGCCGGTCGGCGGCATCCCGGTCGAGCACGTGGACGACATCCCGACCGTCTGCGCGGAGCGCGAGGTGACCATCGGGGTCATCGCCACTCCTCCGGCGGCAGCTCAGCTCGTCTGTGATCGTTTGGTCTCCGCCGGTGTGCAATGCATCCTGAACTTCGCACCGGTCGTGCTCCAGGTCCCGGACGACATCGAGGTGCGCAAGGTCGACTTGGCGGTGGAGATGCAGATCCTGTCCTTCCACGTGGCCCGTCGCGCCGATGAGGCGCCCGAGCCCGAGGCGCCCAGCAGCGCCGCCACCAGGGCGAACGGTGCCCGGGTCGCAGCCGCCGACCAGGTGGGGGTGCGGCCATGAGCCTGCTCGTGGTCGGTCTGTCCCACCGCACCGCGCCGGTGCCGGTGCTGGAGCGCGCCGCGGTCACCGGTGACGAGGCGGCCAAGCTGCTGGCCGAGCTGGTGGAGTGCGCGAACGTCTCCGAGGCCGTGCTCGTCTCCACCTGCAACCGGGTCGAGGTCTACGCCGTGGTGGAGACCTTCCACGGCGGCCTCGCCGACATCTCCGGGGTGCTCTCCCGCCAGTCCGGCGTGGACGTGACCACCCTGTGCAACCACCTCTACGTGCACTACGCCGCCGGCGCGGTGGACCACCTGTTCCGGGTCTCCGCCGGGCTGGACTCGATGGTCGTGGGCGAGGCCCAGATCCTCGGCCAGCTGCGCGCCGCCTACACCTCGGCCACCGAGATGGGCACGGTCGGCCGCACGCTGCACGAGCTGATCCAGCACGGCCTGCGGGTCGGAAAGCGCGTGCACACCGAGACCGCCATCGACCACGCCGGGCCCTCGGTGGTCACCGAGGCGCTGGCCGACGCCGAGCGGGTGCTCGGCGGCCTGACCGGCCGTCGCGCGCTGGTGATCGGCGCGGGCTCGATGGGCGGCCTGGCCGCCGCGCAGCTGCGCAGGGCCGGGGTCGGCCGGATCGCGGTGGCCAACCGCACCGCGGCCAACGGCGAGCGGCTGGCCAAGGCGCTGGCTGAGGACGGCACCCCCGCGGTCGCGATCGGCCTGGAGTCGCTGCTGGCCGAGCTGGCGCTGGCCGACGTCGTGGTCGCCTGCACCGGAGCGTCCACCCCCGTGCTGGACGCCGAGACCGTGCGCGCCGCGCGCACCGAGCCGGGCGCCCTCGTGGTGTGCGACCTCGGGCTGCCGCGCGATGTCGAAGCCGCGGTCGGCGAGCTGCCCGGCGTGCACGTGGTCGACCTGGAGACCATGCAGCTGCGGCTGCGCGAAGCCCCCAGCGGCCGGGACACCCAGCGGGCCGCCGAGCTGGTCGCCGAGGAGGTGCAGGCCTACCTGGCCGCACAGCGCTCGGCCGAGGTGACACCCACGGTGACCGCGCTGCGCCGCCGTGCCGCCGAGGTGGTCGACAGCGAGCTGCTGCGACTGGACTCCCGGCTCCCCGATCTCGACTCCGGCGTCCGGGACGAGCTGTCCCGCACCGTCCGCCGGGTGGTCGACAAGCTGCTGCACATGCCGACCGTGCGGGTGAAGCAGCTGGCCTCCGCGCCGGGCGGGTCGAGCTACGCGGACGCCCTCCGCGAGCTCTTCGCCCTGGACCCGCAGTCGGCCGCCGCCGTGAGCGCGACACCTGCAATGCCTGCAACGGAAGCAGAGAGTGTGACCAACCACCACATCGCAATGTCCACAGTGGACGGTGAGGCCCGGTGAAACGGACCTTGCGCATCGGCACGCGGGGCAGCGCCCTCGCGCTCGCCCAGACCGGCACCATCGCCCAGGCTCTTGAGCAGGCCGGCGCCACCGTGGAGATAGTCACCGTGTCCACCCCCGGTGACCAGTCCATGGCCCCGATCGCGGAGATCGGCATCGGCGTGTTCACCTCGGCCCTGCGCGACGCGCTCGCCGCCGGTGAGGTGGACATCGCGGTGCACTCCTACAAGGACCTGCCCACCGCGCCCGACCCGCGCCTGGCGCTGGCCGCCGTGCCGCGCCGGGAGGACCCCAGGGACGCGCTGTGCGCCAGGGACGGGCTCACCCTCGGCGAGCTGCCCGCCGGCGCGGTCATCGGCACCGGCTCACCGCGCCGGGCCGCGCAGCTCGAGGCGCTCGGCCTCGGCTGGGAGGTCAAGCCGATCCGCGGCAACGTGGACACCCGGCTGAAGAAGGTGGTCAACGGCGAGCTGGACGCCGTCGTGCTGGCCCGCGCCGGGCTCGCCCGGCTGGGCAGGCTGGACGCGATCACCGAGGCGCTCGACCCCCTGCAGATGTTGCCAGCGCCGGCCCAGGGCGCCCTCGCGGTGGAATGCCGCGTTGACGACGTGGACACCGAGCACCTGCTCCGGTCCACGCTGGACGACCAGGCCAGCCGCGCCGCGGTCACCGCGGAGCGCGCGATGCTCGCCGCTCTGGAGGCGGGCTGCAGCGCGCCGATCGGTGCGCTGGCCGACGTGGTGGAGGACCTGGACGCGGAGGGACGCGTCGTGGAACGGCTGTCCCTGCGCGGGGTAGCCGCGACGCCGCAGAACGAGTTGCTGCGCGCATCCGCCATCGGAGAGATGACCGCAGCAGAGCAGCTGGGCCGCGCACTGGCCGCGGAGCTGCTCGACCTTGGCGCTGCCGTGCTCAGCGGCCCCAAGGGAGTTAATGGAATGGGGAGTGCCTGATGACCCGCGCACGCAAGACCCCCGGACGGATCGCCTTCGTCGGCTCCGGTCCCGGTGACCTGGGCCTGCTCACCGTCCGGGCGCAGCAGTTGCTCACCAGCGCCGAGCTGGTGGTGACCGACCCGGACGTCCCGCAGGAGGTGCTGGCGCTCGCCCCCGAGGGCATCGAGGTCCGCCCCGCCGTCGGCGACCCGGCCGATGTGGCCAAGGACCTGGCCACCGAGGCCAAGAACGGCCGCTCGGTGATCCGCCTGGTCGCTGGTGACCCGCTCACCGCCGACGCGGTGGTGGCCGAGGCGCAGGCCGTGGCCAAGACCAGCGTCGCCTTCGACGTCATCCCCGGCGTGGCCGCGGGCACCGCGGTGCCCGCCTACGCGGGTGTCGCGCTCGGCGCGGTGCACACCGAGGCCGACGTGCGCGGCAGCGTGGACTGGGCCGCCCTGGCCGGCGCGCCCGGCACCCTGGTGCTGCACGCCTCCGCGAGCCACCTGGCCGAGGCGGCGTCCTCGCTGGTGGAGTACGGCCTGGCGCCGCAGACCCCGGCCGCGGTCACCACCGAGGGCACCAGCTGCGCCCAGCGCACCATCGACTCCACGCTGGCCTCGCTGGCCGCCGACGCCGGCGAGCTCAACGGCCCGCTGGTGGTCACCGTGGGCAGCTCGGTGGGCAACCGGAGCAAGCTCTCCTGGTGGGAGTCCCGCGCCCTCTACGGCTGGCGGGTGCTGGTGCCGCGCACCAAGGAGCAGGCCGGCGAGATGAGCGACCGGCTGCGCGCGCACGGCGCCATCCCGGTCGAGGTGCCCACCATCTCGGTGGAGCCGCCGCGCAGCCCCGCGCAGATGGAACGCGCGGTCAAGGGCCTGGTCGACGGCCGCTACCAGTGGGTGATCTTCACCTCCACCAACGCGGTGCGCGCGGTGTGGGAGAAGTTCGAGGAGTTCGGCCTGGACGCCCGCGCGTTCTCCGGGGTGAAGATCGCCTGCATCGGCGAGGCCACCGCGGCGAAGGTGCGCTCCTTCGGTATCACCCCTGAGCTGGTGCCCTCCGGCGACCAGTCCAGCGAGGGCCTGCTGGCCGACTTCCCGCCGCACGACGACATCTTCGACCCGGTCGACCGGATCCTGCTGCCCCGCGCGGACATCGCCACCGAGACCCTGGCGGCCGGCCTGCGCGAGCGCGGCTGGGAGCCCGACGACGTGACCGCGTACCGCACGGTGCGCGCCGCGCCGCCGCCCGCCGACACCCGCGAGATGATCAAGACCGGCGGGTTCGACGCGGTGTGCTTCACCTCGTCCAGCACGGTGCGGAACCTGGTGGGGATCGCGGGCAAGCCGCACACCCGGACCATCGTGGCTTGTATCGGGCCGCAGACCGCGGAGACGGCGATCGAGTTCGGGTTGCGGGTGGATGTGCAGCCGGAGGTCGCTCAGGTGCCCGCGCTGGTGGACGCGCTGGCTGATCACGCGGCTCGGTTGCGGGCTGAGGGCGCACTGCCGCCACCTCGCAAGACCAAGCGCGCCCGGCGGTGACATTGGCGCGCTCCGCGCGCGGGATTTTTCGCTCTTGAGTCGCCTCGTCGTGCATCCGCCGCACGCGAAGCAAGCTTCGGATGCGTCGGACGCACGACAAGGCGACGCGAAAAATCAAACCCACCGCGGGTCCAAGAGCCCGCCGTGTCGCTGGCGCGCCACGCCTCTTTCGCGACAAGTGGTTCGCGCCTGTGGTTTCGCTTGTGGTTTGGGTTGCCTTCCCGTGAAGCGTTGGCGGGGGGCGCGTAGCGTGGATCTGTACCTCGGCCACGTTCCCAGGGAGTTCCGCAGTGTTCCCGTCCCACCGCCCCCGCCGACTGCGCACCACCCCCGCGTTGCGCCGTCTGGTCGCCGAGACCACGGTGCGTCCGCAGCACCTGGTGCTGCCCATGTTCGTCAAGGAAGGCGCCGCCGAGCCGATCGCAATCCGGTCGATGCCCGGGGTGGTGCAGCACTCCATGGACTCGCTGCGCAAGGCCGCGGTGGAAGCCGTGCAGGCCGGGGTTGGCGGGATCATGCTGTTCGGGGTGCCGGAGACCCGCGATGCCACCGGCTCTGGCGGGATCGATCCGGACGGGATCCTCAACGCGGCGCTGCGTGAGCTGCGCAGTGAGCTTGGCGACTCGACCGTGCTGATGTCGGACTGCTGCCTGGACGAGTTCACCGACCACGGGCACTGCGGGGTGCTCGCCGCGGACGGGTCGGTGGACAACGACGCCACCCTGACCCTCTACGGCGAGATGGCGGTGGCGCAGGCCGAGGCCGGGGCGCACCTGGTGGGCCCCAGCGGCATGATGGACGGGCAGGTCGGGTTCATCCGGGAGGCGCTGGACGCCGCCGGGCTCACCGGCACCGGCATCCTGGCCTACACCGTCAAGTACGCCTCCGCGCTCTACGGGCCCTTCCGCGAGGCGGTGGACTCCCAGCTGCGCGGGGACCGCAAGACCTACCAGCAGGACCCGCCCAACGTGCGGGAGTCGCTGCGCGAGCTGGCGCTGGACCTGGCCGAGGGCGCGGACCTGGTCATGGTCAAGCCCGCGCTGCCCTACCTGGACGTGCTCAGCGAGGTGGCCAAGGCCAGTGACGTGCCGGTCGCGGCGTACCAGATCTCCGGGGAGTACGCGATGGTCGAGGCGGCCTCGGCCAACGGCTGGATCGACCGGGAGCGCACCGTGCTGGAGACCCTCACCTCGATCCGGCGGGCCGGCGCGGACATCGTGCTGACCTACTGGGCCACCGAGGCCGCGCAGTGGCTGGACCGCGGATGAGCGAGGCGCTGACCCCGCCGCCGCAGCTGCTGCGGTCCCGGCAGCTGTGGGTGGCCAGCAGTGTGGTCGGGCTGGTCGCGGTGGTGCTGCGGCTGCTCGACCGGCGCGGCATCAGCGACATGCTCGGCCAGTTCGCCCCGCAGCTGACCATGGCCCAGGTGGACGGCGCGGTGAGCCTCGCGGTGGTGATGGCGGTGCTGTTCCGGCTCGGCCTCATCGCGCTGTTCTGGTGGCTGGCCACCCGGATGGTGCAGGGCGCGGAGGCGCCCAGGGTGGTGCTGACCGTGCTCGGCGGGATGAGCGTGGGCCTCGGGCTGATCGGCGTGCTCGGCCTGCTGGGCGGGGCCTCGGCCGCGCTGGCCCAGCTCGGGTTCATCCAGGTCACGCTGTCCGTGGTGATCTTCGCGCTGGACGTCGGGGCGCTGGTGATGATGTTCCACCCGACCTCCCGGGCGTACTTCATCGGCGTGCGCAGGACCCGACCAGGTAACACACCGGCATAGCCGTTGGACAGTGTCGGTGGTCGGCCCTAGCGTGAGCGCGTGAGCAACCCGTACGACCCCAACCAGGGTCAACCGCAGTACCCCCAGCAGGGGTACCCCTCCACCCCGCAGGGCTTCCCGCAGCAGGGGCACCCGCAGCAGCAGCAGCCCGGCTACGGCCAGCCCCAGTACGGGCAGCAGCCGCAGTACGGTCAGCCCGGCCAGTACGGCCAGCAGGGCCAGTACCTGCCCCCCGGCATGCCCGGCGGCGGTGGCGCGATCGCCCGCCCGCAGCAGGTCGAGCTGGCCTTCTGGGTCTGGGTGGCCGGCGCGGTGATCTACCTGATCGGCTCCGTGCTCGGCTACATCGGCAGCAAGGAGCAGCTGGCCGGACTGCAGGAGTTCCAGCGCTCGCAGGTCAACAACCTGCCGCCGGAGCTGCAGGAGCGGTTCGCGCAGACCATGGAGTCCGCCGGCGGCACCGCGCTCATCGCCGGCATGGTGTTCGGCATCATCATGGCCGGGCTGTTCGTGATGTTCGCGGTGTTCATGCGCAACGGCCGGAACTGGGCGCGGGTCGTGCTCACCGTGCTCGGCGGCCTCGGCATCCTCAGCGGGCTGTTCGGCCTGGCCGGCGTCGGCATCCTGGCCAGCCTGCCCGCTGACGGCCCGGTCCAGGTCCCGACGATGTCCTCGGTCGCGATGTACCTGGGCTTCCTGCCGCCGCTGCTGGCCATCGCGGGCATCGTGCTGATGTTCCAGCGCAACGCCAACTTCTACTTCAAGCAGGCCTGATGGCGGCAGTTTCGCCGCACCCGGGGTCGATCAGGATCGCGGTTGGCCTCTGGCTGGCCACCGCGACCTTCGGCGTGCTGAACACGATCTTCTACTGGACCCAGTACGGGACCGTGCGGGACGCACTGACCCAGCAGAAGGTGCCGGACCCGGAGAAGGTCGCCACCACCCTGCTGACCTTCCACAGCGTCACCATGGTGTTCTTCGGGATCATCTACGTGGGCTTCGGGCTGCTGCTGCGCCGCGGCTTCAGCTGGGCGCGGCTGGCGCTGACCATCGCCGCGGTGCTCCAGCTGGTGTTCATGCTGCGGCAGGGGCTGACCGCGGAAGGCCTGCTGATCGCGGTCCTGCTCACCGGGGCGCTGCTCACCTCCTGGTGGCGGAACAGCACCGACTGGCTCATCGCGGTGAAGACCGCGCGGTGACCCAGCCCGACGAACCGGCCCCGGTCCTGCACGGCGAACCCGGCTCCAGCTGGTGGCCGGTGCTGTGGGGACCGGGGTTCGCCGCGGTCGCGCTGCTGGTCGAGCTGATCACCGGCGGCCGGGTGAACTGGGTGCCGTGGCTGCTCATCGGCGGCGGGTTCGGGGTGGCCGCGCTGGTCTGGGTGCAGGCGCGGCGCCGGGTGTGCTCGGTCTCGCTGACCCCGTACCACCTGCGCTGCGGCCGTGAGCAGCTGCCGGTGGAGCGGATCGCCGAGGTCGGCGAGGAGGTGGGCGCGCCGGTGGGCGCCAGGGTGCTCGGCGGCGGCTGGAGCGTGCCCAAGGGCTGTGACGAGCTGCCGGTGCGGCTGACCGACGACTCGGTGGTGCTCGCCTGGGCGCGGGACGCCGAAGGCCTGCGTGACGCACTGCGACGGCGGTTGGACGCGCGGTCGTGAGAAGCTGTCCGGCGTGAGTTCCCCGCAGACCGAGAGCCCGTTGCCCGCGGCGCCCGCGCAGCCCCGGCTGCACCAGCCATGGCGGGCGCTGGTCGCACTGGCGGAACTGGTGCTCGCGGTGCTGCTGGTGCTCGGCGCGTGCTGGGCCTGGCAGCGCGGGCTGGTCCCGATCACCCTGCCCAACGCCAAGCCGGGCGGGCCGCCCTACGAGCTGACCAGGTACGCCGGGCCCTGGCTGGGTCTGGCCACGCTGCTCGCGCTGTGCGCGCTACTGGCCGTGGTCGACGCCATCCGGCAGGTCATGCTGGCCGCCCGCACCCGGGGACGCCGCCGCGCCTGAGCCAGTACTGTCGGTTGTGTAATAGCCATGTCACAGTCACCGGAAATCAGGGTATTCCCCTGATCTGGCTATGCACTGGGTGGATAGGGTGGCGAAATGTCACCACGTCCTCGACGCCGTAGGTGGATCATTGTCGGCGTCGTCGCTCTCGTCGTAGTTGCCGGTGGCGGATACCTGGGGTACCGCTGGTGGGCGCCGACCTCGGCCGCCGAACGCGGTCCGACCGGTCCGCCCACCGCCACGGTCAGCAAGGGTTCGGTCATCGACACCGTGTCGGCGGCGGCCAGCCTGCGCGCCTCCCGGTCGGCCAACGTCGACTTCGGCACCAGCGCGATCGTCAACAAGGTCTTCGTCAAGCTCGGCGACAAGGTCAGCAAGAACCAGAAGCTGGCCACCGCGGACGACCGGCAGGCCAAGGCCCAGCTGGACGCGGCCAAGGCCCAGCTGGAGTCCGCCAAGGCCGCGGTCACCGCGGCCAAGGAGGCCAAGCAGCCGGTCACCGGGCCCAACGCCCAGGTCAAGCAGGCTGAGCTCCAGGTCGAGCAGGCCCAGGACGCCGTGCGCTCCACCACCATCTACGCGCCCTTCGCCGGCACGGTCACCGCGATGAACGGCGCGGTCGGCCAGCGCTCCGGCGGTGGCGGCACCTCCGCGGGCAACACCGGCGGCTCCGGCGGTTCCGCCGGCAGCCAGGGCGGGCAGGGCGGCGGTGGTGGCCGGGGCGGCCCCAGCGGCATCCCGGACGTCCCGCAGCCGCCCAGCGGCGGTTCCTCCTCCGGCAGCGGTTTCCTCACCGTCACCGACCTGTCCGGCTACCAGATCGCGGCCACCTTCTCCGAGATCGACATCGTCAAGGTCAAGGTCGGCCAGACCGCCCAGGTCGCGGTGAACGCCTTGGGCGGCAAGAAGTTCCCGGCCAAGGTGGTGCAGGTGGACCTGATGCCGGCCAGCTCCTCCGGCGTGGTCCAGTACGGCGTGCTGCTGGAGCTGGACGAGGCCTCGGCCGAGCTCAAGCCCGGCCAGTCGGCCAACGTGGTGGTCACCACCGCCAAGGCGGACTCGGTGCTCCAGGTGCCCTCCGGCGCGGTGCGCACGGTGGACGGCAAGAGCACGGTGACCGTGATGGAGAACGGCCAGCCCAAGCAGACCCCGGTGCAGCTGGGCGTGCGCAGCGACCACATCATCGAGATCACCTCCGGCCTGCGCGAGGGCGATGTGGTGCTGCTGTCGGACTCCGGCGGCCCCGGCCGGTTCCCGGAGGGTGGCTTCCCCGGCAAGTCCGCGCCGGTCCGGGTGGGCCGGTGAGCCAGCCCGCGCCCGGGAACCACCCGGTCATCGAGCTGCGCGGGGTGCGCAAGACCTACGGCATGGGCGAGGCCACCGTGCACGCGCTGGCCGGGGTCGACCTCGTGGTGCCCACCGGCGACTACGTGGCGATCATGGGCGCCTCCGGTTCCGGCAAGTCCACCCTGCTCAACATCGTGGGCTGCCTTGACCCGGCCACCGAGGGCGAGTACTTCCTCGACGGGGTCAACGTGGCCGAGCAGAAGCCACGGCAGCTGGCCAGGGTGCGCAACCAGAAGATCGGGTTCGTGTTCCAGTCCTTCAACCTGATCCCCAGGTTCAACGCACTGTCCAATGTGGAGCTTCCGATGAGCTACGCGGGGCTGCGCAAGGCCGAACGCCGGCGCAGGGCGCTGGCCGCGCTGGACACCGTCGGCCTGGCCGACCGGGTCAAGCACCTGCCCACCGAGCTCTCCGGCGGACAGCAGCAGCGGGTGGCCATCGCCCGCGCGCTGGTCACCGAACCGGCGCTGCTGCTGGCCGACGAGCCCACCGGCAACCTGGACTCCAAGAGCACCGCGGAGGTGCTGGCCATCCTGGACCGCCTCAACGCCACCGGCCGCACGGTCGTGATGATCACGCACGAGCGGGACGTGGCCGAGCACGCGCACCGGATCCTGCACATGGTGGACGGCAAGGTCGTGCACGAGGAGCGCAAGCAGGCGAACCGGCACGCGGTGGGGGTGGCCCGATGAGGATGGGCGAGATCCTCTTCTCCGCGGTGCGCGGCCTGCTGGCCAACAAGCTCCGCTCGATCCTGACCACGCTGGGCATCCTGATCGGGGTGGCCTCGGTGATCGTGATCGTCGCGGTCGGCCAGGGCGCGTCCAACATGATCATGAACAGCATCAACAGCCTGGGCGCGCACACCCTGAGCGTCTACCAGAAGTACTCCGAGTCCGGCCCTGGTCGCGCGCTGACCCTGGAGGACGCGGAGGCGCTGGCCGCGCCGGAGCTGGCCGACCGGATCAAGGCGGTCGTGCCCGGGGTGTGGAGCCAGGGCTCGGTCAACGACGGGGTGCGCACCAAGGACAACGCGCAGGTGCTGGGCACCCACCCGGACTTCTTCCAGCTGAACAACGCCCTGCTGGCGCGGGGCACCTACTTCAGCAAGGCCGACGTCACCGAGTCCCGCAAGGTCATCGTGATGGGCGGCAAGCTGGCCGGCGAGCTGTTCAACGGGCAGGACCCGGTGAACCGGCAGGTGATCATCAGCGGCATGCAGTTCGTGGTGGTCGGCGTGCTGGAGGAGGCCGGTGAGGGCGGTCGCGGCCGCTCCACCGACGAGATGCTGGCCATGCCGCTGTCCACCCTGCAGAACACCCTGACCGGGCAGCAGCCGCTGAGCCAGTTCTCCGTGCAGGCGCACTCGGTGGAGAAGATGGACCAGGCCAGGGCCGCCATCGACCAGGTGCTGCGGGCCAAGCACCGCATCGACGCGGACAAGCCAGCCGACTTCGAGATCAGCGACCCCAGGGAGCTGACCCGCAGCAGCAGGCAGATCGACACCGTGCTGACCTACCTGATCCTGGCCATCGGCGGCATCGCGCTGCTCATCGGCGGTGTCGGCATCACCAACATCATGCTGGTCACGGTGACCGAGCGGACCCGCGAGATCGGCATCCGCAAGGCGATCGGGGCCACCAGGGGCGCGATCATGGGCCAGTTCCTGGCCGAGGCCACCATGCTGAGCATGTTCGGCGGCTTCCTCGGCGTGGTGGTCGGCCTGGTCGCCGGGCAGTTCAGCATTCGCGGCCTGCAGCTGACCGTGGTGCCCTCCTCGGTGCTGCTGGCCTTCGGCGTCTCGGCCCTGATCGGGTTGTTCTTCGGCGCGCTGCCGGCGAACCGGGCCAGCAAGCTGCACCCGATCCAGGCGCTGCGGCACGAGTGAGCGGGGGTCGCCAGGCCCCGGAGCCGGGGCCTGGCGACCGCCCCGAAACCTCACCCTCGGTGACCTAGTGTGACGGCGTGTGCCACTCGCTCGGTTCTTGGCGAGCGGCTATCAGTGCTGCTCCACGCGGGTGTGGGTGACTCAAACCTCTACTTTCGGGTTAATTCGCGGCCGGTTCTCCGGGCAATCCGGGAGTCACCGCGAATCAAAAGAATGACGGGACCGGAAAGTGTGAATTAGTATCCGGCGCGCCCGTGGCTTGACCTGCGAGTTTCCGTGGCGGTTCATTCGGATGATGGGTGACGTGGGTCGGTCGGCAACTGGAGATCCGCTAGCTTCTGCGCATCCGGCCCCTTGCCGGGTGACAAGCAACAACTCGAGAGGTTTGTCTCAAGTGATCAAGCAGACTGTTGCGTTGCTGGCCGCTGCCGGTGCGATGCTGGGTGGCACTGCCACGGCCATGGCCGACGAGGACATGCCGAAGCACGACCACACCCCGGCCTCCCAGTTCTGGAAGAACGATGACTCGGCCATCGAGCTCCTGAACAACACGAACATCCAGCTGCCGGTGTGCGTGGACGACAACGAGATCGGCCTGGTGCCGGTCGACGCGCTGAACAAGAAGTACAGCGACGGCCCGTGCGTCGAGGCCGAGATGGAAAACGCCTCGGAGAACTGAGCACAGCTGATCGCTTCCGCCTTCTCGCGGTAATTGCGAAGCAGTTTCGTGGATCTCCCAGGTGGCTGGTGTGCCCGAGCGGTTTACCGCTCGGGCACACCAGCCCCCACGACACCCCCCGCTCGGGTGTTGCGACACTGGAGCAGTGACGTCGACGCCAGTGAGCAACCGCAGTGACGAAGCCTCCGTCGCCACCTCCCGCGCCCTGTTCGAGCGGGCGGCCAAGGCCACGCCGGGTGGAGTGAACTCCCCGGTCCGGGCCTTCCAGGCGGTGGGTGGCACGCCGCGGTTCATGGTCAAGGGACAGGGCGCGTACCTCACCGACGCCGACGGCAACGAGTACGTGGACCTGGTCGCGTCCTGGGGGCCGATGATCCTCGGGCACGCGCACCCCGCCGTGGTCGAGGCGGTGCAGCGGGCCGCGAGCAGCGGGCTGTCCTTCGGCACGCCGACCGAGGGCGAGATCGAGCTGGCCGAGGAGATCATCTCCAGGGTGGCCCCGGTGGAGCAGGTGCGGCTGGTCAACTCCGGCACCGAGGCCACCATGAGCGCGATCCGGCTGGCCCGCGGGTTCACCGGACGGCGCAAGGTGGTCAAGTTCGCCGGCTGCTACCACGGGCACGTGGACGCGCTGCTCGCCCAGGCCGGGTCGGGCGTGGCCACGCTGGGGCTGCCCACCACGCCCGGCGTGACCGGCGCACAGGCCGAGGACACCCTGGTGCTGCCCTACAACGACCTGGACGCGGTGCGGGCGGCCTTCGCCGAGCACGGTGCGGACATCGCCTGCGTGATCACCGAGGCGGCCGCGGGCAACATGGGCGCGGTGGCGCCGGAGGCCGGTTTCAACGCCGCGCTCAAGGAGCTGTGCTCGGCCAACGGGGCGCTGCTGGTGATGGACGAGGTGATGACCGGGTTCCGGGTCTCCTCGGCCGGTTGGTACGGCGTGGAAGGGGTCGCGGGCGACCTCTACACCTTCGGCAAGGTGATGTCCGGCGGGCTGCCCGCGGCGGCCTTCGGCGGGCGGGCCGACGTGATGGCGCGGCTGGCCCCGGCCGGGCCGGTCTACCAGGCGGGCACGCTGTCCGGGAACCCGGTGGCGGTGGCCGCGGGCCTGGCCACGCTGCGCAACGCCACCGCCGAGGTCTACACCGCGCTGGACACCAACGCGCGCAAGCTCGGCTCGCTGCTGGCCGACGCGCTCACCGCCGAGGGCGTGGCGCACCGGGTGCAGTACGCGGGCAACCTGGTCAGCGTGTTCTTCACCGAGGACCCGGTGCGCGACTACGAGGGCGCCAAGGCGGCCCAGACCTGGCGGTTCGCCCCGTTCTTCCACGAGCTGCTGGCTCGTGGCGTGTACCCGCCGCCCAGCGCGTTCGAGGCCTGGTTCGTCTCCGCGGCGCTGGACGAGCGGGCCTTCGAGCGGATCACCGAGGCCCTGCCGCACGCCGCGGCGGCCGCGGCGGCAGCCAAGGAGAACTCGTGACGCGCACCGTGGTCCACCTGCTCCGGCACGGCGAGGTCTACAACCCCAACGGCATCCTCTACGGCCGCCTGCCCGGGTTCCGGCTCTCCGGCGCGGGTCAGCAGCAGGCGAAGCTGGTCGCCGAGCACCTCAACGAGCGGGACATCACGCACGTGGTGGCCTCGCCGCTGGAGCGCGCGCAGCAGACCGCCCGGCCGCTGGCCGACTCGCACCAGCTGGAGGTCGCGGTGGACGACCGGCTGATCGAGTCGGCGAACAAGTTCGAGGGCCTCAAGGTCTCCGTCGGCGACGGCGCGCTGCGCTCGCCCCGGCACTGGGCCAAGCTGTACAACCCGTTCCGCCCGTCCTGGGGCGAGCCCTACCTGCACATCGCGCACCGGATGCTGGGCGCGGTGCACCGGGCCAGGGTGGCCGCGGCCGGGCACGAGGCGGTCTGCGTGTCCCACCAACTGCCGATCTGGACCGTGCGCCGGTTCCTGGAGGGCCGCCGGATGTGGCACGACCCGCGCCGCCGCCAGTGCTCGCTGGCCTCGCTGACCAGCCTGGTCTTCCAGGACGAGGAGCTGGTCCGGATCGTCTACCGCGAGCCGGTCGGCCGCACCGACCCGAGGGTGACCGGGGCATGAGGCGACTGGTGCCCGCACTCCTGGCCGCGCTGATGCTGACCGGCTGCGCCACCGGCACCGACGCGGTGGCCACCGGCGGCGACTTCGAGTTCGTCGCCCCCGGCGGCCAGACCCGCATCCGGTACGAGCCGGCCAAGCGGCAGAAGCCGCCGGTGCTCAGCGGGGACAACCTGCTCGAAGAGGGCAAGACGATCAAGACCTCGGACTACGCGGGCAAGGTCGTGGTGCTCAACCTGTGGGGCAGCTGGTGCCCGCCCTGCCGGGACGAGGTGGACGACCTGGAGCGGGTCTTCGAGCAGACCAAGGACTCCGGCGTGCAGTTCCTCGGCATCGACCTGCGGGACGAGATCCGCAGCGCCGCGGCCGACTTCGTGCGCGACCACAAGCAGACCTACCCGTCCATCTACGACCCGCCCGGCCGGTCGCTGCTGGGCCTGCGCGGCTACCCGCGCAACGCGGTCCCCTCCACCATCCTGCTGGACCGCCAGCACCGGGTGGCCGCGGTGTTCCTGAGCAAGCTCACCGACGCCGAGCTGCTGCCGGTGGTCAAGGAACTGGCCGCGGAGAAGAACTAGTTCGGCTGGAGTCGCAGCTGCCGGAGCAGGGCCGCCAGGTCCACCGGTGGCTGCGACTTGGCCAGGATCGCGTCGGTCATCGCCTTGCGGCCGATCAGGTTGAACTCCCGGCCGAGCGTGCGCATGATCGAGTCCTGGCTGGGCCGGAAGATGCCGCGCTCCTGGTACCTGCCGCCCTCGAAGACGCCGATCACGCCGCCGTCCGGGGTCGGCTGGCCGATCAGCGCGTGCCACTTGACCCGCTGCTCGCGCATCTGCGCCTCAGTCAGCACGGAGGCGTTCGGCTCGGGCAGCTCGGGACCGGTGTAGGGATCGCCAGGGGAGAAGTACTCGTCGGCCAGCCCGCCCATGGAGTGGCCGAGCTCGTGGATGGCGATCTGTCCGGCCTGGGCGTTGCCGCCGGCCGCGGTGGCCACCGGGCCGCCCGCGCCGCCGTACTTGGCCGTGTTGCCCAGCGCGATCACCTGGTCGGCCTGCGGGGCCAGCGCGGCGTACTGCTTGGCCGCGGTCTCGTTCACGCACAGCAGCCGCTCGGTGCCGCTGCTGCCCTGGCACCAGAAGCCCATGTCCAGCGCGGTGTCCTTGAGCACGCCCTGCGCCGGGTCGTGGTCGACGCCGGAGTCCGTGGACACCACGTCCACCCGCCACACGTTGAGGTGTCCGGACAGCGACTTGAACGGCTCCACCTGGGCCAGCTCGGCCCACTTCTCCCGCACGTGCCGCTCGTAGGCGGGCAGGTCGGCCGCGGTGTAGCCGTCGCCGACGAAGACCAGGTCGAAGCGCTCGGTGGACGGTCCGGTCTCGTGCACGATGCCGATCTGGGCCAGGATCTCGTCGGCGGCCTTGGGCAGGTCCGGCAGCACCGGCACCTTGACCTTGCTGATCGTGCCGTCCGGGGCGAAGACCTCGCGGAGCTCGAACTTCTGTGGAGCCGCGTCGGCCACCGGCTGGGACAGCGAGAGCACAAGGGCGGTGCAGGAAAGCGCGCCGGCGAGTGCGGCGAAGGGGCGAAGCACGGCTAGACGCTAGGTGCCACGGGGCTCGCGCAGAAGACTCCGTTCGTCCCAACTGGACAGTGTGGCCGAGCCCACGACGCAACCCCGAAAAGTCAAGCGCGAACGAGTTACGTACTCTGGCTACTCGTGGACCCCGCCACCCAGCTCGCCATCTCGGGGCCGCTCATCCTCGCGGCCCTGGTGGCCGTGCTCGCCGGGACGCTGTCCTTCGCCTCTCCGTGCGTGGTGCCGCTGGTCCCCGGCTACCTCTCCTACCTGGCCGGACTGGTCGGGGCGGAGCAGCCGCCGATCAACAGCGACGAGGCCGCCGAGGCGCGTAAGGGCCGCTGGCGGGTGGCCGGGGCGGCGCTGCTGTTCGTGGCCGGGTTCACCGTGGTCTTCGCCATCGGCATGCTCGGCGTGCTCGGGGTGGCCGACGCGCTGATCGAGAACGGCCCGTTGCTGCAACGCATCGGCGGCGTCGTCACCATCTTCATGGGCCTGGTCTTCATGGGCCTGGTGCCGCTGCTCCAGCGCGATGTCCGCTCGCACCACGTGCCCAGGCTGGGCCTGGCAGGCGCGCCGGTGCTGGGCGCGTTGTTCGGGCTGGGCTGGGTGCCGTGCATGGGGCCGATGCTCACCGGCGTGGTCACCGTGGCCGCGGGCACCGGCGGCGGCAGCCTGCGCGGGATCGTGCTGATCCTGGCCTACTGCCTCGGCCTCGGCCTGCCGTTCCTGGTGCTCGCGCTGGGCGCGCGCTGGGCGGTGCGGGCCACCGGCTGGCTGCGGCGGCACACCCGCGGCGTGCAGCTCTTCGGCGGCGGGATGCTGGTGCTGGTGGGCGTGCTGCTGGTCACCGGCCTGTGGGGGCAGCTGGTGTCCTGGATCCAGATCAGCCTGGTCGCCGACTTCAGGCTGCCGCTGTGAGCGCACCGGTCCGGCAGAGCGCCCCGCGCGCCGCCCTCGCCTTCCTGCGCAACACCTGGCGCGGGCTGACCAGCATGCGCACCGCGCTGATCCTGCTGTTCCTGCTCGCGTTGGCCGCGATGCCCGGCGCGCTGCTGCCGCAGTACTCGCTGAACGCGGCCAAGGTCGCCGACTACCTCAAGCAGTACCCCACGCTTGGCCCGATCCTGGACGACCTCGGCTTCTTCGCCGTCTACGGCGCGCCCTGGTTCGCCGCGATCTACGTGCTGCTGTTCGTCTCGCTGATCGGCTGCCTGCTGCCGCGCACCGTGGAGTTCGCCAGGCAGCTGCGCCAGCAGCCGGTGCTGGTGCCGCGCAAGCTGGCCCGGATGCCGCACCACGTCTACGGCACCGTCGACGGTTCGGTGGACGAGGTGCTGGCCGGCACCAAGTCCACGCTGCGCGGCTGGCGCAAGGTCGAGCGCACCGAGGACGGCGGCGTGGCCACGGTCAGCGCCGAGCGCGGCTTCACCCGCGAGGCGGGCAACCTGGTCTTCCACTTCGCGCTGGTGGCGCTGCTGCTGGGGATGGCGGCCGGCAAGCTGTTCGGCTACGAGGGCCAGGTCATCGTGCTGGCCAACGGCTCCCAGTTCTGCAACGCGGGCATCTACGCCTACGACTCCTTCCGGCCGGGCCTGACCGTGGACGGCACCGAGCTGAACCCGTTCTGCGTGCGGGTGGACGGCTTCGAGAGCCGCTACTTCGACAACCTGCAGCCCGACCTCTACCGCGCCAAGGTCTCCTACCAGGACGCGCACGAGCTGGACGGCACCGGCTGGCGTGCCGCCGACGTGGAGGTCAACCACCCGCTGCGGCTCTCCGGCGACCGGGTCTACCTGCTCGGCACCGGCTACGCGCCGCGCTTCGTGGTCACCTTCCCCGGCGGGGAGCAGCGCACCGGCCTGATCCAGTGGAAGCCGATGGACCAGGCCACCCTGCTCTCGGAGGGTGCGACCAAGTTCGACCCGCCGGGGGTCACCGACCCGGACGAGCGCCGCCGCAAGCAGCTGGCCATCACCGGGCTGTTCGCGCCGACCGCCGGCTACCACGGCTCGGTGCTCACCTCGGTCTTCCCCGCGGCCGACGACCCCGCGGTCGCGGTGGACATCTACCGCGGCGACCTGGGCCTGGACTCCGGCCGCGGCCAGTCGATCTTCGAGGTCGACAAGTCGATGGTCGAGTCGGGGCGGCTGACCAAGGTGCTGCGCAAGAACCTCGCGCTCGGCGAGGAGGTCAGCCTGGACGACGGCACCAAGGTCCGCTTCGACGGCGTGGTGCCGTGGGTCTCGCTGCAGGTCTCCAACGACCCGGCGCAGGTGGCCGTGCTGCTGGCCGGACTGGCGGTGATGATCGGCATCGCGCTGTCGCTGATCGTGAAGCGGCGGCGGCTGTGGGTGCGGATCTCGCCCGCCGAGGACGGCCGTACCTTGGTCGAGGTCGGTGGGCTCGCGCGCACCGACCAGGCCGGGTACGGCGAGGAGTTCACCCGCGTGGCCAACCAGCTGTTCGCAGGAAAGGACAAGTGATGGCGGTCAACGAGACCCTGTCCACCTACAGCGACTGGTCCTACACCAGCGGGCTGGCCGTCTACGTGCTGGCCATGGCCGCCTACGCCGCGGAGTACGCCTTCGGCCGCAAGCCGGCGCAGGCCAAGACCAGCGCGCTGGTCGGTGCCGGCGCGCCGACGCCGGAACCGGTGCAGCCGGGCCGGATCGCCGAGCCGCCGAGGGCCACCGTGCCCGAGCGCGCCGGGCGGATCGCGGTGCTGCTGACCGGGCTGGGCGCGCTGTTCCACTTCGGCTCGCTGCTGCTGCGCGGGCTGGCCACCAGCCGCTGGCCGCTGGGCAACATGTACGAGTACGTCTCCGCGGTGGTGCTGGTCGCGGTGGTGGCCTGGCTGGTGCTGCTGCGCAAGCACAACGTGCGCAGGCTGGGCATGTTCGTGCTGCTGCCCATGGTGATCCTGCTCTTCCTGGCCTGGTCCGTGCTCTACGCCAAGGCCGCGCCGCTGGTGCCGGCGCTGCGCTCGTACTGGATCGTCATCCACGTCTCGGTGATCGTGGTGGCCAGCGGGCTGTTCCTGCTGCCGGGCGTGGCCAGCATGCTGTACCTGGTGCGCAGGGCCAACGAGGACAACCCGGCCCGGCTGGCCAGCTTCGCCAGCAAGCTGCCGGACACCGACACCCTGGACCGGATCGCCTACCGGGTGACCGTGTTCTGCTTCCCGCTGTTCACCTTCGGCATCATCGCCGGCGCGATCTGGGCCGAGTCCGCCTGGGGCCGGTACTGGGGCTGGGACCCGAAGGAGATCGTCGCCTTCGTCTCCTGGGTGATCTACGCCGCCTACCTGCACGCCAGGGCCACCGCCGGCTGGCGCGGCAAGCCCGCCGCCTGGATCAACATCTTCGGCTGGGCCAGTGTGGTGTTCAACCTGTTCTTCATCAACATGGTGGTCGCCGGACTGCACTCCTACGCCGGAGTTTGATCCGACACACCGTGACCCCGAGTCGCACGGTCCCCGCACTGGCGGCTACCGTCGCAGGCGTTGACTTGACGCTACGCCGGTGATGGAGGACTCCAACGGTGACCGGACGGTACGAGGAGCCCGAGACCCAGAACGTGCACTGGGTGCCGCCGGAAAAGCAGCAGCAGCAACCTGAACCGCTCTACGTCGACCCGAACACCTCGGGTGCGCACCAGGTGGGCGGCGGCCAGTCCGGCCCCTACCGGGTGGACCCGTCGACCTCCGGCCCGTACCAGGTCGGCGGCGGCCCCTCCGGACCCAACCAGGTCGGCGGCGGCCAGTCCGGCGCCTACTCGGTCAGCGGCGGTCCCTCCGGCCCGTACCCGGTCAGCGGTGGCCCGTCCGGTCCGTACCCGGTCAGCGGTGGCCCGTCCGGTCCGTACCCGGTCAGCGGTGGCCCCTCCGGTCCGCACCAGGTGGACCCGAACAGCTCCGGCGCCTACTACGTCGAGCAGACCGCCTCCGGCCCGCAGCCGCAGCAGCAGTACCAGCCGCAGTTCCAGCAGGCCCCGCCGCCCGGCTACCCGCAGCAGGCGCACGCCCAGCCGCGCCAGCCGCAGTCCGGCGCGCCGGACCTGTCCTCCCAGCAGCTGCTCCGGCAGACCAAGCGGCCGCCGTCCACCGGCTGGCGGCGCGCGGTCTACAAGGCCTCCGGCCACCTGCTCAACCTGGGCGAGAGCCCGGCCGACGTGCAGCGGCGGGACCTGATCGCCAGGGTCAACCAGCCGGTGCACGGCTGCTACAAGATCGCCATGCTGAGCCTCAAGGGCGGGGTCGGCAAGACCACCACCACGGCCAGCCTCGGCTCCACCTTCTCCTCGCTGCGCGGGGACCGGGTGGTCGCGGTGGACGCCAACCCCGACCGCGGCACGCTGGCGCAGAAGATCCCGCTGGAGACCACCGCCACCGTCCGGCACCTGCTGCGCGACGCGCAGCGGATCCGCCGGTACAGCGACGTGCGCGCCTACACCTCCCAGGGCCCCAGCCGCCTGGAAGTGCTGGCCAGCGAGCAGGACCCGGCCGTGTCCGAGGCCTTCAGCGAGGACGACTACCGCCGCACGGTGGCGCTGCTGGAGGTCTTCTACAACATCGTGCTCACCGACTGCGGCACCGGCCTGATGCACTCGGCGATGAAGGGCGTGCTGGAGCTCGCCGACTCGCTGGTGATCGTCTCCTCCGGCTCGGTGGACGGCGCGCGCAGCGCCTCGGCCACCCTGGACTGGCTGGACGCGCACGGCTACCGCGACCTGGTCGCCCGGTCCGTGGCAGTGATCAACTCGGTCCGGCCGGGCTCCGGCAAGGTGGACCTGGACCGGCTCAGCGAGCACTTCGCGGCCCGCTGCCGCGCGGTCTGCCGGATCCCGTTCGACCCGCACCTGGAAGAGGGCGCGGAGATCGAGCTGGAGCGCCTGGCCCCGAACACCCGGCTGGCCATGCTGGACCTCGCGGCCACCGTGGCCGACGACTTCCCGCACGCGGTCGCCCGCTCCCGGGCTCGTTAGTTTTGCCAGCCGGGGCGGCCAGTGGCCGTCCCGGCGGGTCTCAGCTCACTCGTCGGAGTCCTTGCGGTTTTGCCTGCGACGGTTCTCGTCCAGGCGGCGCAGGAAGTCCGGGTCGTCGTCCGGGGCCACTGGGCCACCGGCCGCGCGGTAGCTCTTCGGCCGTTCTGGTCCGAACGCCCGCCACATCAGCGCGCCAACGGTGACCGCCCCGATGACCGCGAGCAGGTACAGGTACAGCAACGCTGCCTCCTCTCACAGACCCACTCCCGAGGTTAACCGAAGCTGACCGGAGCGGGTCGGTGCCAAAAGGGCGGCGTGACAACGTGAAGAAGACCCCGGTGGAGCCGGCGGATCGCTCTACGTGATCCAACCGGCCCCGCCGGGGTCCTGCGGCAGGGGCGCCTCGGGTTCCAGGCCACCTTGGTTCCCGGGCTGCTCTTGTCGTTATGCCTGCCGCTGTGGGTTCAACTCTGGCAGCCAGGAATGACCTTGCACACATCCCGGCTGGCCATAGCATGCGGGTTATGGAACTGGAGGTACGCCACCTCCGGGTGCTGCTCGCGGTAGCCGACGCGGGCAGCGTCTCGAAGGCCGCCAGCACCCTTGGACTGTCCCAGCCCAGCCTGTCCGCCCAGCTACGGCGGATCGAGACGAGCATGGGCGCGCCGCTGTTCGACCGCTCGGCCGAGGGTGTGCAGCCCACCTCGGTCGGCCGGTTCGTGCTGGCCAAGGCGCGCACCGTGCTGGCCGAGCTGGACGAGCTGCGGTCCTGGGCCGGGCAGGCCGGTGGCGCGGGCGGGGCGACCAAGATCCAGGTGGGCAGCGTGCCCGGTCCGATCGCCTCCCGGCTCGCGCTGTCTTTGCAACGCCTTTACCCGGGCGAGATCGAGGTGCACAGCCTGGCCGAGCAGTCCTCCTTCGCCATGCTCGGCCTGCTCGGCGGGCGGCGGATGGACGTGGCGGTGGTGGAGGAGTTCAGCGGGCACGAGCTGCCCTCGGTGGCCGGCGTGCGGCGGGCCCCGCTGGTGCCGGTGGAACCGGTGTTCGTGGCGGTCGCCGAGACCCACCCGCTGGCCGCGAAGGCGGTGATCGACCTGGCCGAGCTGGCCGAGGAACCCTGGATCGTGGACCCGCTGATGGACTCCGGCGAGACCGCGCACCTGCGCCGCCGCTGCCAGGAGGCCGGGTTCGAGCCGCTGATCAGGCACCACGCCACCGAGACCAGCGCGGCCCGCGGCGCGGTCTCCAGCGGCCTGGCGGTGAGCCTGGCGCAGGCCACCGCGCGGGAGGGGCTCGGCCTGGTGATCCGGCCGCTGCGCGGGGACCCGCTGGTGCGGCGGCTGGACGTGGCCTGGAACGAGGCCGGGCCGGTGGGCGAGGAGCTGGCGCTGGAGGCCGCGGCCGATGCCTACCTGGGCCTGGTGGGCTCGAACCCGAGCTATGCCGCGTGGTGGGCGGCGCATCCCGAGGTGCACCCGAAAGGTAAAGAGAGGTAAAAGCCGAGCGGCGAGAACGGGCCGTTTCCGGCCGTTCTCGCCGAGGTGATCTCGATCACTCTTTCCTGGTCAGGCGAGCGCGGGACCAGGGGTGGTGAGTTCGGCCAGCAGTGCGTTGACCTCGGACTCCCGGAACCGCCGGTGCCCGCCTGGCGTGCGGATCGACCCGATGCGGCCCGCGGTGGCCCACCGGGTCACCGTCTTCGGGTCGACCCGGAACAGGCCGGCGACCTCACCTGGCGTGAGCAGCCGCTCCGCTCCCGCGGGACGGGGCGCTGGACGCATGGTGGTCACTTTTCCCTCCTCACCACGGACCCGAGGTCCTCGGGTCCGTACTCGGTGAAATGGTGGCATTTCACCCGTCAGGTACTCGAACGTTTGTCCGTAGGTAATGGGCAGGTAAGGGACGAATCGGTCACTCGAACGGCCCATCATGGGAGCATCTGGGCACGCTCTAGGGTCTGCTGCCATGGATCTCGTGGATCGGCAGATCATCGCGGCGCTTCGGGCCAACGGGCGGGCGACCTACGCCGACCTGGGCCGGCAGGTGGGGCTGTCGGCCTCCGCGGTGCACGAGCGGGTGGGCAAGCTGGAGAACTCCGGCGTGATCACCGGCTACCACGCCATGGTGGACCCGATGGCGGTCGGCCTCGGGGTGACCGCGCTGGTCGGCATCCACCCCTCGGACACCGGCGACGAGGACAAGATCGCCGCCAGCCTGGCCGCGCTGCAAGAGGTCGAGTCCTGCTACGCGGTGGCGGGCGACGAGGCGTTCGTGGTGAAGATCAGGGTGGCCACCGTGGACGACCTGGAGCGCTCACTGGTCCGGCTGCGCCGCATCGACGGGGTGGCCCGCACCCGCACCACGGTGGTGCTCAGCACCCGGTTCGAGGGCAGGCCGAACACCCCGGGCTCCATCGCCGACCCGGCTCCCGGCGACACCCCGGGCGCCGGCGCGTAGCCTCACACCCGTGGAGGCCACCGACACCTCGAACACCGGCACGCCGGACAACAACCTCAACCGCGACCTGGCGCTGTACACCGCGGGCCGGCTGGGCATGGTCGTGCTCTTCGCCGCCGTCCTGGCCGCGGTGGGCGTCCCGCTGCTGGTCGCACTGGCGGTCGGCTTCGTGGTCGCGCTGCCGCTGTCCTTCGTGCTGTTCAGCGGCCTGCGTCAGCGGGTGGCCCGCGGCCTGGCCGAGCGCGGCGAGCAGCGCCGGACCGAGCGCGCCCGGCTGCGCGCGCAGCTGCGCGGCGAGAGCTGAGCCACACCAGGCCCATGGCTAGAGTGCGGCCCATGGCCGTGCTCGATCGCTGTTGTGACAAGACCCGGGGCTGGGTCAACGAGGCTGTCCGGATCATCGAGGCGGATGCCAACCGCAGCGCGGACACCCATCTGCTGTCCTACCCGCTGCCGCCGGAGTGGGGGATCGACCTCTACCTCAAGGACGAGTCCACCCACCCGACCGGCTCGCTGAAGCACCGGCTGGCCCGCTCGCTGTTCCTCTACGCCATCTGCAACGGCTGGATCGTCGGCGGCACCCCGGTGATCGAGGCCTCCTCCGGCTCCACCGCGGTCTCCGAGGCCTACTTCGCCCGGCTGCTCGGCCTGCCGTTCATCGCGGTCATGCCCCGTTCGACCTCGCCGGAGAAGATCGCGCTGATCGAGCGGGAGGGCGGGCGCTGCCACTTCGTGGACTCGCCAGGCGCGATCTACGACGAGTCCCGGCGGCTGGCCGCCGAGCTCGGCGGGCACTTCATGGACCAGTTCACCCACGCCGAGCGGGCCACCGACTGGCGCGGCAACAACAACATCGCCGAGTCGATCTTCGAGCAGATGCGGCTGGAGCGGCACCCGGAACCGGAGTGGGTGGTGGTCGGCGCGGGCACCGGCGGCACCGGGGCGACCATCGGCCGGTACGTGCGGTACCGGCAGCTGCGCACCAGGCTGGCCGTGGTGGACCCGGAGTTCTCCGTGTTCTACGACGCCTGGCGGGACGCCGACCCGGAGCTGACCGGCACCAGGGGCTCCCGGATCGAGGGCA
The DNA here is from genome assembly GCF_053591555.1 of Crossiella sp. NPDC003009. Lineage (NCBI taxonomy): Bacteria > Bacillati > Actinomycetota > Actinomycetes > Pseudonocardiales > Pseudonocardiaceae > Crossiella > Crossiella sp. NPDC003009. The sequence continues at coordinate 140,757 of NZ_JBSFUA010000003.1, read as the reverse complement.
TCGGGCGGCCCAGGGTCGAGCCTTCCTTCGTCGGCCAGGTGATCGACCGGATGATCAAGGTGCCGGACGCGGCCTCGGTCGCGGTGATCCGGCACGCCGAGGAGGTGCTCGGCCGCCGGGTCGGCGGGTCCACCGGCACCAACCTGTGGGGCGCGTTCCAGCTGGTCGCGGAGCTGCGGGCGCAGGGGCGGCAGGGCAGCGTGGTGACCCTGCTGTGCGACGGCGGCGAGCGCTACGACAACACCTACTACGACGACGAGTGGGTGGGCGCGCAGCAGCTGGACCTGACCGGGCCGACCGCGACCGTGACCGAGTTCCACCGATCCGGACAGTGGCCCGGCGCACAGTGATCGGGAACCCCCGATAGCCTCGCGCCGTCCAACCGCGGTCAGTGACGGCGCGCATCGGGGGTCCACCACATGGTCCAGCGGCACAACACCGAGGAGCTGAAGGCCTACGCGGCCTACCTCGGCACCGTGGCCGGTCAGTTCGACCAGGTCAAGAAGTACCTGCACGAGCACGGCTGCGACAAGAGCGGCTTCACCGGCCTGCTCACCATCCTGCAGCCGGGGGTGGACCTGGTGCGCGGCGCCTACGACCTGGCGCTGGACTTCGGGCAGGACCGGATGCACGGCTCGGCCGAGCGGATGGCCCAGATCGCCGCGGACTATGAGAAGACCGACCAGAAGGTCGCGCAGACCTTCGCCCGGATCAACGACCAGGTCGGGCAGGTGCGCGTCTGATGGCCACCGGATACGCGGACAAGACCGACCTCGGCGGCCTGCTCAAGGCGCCCGAGGACAGCTCCGGCGCCAAGATCGAGGAGCTGATCAAGGAGCAGGGCTGGCAGGTGCAGGCCGTGGACTGGGCCTTCACCAAGGTCACCGGCGAGAGCATCGTGCAGAAGGTGATCATGCCGATCACCGGTGACTACACCCGCATCCAGATGAACGGCGACGCCTGGCGCAGCGGCGCCGAGGCGATGAACGCCATGTCCGCCAACCTCAACGCCGGTGTCGACCAGGTCCGCGAGACCTGGGAGGGCGCGGCCGCGGTGGCGCACGAGGTCTTCGTCAAGGCGGTGTGGAAGGCTGGGCTGCTGGCCGAGGCCCAGGTCGCCAAGCTGATCGCCAAGGGCTTCGACAAGGTCGCCGAGGGCGCGAAGAAGCTGTGCCAGAAGGCACTGGACCTGATCAAGTTCCTGGTCAACAAGCTGGTCGACGCGATCAAGAAGGCCTGGGTCCCCGCCTACGGCTGGATCAAGGCCGCCGAGCTGATCTGGGACGCCTACCAGATCTACCGCAAGATCATGGAGATCGTAGAAGCGGTGAAGCGGATCATCGAGACCGCCAAGCAGCTGCACGACACCGTCTCCCAGGTGCCGTCCCAGCTGTCCAAGATCAAGGACGTGCGCAGCGTCGGCGACGCGATCGAGGTGGGCAAGGAGCTCAAGCAGTCCGCCACCGACATCAAGGACGGGGCCACCAGCATCCGCGACGACGCCAGGGGCATCGGTGACTCGGCCAAGGAGGCCCGCGCGGCCGGCCGGGAAACCGGCAAGGACGCCAAGGCCCTCAACGACCACCTGCGCGAACCGGCTGGAGCGAGCCCGCGATGACCACTCCCGAACAGGACTGGCGCACCCCGGAGGTCCGGCGCGCCGAGGCCGAGCTGGACGCCTCCATGGACGCCATGGAGGAGGTGCTCCGCTCAGCCCAGGAGCTCCAGGACAGCCTGCGCCCCGCCGAAGAGCCGGTGGCCTCCGAGGAGGACGTCCGCGCCATCGAGCGCGAGGCGGCCAAGCCCGACGCGCCGGCGGAACTCCGTGCGCTGCAACGGAAAGTGGAGTCCGGGGACCTCAGCTGGCGGGACGTGCTGGAGGGCAGGGCGTACGCGGACCCGGACGTGCGCGCGGCGCTGGAGCCGAACCTGAGCCGGATGGGCACGACCTACCAGCTGTTCCAGGAGGGACACACGCTGGACGAGGTGGTCGAGGCGCACCGGCAGTCCCAGCGGCGCCGCGACGACGATGACGACGACGGCGGCGGCGGCGAGAACATCGTGCTGCGCCACGACTCCTGGTGACGACTAGCTGAGCGCGAGCCCGATCCCGGTGCCGAGGGACCACACCAGCATCGCCAGTGCGGTGTCCTTCAGCACCGGGATCAGCTTGAGTCCGGTGTCCCCGCGCAGCACCCGCCGCAGCGAGAAGAACACCAGCGGCGCGGCCAGGAACCCGAGCAGCGCCCACGGTTCCCGGAAGCCGATCAGCGTGGTCAGCAGGAACGGCACCACGACCAGCGCGGTGTACAGCCCTCGGGTGTCCCGGTCGCCGAGCAGCACCGCCAGCGTGCGCTTGCCGGCCTCCCGGTCCGAGGGGATGTCGCGCAGGTTGTTCGACACCAGCACCGAGGCGGAGAACAGGCCCGCGCCGACCGCGCCGCCGATGCCCGCGCCGGTGAGCTCGCTGGACTGGATGTACAGCGTGCCGAGCACCGCGACCGGGCCGAAGAAGAGGAAGACCGCGATCTCGCCGAGGGCCGCGTAGCCGTACGGCTTCTTGCCGCCGGTGTAGAACCAGGCGGCGGCGATGCACACCGCGCCCAGCGGGATGAACCACCAGTGGCCGGAGGTCAGCGCGATCACCGCGCCCGCCACCGCGGACAGCGCGAAGCAGGCGAGGGCGGCGCGCAGCACCGTCTTCGGGGGTGCGGTGCCGGAGCCGACCAGGCGGAGCGGGCCGACCCGGTTGTCGTCGGTGCCGCGGATGCCGTCGGAGTAGTCGTTGGCGAAGTTCACCCCGATGACCAGGCTGAGCGCGACCACCAGGCACAGCACGGCCTGCAGGGCGTTGAAGCCCTCCACCGCGGCGGCGGCGCCCGAGCCGACCACCACCGGCGCCACCGCGTTCGGCAGGGTCCGCAGACGAGCACCTTCAACCCACTGGGCGACTGTCGGCATGCCGTCATCCTGCAACACGGCTGGTGGGAACGCGTGCCCGCCCCCGCGCGGGCGGGCACGCGCCACGGTCAGCAGCGGCCGACCGTGCCCACCCCGGCGATGTAGGCCTTCGAGACGAACTTCCCGGCGCTGATCCGGAACCAGACGTTGCTGGTGCCCTGGGTGCCGGTCACGTTCTCCCCGGTCACCTGGCACTCCACCTTGACCCTGGCGAAGTTCGCGGCCAGGCCGACCTGGGCGTTGGCCGAGCTGGCCCCGGTGCGCACGTTGAGCGTGTCGCCCGCGGTGCGCACGGTGCCGAAGGTGCCACCGCCGGTCCACAGGTACTCCACGGTCACCCAGGAGTTGTCGGTCAGCTTCAGGCCGTCCCAGAACGTGCCGTCGGCCAGGTCGATCCCGGCCGGGTTGGCCACCTTGCGGCCGAAGCCGTCCTTGCCGCCGTTGTAGCCGTCCTGGTAGGCGGCCTGGGCCTGCGGCTTGCCCTGCGGCAGGTTCTTCCACATCTCCCTGGTGGCCGAGGGGTTCCAGTAGTCGTCCTTGATGTTCCAGGGACCGACGTCCCACACCGGGGCCCACTCGCAGCGACCGTTGGCCGCGCACACCTTCACGCTGTAGGTGCCGGTGCCCTTGCTGGCCAGGCCGCGCCGGGACGGCAGCGCGACGAAGTGGTCCCTGGCCACGATCACGTGACCGTTCGCGGTGGTGCCGCCGACCAGGCCCTCCCTGGTGGCGAACACCCGGTAGCTCAGGCCCTGCACGCCCTGCGCCGACGGAACGCTGGGCGCGAGGTCGGCGGTGAGGGTGAGCGCGGTGAGCTTGGGCGTCTGGCCCTTGGGTGCGGTGAGTGCCACCCGGATCTGGATTACCTTGGACGGCGCGGAGATCACCGCTGGCTCTCCGGGCTTTGCCTCGGCCCATTCGGTCCACTCGTCCTCGCCGAGCTGACCGCGGACGTCGATGGCCAGTTCGGTGTCAGCCGGGACCTCGCTGCGGACGGCGGCCGCGACGCGGTTGACCGGCTGGTCGAGCTGGTGCGGGGTGAGCTGGAGGAAGCCGGTGGCCAGGCCGGTGCGCGCGCTGGCGTGCTCGGCGGCGGTGGTGCCGAGGGTGACCGCGCCGCCGGTGGTGCTGACGTTGCTGTCGTCCTCGTCGACCACCGTGAGGTCAGGGGTCCAGGTAGGCGGGCCGGTGGGAGCGGCGATGGCTGGTGCGGCTAGCAGGGCGAGCAGGGCAATCGTTGGCATGGCGAGGCCCAGTAATCGCGTCCGGGCCTTGTTCGGGACGCGCATGACTGCTCCGTTCCCCGGAGCACGCGGAGCGGATCAACCGCAGCAGGGGCCGCATGTCCGGATCGCCCAGACAGGGAAACCGGACATGTGGTGAGTTGTCAACGGATCGTATGAACTAGTTGAAACTTGGTAACCGGTTTGGCCTAGTCGGGTTCGGCCAGCAGCTCGCCCACCGCGCGCCGGTCGATCTTGCCTGGTCCGCGCAGGGGCAGCTCGGGCAGGAACACCACCCGGCGCGGCGCGCAGGCCCGGCCCGCGACCTCCCGGACCGCCTCGCGCAACCGCTCCGGCGCGGGCGGCTCGGTCCAGTCGGCAGGCACCACCGCGGCCGCGACCGCCTGGCCCCACTCCGGGTCCGGCACGCCGACCACGCAGGCCTCCAGCACGCCGGGGCAGTCCGTGAGCGCGCGCTCGACCAGCGCCGGTGGCACCTTCTCGCCACCGGTGATGATCACGTCGTCGGCCCGGCCGAGGATCTCCAGCCGCCCGTCCTCGGTGCAGCGGCCCAGGTCGCCGGTGCGGAACCAGCCGTCGGCGAACACCGCCGCGGTGGCCTCCGGGGCCAGCCGGTAGCCGTTGGCCAGCGTCGGACCGCCCAGCTCGACCGCGCCGCCCTCGGCCAGCCGGACCCTGGCCCCGGTCAGCGGCAGGCCGTCGTAGACGCAGCCGCCCGCGGTCTCGCTCATGCCATAGGTGGTGGTCACCGCCACGCCCTCGTCCCTGGCCGCGCGCAGCAGCGCCGGGGGTGTGGCCGCGCCGCCGACGATCACCGCGGCGAACCCGCGCAGCGCGGCCAGCGCCGCGCCGCCCTCGGCGACCAGGCGGGAGAGCTGGGTCGGCACCAGCGCGGTGTAGGCCCGGCCCTGCGCCAGCAGCGGCTCGGCGGCCGCGGCGAAGGCGGCCGGGCGGAAGCCGGTGGCGGAGTCGAGCACGCAGGGGTCGAAACCGGCCAGTAGGGACCGAGTGAGCACCTGCAGCCCGGCGATGTGGTGCACCGGCAGCGCGAGCAGCCAGCGGCCGGGACCGCCCAGTCGCTCGTGCGTGGCGGCCGCCGAGGCGCGCAGCGCGGCCTCGGTGAGCAGCACGCCCTTGGGCGTCCCGGTCGAGCCGGAGGTGGGCACGATCAGTGCCACACCGAGGTCTTGCTCACCCTCTTCCGGTCTAAGGGCGGCGGCCACCCGCTGTCCGGCCAGGCCAGGGGCCAGCGGCAACAGCGCCGGACCGCCGTCCAGCGCGGCGCGCAGGGCGTGGTGAGCATCACTAGCCGAGCCTGCGGTGTTGTCGCAGGTCAGGGTCAGAATCGGACGGCAGCGCATCGGGGTTAGCCTAATCTTGTGACCGCGACCGACCCCGCCCACTCCTCGATCGAGCTCGCTGCCGACTGGAAGTCGGATGGCGACTACCGGGACATCCGGTACGAGACCGCGGAGGGCATCGCCAAGATCACGATCAACCGGCCAGAGGTGCGCAACGCGTTCCGGCCGCAGACCCTGTTCGAGCTCTCCGACGCCTTCAACCGCGCGCGCGACGACGACCAGGTCGGCGTCATCATCCTCACCGGGCAGGGCGACCTGGCCTTCTGCTCCGGCGGTGACCAGCGCATCCGCGGCAACGACGGCTACATCGGCGAGGACGAGGTGGCCCAGAAGGGCATCGGCCGCCTGAACGTGCTCGACCTGCAGATCCAGATCCGCCGCACGCCCAAGCCGGTGATCGCCATGGTCGCCGGGTACGCCATCGGCGGCGGCCACGTGCTGCACATCGTCTGCGACCTGACCATCGCCGCGGACAACGCCAGGTTCGGCCAGACCGGCCCCAAGGTCGGTTCCTTCGACGGTGGCTACGGCTCCGGTCTGCTGGCCAGGATGGTCGGGCAGAAGAAGGCCCGTGAGATCTGGTACCTGTGCCGCCAGTACGACGCCCACCAGGCCGAGGCCATGGGCCTGGTCAACACGGTGGTGCCGCTGAAGGACCTGGAGAAGGAAACCGTGCAGTGGTGCCGCGAGATGCTCCAGCACTCGCCGCTGGCCCTGCGCATGCTCAAGGCCTCGCACAACGCCGCCGACGACGGCCTGGCCGGCATCCAGCAGCTCGCCGGTGATGCCACCCTGCTCTTCTACATGTCCGAAGAGGCGCAGGAAGGCCGCAACGCCTACACCGAGCGGCGCAAGCCCGACTTCGGGAAGTTCCCGAAGCGACCGTGAACCCTTCCACAGCGCAAGCCAGGGTCGTCGTTGACGAGTTGATCCGCAACGACGTGCGTCAGGTCGTGCTCTGCCCCGGCTCGCGCAACGCTCCGCTGTCCTTCGCTCTCTACGAGGCCGCGAAGGCAGGCAGGCTCACCCTGCACGTGCGCATCGACGAGCGCAGTGCGGGCTTCCTCGCCCTCGGCCTGGCCAAGGGACTGGCGCACCGGCCGCACCGGCGCGGGTTCGCCGCCGTGGTGTGCACCTCCGGCACCGCGGTGGCGAACCTGCACCCGGCGGTGCTGGAGGCGTACCACTCGGGCGCCGCGCTGCTGGTGGTCACCGCGGACCGGCCGCCGGAGGTCTACGGCACCGGGGCGAACCAGACCATCCAGCAGAACGGCGTCTACGGCGGCGCGGCCGGCACCATCGACTTCCCGGTGGCCGAGCGGCGGGCCGGGCAGAACGCGGTGTGGCGCGGGCTGGTCTGCCGCGCGGTGGTGCAGGCCGACACCGGCACCCCGGTGCACGTCAACATCCCGTTCCGGGAACCGCTGGTGCCGGACGGGGACCTCGCCGACTGGCCGGAACCGCTGGACGGGCGGCCGGAGTCCGAGCGCTGGACCTCGGTCAGCCCCGGCTTCGTCGGCACCGACCCGGTCGGCGGCGGCCCGATCTTCCACCTGCGGCCGCGCACCCTGGTCGTGGTGGGCGACGCGGACTCCGCCGCCGCGCACTCCGCCTGCGAGGTGGCGGCCAAGCTGGGCTGGCCGGTGATCACCGAACCGACCGCGATGGGCGGGCCAATGGCCTCCGGCGCGGTGGTGCTGCAACACGGTTCGCTGCTGCTCAACGCGGGCGAGCTGCCGGAGCAGCTGCGGCCGGACTCGGTGGTGGTGATCGGGCGGCCCACCCTCTCCCGGGGGGTGCAGAAGCTGCTCAAGACGGTGCCGGTGGTGCACGTGGTGCGCAACGGCGAGTCCTGGGCCGACCCGCAGCACGTGGCCACGCACGTCACCGGCTACCTCGGCCTGGACGACCTCAACTACCTGGCCATGGACATCGAGCAGGGCAGCCGCAACTGGGTGGAGACCTACCCCGGCGACCCGGACTGGCTGACCGACTGGCAGCAGGCCGACGCGCTGGCCTCCTCGGTGGTGGCGGAGCTGCTCGCCGGTGAGCAGTGGCCCACCGGGCTGCACGTGGCCCGCACGCTGATGAGCGAGCTGCCGGAGGACGCGGTGCTGTTCCTGGGCAGCTCCAACCCGGTGCGCGACATCGACCTGGTCGGCGCGCGCAGGCTCGGCCCAGTGGTGATCTCCAACCGCGGCGTGGCCGGTATCGACGGCAGCGTGTCCAGCGCGATCGGCGCGGTGCTCGGCGCGGTCAGCGCGGACAGCCGGGTCGGCCACGGCTACGCGCTGCTGGGCGACCTGACTTTCCTGCACGACCTCAACGGCCTGCTGCTCGGCCCGCTGGAGCAGCGGCCGGACCTGACCATCGTGGTGCTCAACGACGACGGCGGCGGCATCTTCTCCTTGCTGGAGCAGGGCGCGCCGGACCACTCGGACTCCTTCGAGCGGGTCTTCGGCACCCCGCACGGCTCGGATCTCGGCGCGCTGTGCGCTGGTTACGGCATCCGGTACCGGCTGGCGGCCGACGGGGCGGACTTCCGGGCGGCGCTGCGACCGGCGCCGGGCATCCAGGTGGTGGAGGTGCGCGCGGACCGGCAACGGCTGCGCGCCGTGCACGAGCTGTTGCGGACCAGGGTGCGGGCCGTGATCACCGCGTCCTGATCTCGTTCAGTTTTTCCGTTTCACCTCATCCCATGTCCTGGGCATACCGGTAACAGCCTGGTGCTGACCTGCGCATCTGACTATGTTCCAGCCTGCGCGATTACCTGCACGATCGCACTCAGGAGGGGCAACCATGCTTCGACGACACAGCCTCCGCGTGGCGGCGGCGACGGCAGCGGCCGTCGCGCTGCTCGCGTGGCCGGCGTCGGCTGGCATCGATTCGGCCGGTACTCCCGGCATCGGTGACGAGTACCACCCGAACGACGGCAACGGCGGATACGACGTCTCGCACTACGACATCCGCCTCAAGTACCAACCGGCCAGCGACACGCTCTCCGGCACCACGACCATCGTGGCCGCGCCGACCCAGGACCTGACCCGGTTCAACCTGGACTTCGCGCTGCCGGTGAAGTCGGTGCGGGTCAACGGGGCCAAGGCGAGCTTCACCCAGACGCCGGAGGCCGAGCTGGTGGTGACCCCGGCCCGCCTGGCGGCCAAGGGCTCGCTGCTGACCGTGGTGGTGGAGTACGAGGGCGTGCCCTCCACGGTCAAGATCAACGGCCAGACGCTGTGGAAGCGGACCTCCGACGGGGCGACCGCGATCAACGAGCCGCACATCGCGCGCTGGTGGTACCCGAGCAACGACCACCCCACGGACAAGGCGACCTTCGACATCAGCGTCGCGGTGCCCACCGGGGTGGAGGTGCTCTCCAACGGCTCGCTGAAGAGCCGGGCGGTGCAGCCGGGCGGCTGGACCCGCTGGAACTGGCGCTCCACCAAGCCGATGGCGACCTACCTGGCCTTCCTGACCATCGGCCAGTTCGAGATCCACCAGAGCACCGGGCACAAGGGCCAGCCGTTCATCACGGCCTACTCCGAGGGCCTCGGCGAGTTCGAGGGCGCGGCCAAGGCCTCGCTGGAGCGCACGCCCGAGGTGATCGAGTTCCTGGAGACCGTCTTCGGCGAGTGGCCGTTCGAGGCGCAGGGCGGGGTGGTGCCCAAGGAGGGCCTGACCTTCGCGCTGGAGAACCAGACCCGGCCGACCTACGCGACCGGCTTCTTCCGCAACGGCGTCAACGTCAACGTGGTGGTGCACGAGCTGGCGCACCAGTGGTTCGGCGACTCGGTGTCGGTGGCCAAGTGGCGCAACATCTGGCTGAACGAGGGCTTCGCCACCTACGCGCCCTGGCTGTGGTCGGAGCACAAGGGTGAGGGCACCGCGCAGGAGTGGTTCGACTTCACCTACGCGCGCTACCCGGAGAACGACCAGTTCTGGCAGGTCGTCGTCGGCGAGCCGGGCTCGGGCAACGAGTTCCACAACGCGGTGTACGACCGCGGCGCGATGGCCGTGCACGCGATCCGCAAGACCGTCGGCGACCAGGTCTTCTTCCAGACGGTGAAGACCTGGACCGAGAACAAGAAGTACGGCAACGCCACCATCGAGGAGTTCAAGGCGCTGGCCGAGGTGCTCTCCGGCAAGAAGCTGGACGAGGTCTTCAACACCTGGCTGTTCACCAAGGGCAAGCCGAAGCTCAACCCCGAGGTCTCCACTCAGGGCACCGAGCGCTCGGCCAAGGTGAAGGAGCCGAAGAACGCCAAGAAGGCGATCGAGAACCAGCAGATCCTGCACGACCTGTCCGCCCGCGCGGGCAAGTAGGTCCACAAAGGACGGCGGGACTCCCTTCTCCGCGAAGGGGGTCCCGCCGTTTCCTTATGCGCCTTCCAGTGCGTCCCGCACCGGAATCATCTTCGCCCGCGCCTCGGCCACCTCGGTGTCCGGATCGGAGTCGGCCACGATCCCGCACCCGGCGAACAGCCGCGCGGTGTTGCCGTCCAGCTGCGCGCACCGCAGCGCGATGCCCAGCTCCCCGTCGCCCGCGCCGTCGATCCAGCCCACCGGCCCGGCGTAGCGCCCCCGGTCCATGCCCTCCAGCTCGGCGATCAGCGCCACCGCGTCCGGCGTCGGCGTGCCGCCCACCGCCGCGGTCGGGTGCACCGCCTGCGCCAGCCGCAACAGCGACCCGTCGTCGTGCAGCCGGCCGCGCACGTCGGTGGACAGGTGCAGCACGTTGCGCAGCCGCAACACCTCCGGCGTGGCCGGGGCGTCCAGCTCGGCGCACAGCGGACCGAGGCAGTCCACGAAGGAGCGCACCGCGTACTCGTGCTCCTCCCGGTTCTTCGCCGAGGCCAGCAGTTCCGCGGCCAGCTCGTCCTCGGTAGCGCCCTCGCGCGGCCAGGTGGTCCCGGCCAGCACCCGGGAGGAGAACTCGGACCCGTTGCGTCGCAACAACAACTCCGGCGTCGCGCCGACCAGCCCGGCCACCGAGTAAGCCCAGCAGCTCGGATACCGGCGGGCCAGCCCGGCCAGCAGGAACCGGGGGTCGAACGGCTCGGCCGCGGTGGCCAGCAGGTCGTGCGCGAGCGCCACCTTGGCCAGCTCCCCGGCCCGCATCCGGGCCACCGCGGCCCGCACCGCCTCCCGGTACCGGGTCACCGGCAGCCGGCCCTCGGCGTAGCGCACCAGCCCCGGCCCGCGCACCGGCCGCACCGGGTCCCCGGCCACCTCGCCGATCTGTGTCCGCCAGACCCGCCCGTCCCGCTGCCCGACGATCACCCGCGGCACCACCAGCACCGATTCCTCAGGCCCATCCGCGAACGTCACGCTGACAAAGGCCACCGCCCCGGTCCCGGGCAGTCCCACCTCGTCCTCGACCGCCAGCGAGCCCCGCAGCTCCCGCCACCAGTCATCCGCCGCCGCGAACCGGTCCGGCCCGGCACAACGGAACTCGGCCGCGACTCCCCACCCGACCAGCCCGTCCCCCTCCCGCACCCAGGCGAGCACGTCATCGGAGTCGGGCAGCTGTCCGAGCAGGTCAACCCCGGCGGGAAGTTCCCGGGTGCGCACCCGCACGGCGCGCGCACTGCGGCGAGACGGAGCGAAGGTCACCCCAGCAGCGTATGGCCCGCGCCCGCCCGGCCGCGCGCACTAGAGTTCGTGCTGTGGCGGAGAACGCAGGACTACTGGACCGGCTGCGCCGTCGCGTGGCGACACTGCCCAAGCCGCGCAGGCTGCGCCGCACCTCGGTCGCGGTGCTGGCGGCCGCGAGCCTGATCACCCTGATGTGCGTGGTGCTCTTCGGCGCCATGCTGGTCAACGACTACAAGATCGGCAAACGCACCGGCACCGCCGTCGCCGAGGTCCAGGCCGTCACCTTCGGCCGCACCATCGTCCGCTACAACACCCCCGACGGCGCCATCCACAGCCCCAGCCGCGGCATCCTGTACCCGCAGGGCCTGGCCGAGGGCAACATGGTCCAGGTCGAGTACGACCTCAACGCCCCTGACGACCTGGTCCGCGTCGCGGGCAGGCACGCCTGGATGGGCATCTGGCCGATCATCGCGGTGATCGCGGGCGCGTGGGTGATCGCGTATCCCCTGGTTCGCTGGCTGGAGAAGCGCCGGCAAACCTGATGTGACACTTTCTTCCAACTTCGGCGATTCGGTGTAACATCGAGCGTGTTCCCGAACCGGCCGGAGGTGTCTGCCGTGCTCGAAACCGAACCGCCAGAGCTGGAAGCCGAGTTCACCGCCACGGTCACCGCGGACGGGCGGATCGAGCCGAGGGACTGGATGCCGGAGGCCTACCGGGCCACCCTGATCCGCCAGATCGCCCAGCACGCGCATTCGGAGATCATCGGGATGCAGCCGGAGGGCAACTGGATCAGCCGGGCGCCGAGCCTGCGGCGCAAGGCGATCCTGCTGGCCAAGGTGCAGGACGAGGCCGGTCATGGGCTGTACCTGTACGCGGCGGCGGCGACGCTGGGCGCGGACCGGACCGACCTGACCGAGAAGCTGATCAGCGGGCGGCAGAAGTACTCCTCGATCTTCAACTACCCCACGCTGACCTTCGCCGACGTCGGCGTGATCGGCTGGCTGGTGGACGGGGCGGCGATCTGCAACCAGGTGCCGCTGTGCCGCACCAGCTATGGGCCGTACGCCCGCGCGATGATCAGGGTCTGCAAGGAGGAGTCCTTCCATCAGCGGCAGGGCTACGAGCTGCTGATGACCATGATGCGGGGCAGCGAGAACCAGCGGCGGATGGTGCAGGAGGCGGTGGACCGCTGGTGGTGGCCGTCGCTGATGATGTTCGGGCCGCCGGATGACAGCTCGCCGAACACCGAGCGGTCCATGGCCTGGCGGATCAAGCGGCACACCAACGACGAGCTGCGGCAGAAGTTCGTGGACATGTCGGTGCCGCAGGCCGAGGCGCTCGGCGTCACCTTCCCCGACCCGGAGCTGCGCTGGAACGCCACGCGCGGGCACTACGACTTCGGCACGCCGGACTTCGCCGAGCTGATGCGGGTGGTCAAGGGCGACGGGCCGTGCAACGCCGAGCGGATCGAGCACCGGCGGCGGGCGCACGAGGACGGGGCCTGGGTGCGGGAGGCGGCCGCGGCCTACGCGGCCAAGCGGGCGGCACGGGCGAAGGGAGTCGCGTGATGGCAGAGGTGCGTTCCTCCTGGCCGCTGTGGGAGGTCTTCGTGCGTGGCCGGCGCGGGCTCAACCACGTGCACGTCGGCTCGCTGCACGCCCCGGACGCGGAGATGGCCGTGCGCAACGCGCGCGACCTCTACACCCGGCGCAACGAGGGCGTGAGCATCTGGGTGGTGCCGGCCGAGGCGATCACCGCCTCCAGCCCGGACGAGAAGGACCCGTTCTTCGCGCCCGCCGGGGACAAGGTGTACCGGCACCCGACCTTCTACGACATCCCCGACGGCGTCCCGCACCTGTGAGGCACTGATGTCCTTCGACAACGCCTACCAGGCACTCGCCGAGGAGCACGACGACGCCCGGTGGGCCTATGGTTCCGGCTTCCACGACGAGATGTCCACTGTGGACAGAGAGTTTCCGTCCACTGTGGACCGTCAGGACCTGTTCGGGTACGCGCTGATGCTCGGCGACGACGCGCTGGTGCTGTCCCAGCGCACCGCCGAGTGGTGCTCGAACGCGCCGGAGCTGGAAGAGGACGTGGCGCTGGCCAACATCGCGCTCGACCTGCTCGGCCAGGCCCGGCTGCTGCTGAGCCGGGCGGGCGAGGCCGAGGGCGCGGGCCGGGACGAGGACCGGCTGGCCTACTTCCGGGACGAGACCGAGTTCCGCAACGTCCGGCTGGTCGAGCAGCCCAACGGCGACTTCGCCCAGACCATCGCCCGCCTGCTGCTGTTCGCCACCGCCCGGCTGGCCCTGTTCACCAGGTTGTCCGCCTCGGCCGACCCGGTGCTCGCCGCGGTCGCGGCCAAGGGCGTCAAGGAGCTGGCCTACCACCGCGACCACGCGGCGCAGTGGACCCTCCGGCTCGGCGACGGCACCGAGGAGTCGCACCGGCGGATGCAGGACGGGCTGGACCGGATGTGGCCGTACCTGGCGGAGCTGTTCACCGCGCACCCGGTGGAGCTGCGGCTGGCCGAGGCCGGGGTCGCGGTGGACCCCGGCGAGCTGCGCGCGGAGGTGGACGCGGTGCTGGACCAGGTGCTCTCCGCGGCCACGCTGACCCGGCCAGAGGTGCTCCCGCTGGCCACCGTGGGCGGCCGGGCCGGGCGGGACGGCGTGCACTCCAAGCCGATGGGCTACCTGCTGGCCGAGATGCAGCACATCGCCCGCTCCCAGCCGGACGCGGTGTGGTGACCGCCATGGCACCGTCCACAGTAGAGCGAGCGCGCGCGGCGGCTGAAGCGGTGCTCGACCCCGAGCTGCCCGTGCTCACCCTGGCCGACCTCGGCGTGCTGCGCGAGGTCGCGGTCAGCGGCGACACCGTGCTGGTCACCATCACGCCCACCTACTCCGGCTGCCCCGCGCTGGAGGAGATGCGCGCCGACCTGCGCAGAGGCCTGCGCGAGGCCGGGTTCGAGCGGGTCGAGGTGCGCACCGTGCTCAGCCCGGCCTGGACCACCGACTGGATCAGCGAGGACGGCCGCCGCAAGCTCCTCGAGCACGGCATCGCGCCGCCCCAGCGGATCGGGCCCCGGCTGGCCGGACCGGTGCCGCTGCGGCTGGACCCGCCCAGCGCGGTGGTGCCCTGCCCGCGCTGCGGATCACGGGACACCGTCGAGCTGTCCCGGTTCTCCTCCACCGCGTGCAAGGCCCTGCGCAGCTGCTCGGCCTGCGCCGAACCCTTCGAGCACGTCAAGGAGATCTGATGGCCGCTCCGGCGATGTCGCGCCCTCGCGCGGCCTTCCACACCCTGGAGGTGGCCAGGGTCGACCAGTTGTGCGCGGACGCGGTCGCGGTCACCTTCGCGGTGCCCGAGGAGCTGGGCGCGGAGTTCGCCTTCCGGCCCGGCCAGTACCTGACCCTGCGCCGGCTCACCCCCGACGGCGTGGAGGAGCGGCGGTCCTACTCGATCTGCGCCCCGCGCGGGCGGGCCCCGCAGATCGGCGTGCGCAGGGTGGACGGCGGCCTGTTCTCCTCCTGGCTGGTGGACGAGGTCCGCGCGGGCGAGAAGATCGACGTGCTGCCGCCCTCCGGCGGGTTCAGCCCGACCGAGCTGGGCGGTCACCACGTGCTGCTGGCCGCGGGCTCTGGCATCACCCCGGTGCTGTCCATCGCGGCCACCCTGCTCGCCGACTGCCCGGACAGCCGGGTGACCCTGTTCTACGGCAACCGGCGCAGCGACACGGTGATGTTCGCCGAGGAGCTGGCCGACCTGAAGGACGCCTACCGCGGCCGTCTGCAGCTGGTGCACGTGCTCAGCCGGGAGCGCGGCGACGTGGAGCTGTTCGCCGGGCGGCTGGACGCCGAGCGGATCGGCAAGCTGCTGGACCTGCTGGTCCCGGTGCGCGAGGTGGCGCACTGGTGGCTGTGCGGGCCCTACGGCATGGTCACCGCGGCCCAGGACGTGCTGCTGGCCAGGCAGGTGCCCGTCGAGCGGGTGCACCAGGAGCTGTTCTACGTCGACGAGCCGCCGCCGGAGCTGGTCCGCGAAGAAGAGTCCATTGTGGACGGTGATGCGGCCGAGGTGGTGGTGCTGCTCGACGGCAGGGAGACCGTGCTCGCGCTGCCCAGGGACACCCCGATCCTGGACGCCGCGCAGCGGGTCCGCGCCGACCTGCCCTTCGCCTGCAAGGGCGGGGTCTGCGGCACCTGCCGGGCCAAGGTCACCGAGGGCGAGGTGCGGATGCGGCGCAACTTCGCGCTCGAGCCGCACGAGGTCGAGGCCGGGTTCGTGCTGACCTGCCAGGCCCTGCCGGTGACCGACACCGTGACGGTGGACTTCGACGCCTGAGCTTGCGGCAGGCCGTAAATTGGGGTGGGTGACCACCCTGCCTGGCATACCGGGCCTGCCCGAGCGCGGGCCACGCGCGCCGCTGGCCCGTGTGCGAGCCTCCTGGCTGTCCACCCCGACGGCGTTCGGCTCGCTGGCCGGGGTGGTGCTGACCCTGCTCGGCGCGTACCTGCTGCTGCCCGTGGACCCCGACCTGCCGGTGCTCCCGGTGCTGGTGCTGATCAGCCTGGCCGGCGGCGGGCTGGGCGCGCTGGCCGGGGCCACGCTCGGGCTGCTGCGCGCAGGTGGCCCGGTTGCCGAGGCGCTCCCGGAGCCCGCGCCGCAGCCGGTCGCGTTGCCGCGGCCCTCGATGGCCCGGCCCGCCGGATACCGCGCGCCACCGCCGGATGTCTGGACAACGATGTACGAGCAGTGCGCCGGTTCGCTGCGCCGGGTCGGGCACGCGGCCGAGGCGGTGCCCGAGTCCCCGGCCAAGGACTGGCTGGTCCGGATCCTGCGGACCATGCGCGCGGAGCTGGACGCGGCGCGGACGCTGGCCGAGACCGGGCGGCGGCTGCACGCCGGGCCCGAGCACCCGGCGCGGGTGCGGCTGGCCGCGGCGGTGGCCGAGTTCGCCGCGGCCGAACGGCACCTCGGCGGGATCATCGTGCGGCTGGCCGGCGCGCCCGGGCTGCATCGAGCGGGTGACGAACTGCGCATGCTGGAACAGCAGCTGCCCCTGTTGCGTCAGATCAACCATGACTGACCGGGATCCGCGCGGCCGCCAGCACAACCCGGTGCTGACCGGGTTCCTGATCGGCTACGGCGTGGTCTTCCTGCCCTTCCTGCTGCTCCTGATCATCAGCGGGTCCTTCGTCGGTGGCACCGCGGTCATCTCGATGTTCGCGCTGCTGTTCGGCCCAGCCATCATCGGCGGGCTGCCCGGACTGGTCATCGGCGGCGTGGTGATGGCGGTCAGCACGGTGGGGGAGCGCCGCCGCCCGGCGCTGCCGCCACCGCCGATGCCCGCGCACCGGCCGCTGCCGCCGCTGCCGCCGGTCAACGACGCCTGGTCCCGGCTGCTGGCCGACTGCGAGGGGCCGGTGTGGCGCTGCGACCAGGCCCTGGCCCAGGTGCCGCCCTCGCCCGCGCGGGACTGGCTCGGCCAGATCGTGGCCACCATGCGGGCCGAGCTGCCCACCGCGCGCTCGCTGGCCGAGACCGGCCGCCGCCTGCACCCGCCCCGGCAGCCCCGGCTCACCGAGCACCCGCTGTACCGGCGGCTGGTGGCCGCGGCCGCGGAGTTCTCGGCCACCGAGCGCCGGATCGGCGAGCTGATCACCCAGCTGATGGCCCAGCCCGACCTCAAGCGGGTGGACAGTCAGCTCCAGCTGCTCGAACAGCAGCTGCCGCACCTGCGTCAGGCGGACTGAGCCGTCGCCTGATCAGTTCGTTTCCCGGCGGCCGGGCTGGTCCCGCTGTTACCGTTCCGCCGAACGGGGGGAAGGACCAGACCGAGTGCGCCAGAGGACCCCATGTCAGCCATGTCCCGCCTCCTCCCCGGAGTCGTGTGCCTTGTCGCGGTGATCGCGGCGGGCTGCACCACCGCCATCCCCGGCACCCCGCAGGCCGCGCAGACGCCCAGCGGCGCGGCCCGGCCCACCAGCACCGCACGGCCGGGCGCGCCCGTGGAGTCGGACAAGTCCTCCGAGACCGCGGTCGCGCTGATGAAGAAGATCCAGGGAGCCGACATCTGCGCCCTGCACGACCAGGAGTTCCTGAAGAAGTTCGGCCCCAAGGTGGTCCTCAACCCCGGGCCGGGCTTCCACGGCTGCACCGGGATCGGCGGCACGCCCAACGCCGAGCACTTCTGGCTGTTCGAGCTCAAGGTGGGCGCGCCGTACGAGCCGAAGGACAAGGCCAAGGACAAGGCCGAGGACGTGGGCGGCCGCAAGGTCTACTTCCCCACCTTCAGCACCGGCGACAAGGACGACACCTGCCACGCCAAGATCCAGCTTGGCCAGACCGACTTCTCCGCCACCCTGCGTGCCCGGATGGTGCCCAACACCGGCAAGCCCGCGCCCTGGCCGGAGCGCTGCCAGCAGGCAGGCGCCTACCTGGCCCAGCTCGCGCCGAAGCTGGAGTCGCCGCCCGCGCGCGCCGCGGCCCCGGACAGCCGCCTGCTCGGCAAGGACCCGTGCGCCAAGAAGGACCAGCTCACCGCGCTGTACCCGGACTACCAGCCGCAGCGGGTGGACTACGTCAGCCCGTACGACTGCCGGATCTACCTGACCAGCCCCACTGAGCCGCTCAAGCTGCTGGTCAGCGTCAGCTGGGACCTCGACGACGAGCCGGAGGCCAACTCCAGCGGCGGCCTGCGCGCCGAGAAGATCACCATGGCCGACCTGCCGGGGGTCCGGGTGATGAGCGTGGACCAGGGCAAGGGTGGCCGCTGCCTGAACTCGATCACGGTGAAGCCGGGGCAGAAGGACGTGAAGTTCAGCGCCCACCTGGTCAAGGTGGAGGCCGACGTCTCGATCGACTTCAGCAAGCCGCCGAACGGCAAGCAGGTGCCGCCCGCCGACTGCGGCACGGTGAACCAGGCCACCGAGCAGGTGCTCGCCGGTCTCTAGGCCCCGCGATGGGTCAGTAGCCGGGCGTACCGGCGGGAGCGCAGGTCCAGGCGCTGCCGCCGGTTCAGCACCACGTGCAGGAACAGGGTCACCGCGCCGAGCAGCCCGCCCGCCGCCATCGGCGTGCCGTCCTCGGCCGCGGCGCCCAGCGCCAGCAGCAGCAGGCTCAGGCCGAGCCCGATCACCAAGGGCGCGTACCTGGTGCCGGGACTCCACACCCACGCCTGGTCCGCCTCGGCCTCCGCGCGCAGGTCCGCCGCGGCCTGGTTGAGCAGCGGATCCGCCAGGCCCAGCGCGGTGATCCGGTCGGCCAGCTCCCGGCAGGTCTCCGCCTGCCGCCGGGAGATGATCATCGGCGCGCCACCTCGAGTGTGCGCCCTGATCTCCAGGCTGTGCGCGTACAGCGCGAGGCCGAGGTGGAAGCGGGTCACCGGATCGCCCTGGTGCTGGGCGAACCGGGTCTCCATGATCGACAGGGCCGGCTGGGTGGCGCCGGTGGCCAGCAGCGCGACCACCTCGCCCAGCGCGGCGACCTCGTTGGCCGGGTCCTGGGCCAGCGCGGTGCGGTAGCCGGTCAGCGCGGCCTCGTGGTCCTGCGCCAGTGCCAGTTCGTCGGCGGTCAGCACCTGCTCGTCGGCAGGGGAGGAGCCGGGGGTCCGCAGTCCCCACTTGGCCCGCACGATGGTGCGCAGTCGGTCCGCCTGGACTTCGGTGGTCATGGGTGAAGTCTGGCGATAACGGTCGAATCTTCTGTGACCTATGACGCAGTGGGGCTGCGCCGCCGGGGCTAGCTTCCTCGAGTGCCTCCGAACGGAACCCCCAGGCAACTGAGTTCCTTGGCGCTGGGCGCGGTGCTCGCGCTCGGCTGGCTCACCGTCAGCGGTGGGGCGATCGCGCTGGTCACGCTGACCGGCGACAGTTACCAGGAATATCCCGTCGAACCGAGCTTCGAGCCCTCCGACACCCGTTTCCCGACCTACTTCCCCACCGCCCGCCCGACCACCCGCACGACCCGGCCCACCACCCGCCGCACCACGCCGACCACCACCGGCGAGACCACTACGACCGGCCCGTTCGGCGGATTCGGAGGAGAACGGTGACCGACACCGTGTTGCCCTGGCCCAGGACCGGGACCCGCCACGCGGCCAGGGCGCCGTGGCGGCAGGAGGACGAGACCACCCGCTACCTGTGCGCCGCTGCCCACCTGGACCAGGAGTTCGCCGACCAGGCGATCCGGGAGACCCTGGTCGAGCCGCTGCGCGCGGCCCCGCCGATGCCGGGGGTGAACGTGGGCGCGGTGCTGCGCGAGGCGGTGGCCGCCCGCACCCGCCGCCGGATCCGGGACGCGATCCTGCTGGTGTGCCTGCTCGGCGTGGTCTACACCGGTGGCTACCTGTTCATGCTGTGGCTGCTCTACGCCATCGCCTGGAGCTACCTCTCACCCCGGCACGCCGCGGGCCAGCGCTCCACCCTGCTGCGCGAGTGGAGCGGGGTGGTCAAGCTCCAGGTGGTGCGCCGGATCCGGCGCTGGGCGCTGATCCTGTTCCTGGTGCTGGCGGTGCTAGTGGTGGCCAACCAGTTCGCGCCACGGGAGGTCACCGGCTCCCGCCGTGCCCCGGACCCGACCGACATCGGTCTGCTGCCCTGGGTGTTCGTGCTGATCGCGCTGCTGGTGGTGCTCGCGGATGAGTTCCTGCTGGCCGCGCTGCTGAGCCGGAGTTTCCGCCCCGGCCCCGGTTTCCAGGCCGCGCCCGCCCAGGGCACCTGGCCCGGCGAACGCCTGGTCCGCAACCTCGGTTTCCCCCGGCTGCGCCGCGCGCTGGGCCGGTTCGAGGAGACCGAGCAGGACAGCGACGTGCTGGTCTACCGGGACTACCACCCCTTCGTCGGCAGCGGGGCGCCGTTCCAGCCCTGGTCCATCGCGCTGCCGCTGGACCCGGCGGGGGCGAGCAAGCCGGCCGGGTTCACCCTCGCCGAGCTGTACGACCAGGTCAGCACCGAACTGGCCAAGCTGGGCGGCTCCGCCTCGCTGTCCCCGGAACGCCGGCTGGGCGGCCTGACCCCGCGGCACCAGGTCGTGGTGGCCGCGGAGACCCTGCTGGACCACCTGCACGACGAGCGGGCCGGCTGGGTGCTGCCGGACGTGGACCGGCCGCCGGTGCGCACCCTGCCCGCGGAGATCGTCGCCGAGCTGCGCGAACGGCCACTGGAGTGGATGCGCTACTACCGCTGCTTCCAGGTGGAGACCTGGGACCGCAACCTGGTGGTCTCGATCTACCTGCACCTGGCCGCGGACGACAAGATGCTCTACCTGGAGTGGACCCCGTGCGTGCTGCGCCCGGTGGCCGAGCACTACCGGGTCGCCGACCGCCGCCCGGCCACCCCCTGGGCGCCGATCCGGCACGCCTTCGGCAGCCTGCTCAGCCTGCCGGTCACCGCGCCCCGCCGGATCCAGGCCCTGTTCCGCACCCTGCGGCCGATCCCGCAGCCGCACGGCATGCTGGTGCCGGACAAGTACGGCGCGGCCGCCAGCCTGCGCGAGCTGACCGCCGACGAGGACGTGGCCAACTACTTCCAGCGCAAGGACCTGGAGCGCTACCTGCAGCTGCTGGAGGCCAGGGCGTTCCGGGCCATCGGCGAGTTCCTCACCGCCCGCGGCATCTCCGTGGTCGAGTTCCAGGCCCGCGCCAACCAGGTGATCAACAACCACATCGACAACACCGGCGGCAGGCTGAACTTCGTCGGCGGCAACATGGACAGCTCGGTGCAGGCGGGCAGCGTCAGCGGCGGGGTCAGCCAGGGCGAGAAGTAGTTCCGGCCTGCCACCAGGACAGCACGTCGGCGGCCGCGGCCGGGGTGGCCACCAGCATCCCGTCCGCGGGCAGCGACCGCCGGCGCCCCTCCCGGTCCAGGATCACCGCGCCGGACTCCAGGGCCAGCGCGATCGACCCGGCCACGTCCCACTCGCGGTAGCTGTCCAGCACCGCGGCCACCGCGTGCCCCAGCGCCACCTGGGCCACCGCCAGCGCCGCCGAGCCGAGCACCCGCACCCCGGTGTGCGCCAGGACCGCGGCGGTGATGAACTCGCCCATCCCCGGCCAGGGCCCGGCCCTGGTCAGCTCCGCGCAGACGATGCCGCCGGAGACGCCCGCGTGCGGGTCCAGCCGGACCGGGGCGCCGTTGGCCCGGATGCCCCGGCCGCGGGCGGCGGCGTAGATCTGGCCGCGGTAGGGGTCGGCCACCACGCCGACCACCGGGCCCGCGCTGTCCATCAGGGCCAGGCTGTAGGCGCACCAGGGGATGCCGGCCACGTAGTTGGCGGTGCCGTCCACCGGGTCGACCAGCCAGCGGTACTCCGCGCCCGGCGGGTGCGCCTCGGCGCCGAACTCCTCGGCGATCACCGGGATGCCGGGGAACTCCCTGGCCAGCACCCGGCGGGTGTGCCGCTCCAAGGTGTGATCCGTGTCGGTCACCCAGTCGAAGGGATTGTCCCCGGCTTCCGGGTGCGCGCCGCGGCCCGCGGTGGCGGTGATCACGTCGGCGGCGTCGTTGGCCAGCCGGCCCGCCACCTCCAGCGCCCTGGACAAAAGCCCTGGTTCGACGGGGTGCGGAGGCGCTGGGGGCACGACGGTCATGCCGACCTAGCCTGACCGCGTACGGTGTCAGTGACGCGAAGCGAAGATGACGTGTCGGGGATCACCAGGTCAAGACTGCGGTTCGGCCCACGGCGCGCCGGAGTGGCGGGCACCCGCGACAAGGGTGAACATCCGTCTGCCGGGGTAGTCGGAAGGAGCTGAGCAGGCGAGGTGCGGCGGTCGTGAAGCAGGACAACGAGGAGTTCGACAACAGTTACGCGGCGCGTCACGCCCGTGTCGACCCACGGGCCGCGAGTGACGGCACCGTGAGTGCCGTGCGAGTCGCGATCGTGACCGAGAGCTTCCTTCCGCAGGTGAACGGCGTGACGAACTCCGTCATGCGAGTGCTCGAACACCTGCGCAGGTCGGGGCATGAGGCGCTGGTCATCGCGCCCGGCAACGGCGTCAACGAGTACTGCGGCTACCCGGTGGTCCGGGTGCCGGAGCTCCAGCTGCCCGTGCTGAAGGCCCAGCCCATCGGCTGGCCCAGCCGCAAGATCCTCAAGGCCCTGCAGGACTTCCGGCCGGACGTGGTGCACCTGGCCTCGCCGTTCGTGGTCGGCGCCCGCGGCCTGGTGGCCGCGCGCAAGCTGGGCATCCCGACGGTGGCGGTCTACCAGACCGACGTGGCCGGCTTCGCCACCTCCTACGGCCTCGGGCTCACCGCCCGCGCCGCCTGGAAGTGGACGAAGTGGCTGCACACCATGGCCGACCGCACCCTGGCCCCCTCCACCTGGGCCGTGCAGGCCCTGGAGGAGCACGGCATCCCGAGGGTGCACCGCTGGGCCCGGGGCGTGGACACGGTCCGCTTCAACCCCGGCAAGCGGGACGAGTCGCTGCGCGCCCGGCTGGCGCCCAACGGCGAGCTGCTGGTCGGCTACGTCGGCCGGGTCGCGCTGGAGAAGTGCGTCGACCGGCTGGCCCCGCTGCACGACATGCCGGGGGTGCAGGTCGTGGTGGTCGGCGACGGTCCCGAGCTGGGGCACATGCGCAAGCTGCTGCCGGACGCGCACTTCCTCGGCTTCCGCGGCGGCGAGGAGCTGGCCACCGCCTACGCCAGCCTGGACGTGTTCGTGCACACCGGCCCGTACGAGACCTTCTGCCAGGCGGTGCAGGAGGCGTTGTCCTCCGGCGTGCCCGCGCTGGCCCCGGACGCCGGCGGCCCGCGCGACCTGGTCACCCCCGGCCGCACCGGCTTCCTGCTGCCGCCCTTCGACGCGGACGCGCACGCCGAGGCGCTCTGTGCCGCGGTCAACACGCTGCGTGACCCGGTGCTGCGGGCCAAGTACGGCGCGGAGGCCCGGAAATCGGTGCTCCGCCGCACCTGGCCTGCCGTGTGTGACGAACTCCTCGGTCACTACGCCGAGGTCACATCCCTGCCCGAAGCGGACAGCCACGCCGCGTAGGGCACCCTGGAAGGGCTCAGCCCGACTACCAAGGACCGGTGCCCCGATGCGGATCGTGCAGCTGGCGAACTTCTACGGCCCGCGTTCGGGCGGCCTGCGCACCGCGCTGAACCACCTGGGCGCCGGGTACGTGGCCGCGGGGCACGAGGTGGTGCTGATCGTGCCCGGCCCGCGCCGGGACGACGAGCTGCTGCCCTCCGGCGTGCGGCGGATCACCCTGCCCGCGCCGAAGGTGCCGTTCATGGGCGGCTACCGGGTGGTCGACCCGCTGCGGGTGCAGTCGCTGCTGAGCAGGCTGCGGCCGGACCGGCTGGAGGTCTCCGACCGGATCACCCTGCGCGGCATGGGCCGCTGGGCCAGCAAGCGCGGGGTGCCCAACGTGGTGATCTCGCACGAGCGCTTCGACCGGCTGCTGGAGCAGTTCTTCCTGCCGGGTCCCGCCGCCCGCCGGGTCGCCGACTGGGCGAACACCCGGATGGCCGCCGGGTACGAGACCGTGGTGTGCACCACCGAGTTCGCCCGCGAGGAGTTCGACCGGATCGGCGCGGACAACGTGCTGCGGGTGCCGCTCGGGGTCGACCTGGACACCTTCACCCCGGCCAGGCACGACCCCGCCCTGCGCGCGGAACTGGCCGCCGGCGCGGAGAACCTGCTTGTCCACTGTGGACGGTTGTCGGTGGAGAAGCACGTGGAGCGCAGCGTGGACACCCTGGCCGAGCTGCACGAGTCCGGCCACGACGTGCGGCTGGTGATCGCCGGCGACGGCCCGCGCCGGGAGGCACTGGAACGCAGGGCCGCCGGGCTGCCGGTGACCTTCCTCGGCTTCGTCAACTCCCGCAACGACGTGGCCGACCTGCTGGCCACCTCGGACGTCTCGCTGGCCCCCGGCCCGCACGAGACCTTCGGCCTGGCCGCACTGGAGGCGCTGGCCTCCGGCACCCCGGTGGTGGTCTCCCAGTCCTCCGCGCTGCGCGAGATCGTCCGCCCGAACTGCGGCGCCGCCGTGCCCGACTACGCCCGCGCCTTCGCCGGCGCGGTCACCGCACTGCTGGACAAGCCGGAGGTCGGCCGCCGCGCCGCCGCCCGCGCCCGCGCCGAGCAGTTCCCGTGGCCGCGCGCGGTGGACGGGATGCTAGACGCGCTGCAAGTCAGCCGATAGGCAAGGGCCTGCCTGCGGAGCACCGCCCGCGATAGCCGCGCCGAGGCGGTCCCTGGTGACACAGCCGGACCACCCGAATACGCCCGGTATGAGGGCGGTCCGGCTGCGCCACCAGGAACCGCCTCGATCACGACTCTCGCAGGCGGTGCTCCGCAGGCAGGCCCTAGGCTGCCCCCATGGTCAGGGCTGGTTTGGACAAGAACCCGCGCGAAGTAGCCGAGATGTTCGACGGCGTCGCGCGGCGCTACGACTTCACCAACACGGTGCTCGCCATGGGCATGGACCGGCGCTGGCGGGCCAAGACCACCCGCGCGCTGGACCTGCGGCCGGGCGACCGGGTGCTGGACCTCGCGGCGGGCACCGCGACCTCCACCGCGGACCTGGCCAGCACCGGGGCCTGGTGCGTGGCCGCGGACTTCTCCTTCGGCATGCTGCAGCGCGGCAAGCGGCGCGGGCTGCCCATGGTGGCCGCCGACGGCCTGCGGCTGCCCTTCGCCGACGGGGTCTTCGACGCGGTCACCGTGTCCTTCGGGCTGCGCAACATGCAGGAGACCAGCGTCGCGCTGAGCGAGCTGGCCAGGGTCACCCGCTCCGGCGGGCGCCTGGTGATCTGTGAGTTCTCCCGGCCGACCTGGGGCCCGATGCGGCTGGGCTACCACACCTACCTGCGCGCCTTCCCGGTCATCGCGCGCCGGTTCTCCTCCAACACCGACGCCTACGCCTACCTGGCCGAGTCGATCAAGGCCTGGCCGGACCAGCGCGAGCTGGCCGAGCTGATCGCGGGCGCCGGCTGGGAGGACGTGGCCTGGCGCAACCTCACCGGTGGCGTGGTCGCCCTGCACCGCGCAGTGAAGCCCTGACCACCGACTACACTCCGACTTGGGACTTCGTGAAGAAGTTCACAAGCTCGCCCCGATGACTGAGGAGCCTCGATGACCACCCCGACCAGCCGACGTCAGCCGCACGAGGACGCCGAGGTCATCGTGGTCGGCGCCGGTCCAGCCGGCTCCACCGCGGCCACCTACCTGGCCCGCGCCGGCCTGGACGTGCTGCTGCTGGAGAAGAGCGAGTTCCCGCGCGAGAAGGTCTGCGGCGACGGCCTCACCCCGCGCGGGGTGAAGCAGCTGATCGACCTGGGCATCGACACCAGGGAAGAGGCGGGCTGGCTGCACAACCGCGGCCTGCGCGTGGTCGGCGGCGGCGTCACCCTGGAGCTGGACTGGCCGGACCTGGCCACCTTCCCGCCCTACGGCGTGGTCCGCCCGCGCCAGGACTTCGACGAGATGCTGGCCCAGAACGCGCAGCTGGCCGGGGCCCGGCTGCTGCAGAACACGCACGTCACCGGCGCGGTCACCGACGACCGGACCGGCCGGGTGATCGGCGTGACGGCCAACGCGGGCAAGGAGAAGACCCCGGTCACCTACCGCGCCCCGCTGGTGCTGGCCTGCGACGGCGTCTCCGCCCGGCTGGCCCTCTCGGTCGGCCTGGAGAAGCGCGACGACCGCCCGATGGGCATCGCGGTGCGCCGCTACTACGAGTCCCCGCGCAGCAAGGACGACTACCTCGAGTCGCACCTGGAGCTGTGGGACAAGTCCAACGCCGGTGAGCCCAAGCTGCTGCCCGGCTACGGCTGGATCTTCGGCATGGGCGACGGCACGGTGAACGTGGGGCTGGGCATCCTGTCCACCTCCAAGGCCTACGGCAAGGTCGACTACCGGCAGCTGCTGCGCTCCTGGCTGGACGGCACGCCGGAGGAGTGGGGCCTGCGCGAGCCCAACGCGATCGGCAAGGTCGGCGGCGCCGCGCTGCCGATGGGCTTCAACCGCACCCCGCACTACCGCAACGGCCTGCTGCTGGTCGGCGACGCGGGCGGCATGGTGAACCCGTTCAACGGCGAGGGCATCGGCTACGCCATGGAAAGCGCCCGGCTGGCCGCCGAATGCGTCGTGCACGCCCTGGCCCGCCCGGAAGGCCTCAGCCGCGAGCGCGCCCTGCACCGCTACCCGGTGGCCGTCTCCGAGGCCCTCGGCGGCTACTACCGGCTCGGCAACATCTTCAGCAAGCTGATCGGCAACCCGACGATCATGCGCACCGCCACCAAGTACGGCATGCCGATCAAGCCGCTGATGCGCTTCGTGCTCAAGCTGCTGGCCGGCCTGTACGACCCCAAGGACGGCGACGCGATGGACCGCGTGATCACCGCCGCCACCAAGCTCGCGCCGACCGCCTGATCCGGTTCCGCGGCCGTCCGGCATGGCCTAACGAGTGCTGGACGGCGGCGGGATCACCAGCGGCGTGCTGGTGGGGTAGTGGGCGGGGTAGTGGACTTCGGTGATTACCGGCCGCCCGTGGATGCTGACGCACCAACCGCTGGCCCGGCGAGCCAACGGGAGTACTTCCCGGTACTCGCCACCGGTCATCGTCCCGGTCAGGTGCGCCCTGTCGACGTGGGGGACGATGTCGGCGAACCGCACCCGTTCGACGACGATCCCGCGGCCGCCGAAAGCGCGCATCCGGACGTCGATCGCCGTCTCCAGTTCCGGGCCGTCGCCTTCGCTGACCGCCTTCACCTGCTCGCGATCATTGCGGTTGAGGGCGTCGAGGTAAGCCTGGGTGGCCGCTTCGCGGTTCTGCTTGCCGCAGGGCCGCGCGGTCTCCGGGTAGCCGGCCTCCTCCGGTGCACAACCGGCCAGCAGGACCGCGGCCGCCTGCGCGGCGAACAGAGTGCGCATACCCATTGTTCCCCCAAGCACGGCGACGCGATGGACCGCCTGATCCCACAAGCGATTCACGCTGCGGGCTGGGCTGTTCGGTGGTAGTCACTGATCTTGATGGCGCAGCCCCGGCGGCGGAGCGGACGGCCGTGATCCCGGCGCGCGGGGGCAGTGGGACAGGTCATACACTTGCCCATTGGAGTTCGTGAACGAGTTCACAAGCTCCGGCAGCACCATCCCGGCTAGTTAGGTGAACCTTACTACAAGGGGCGGTGCACCGGGTGCCTAGGGTGCCCATCGGACGGCGGCTGTCACGGCCGTTGACGAGCGCGGATGAGGAAAGGACGGCGGCGGGACAGTGCTCCACTCTTACCTCCCCCTCGTGCTGATGTTCTTGCTGGCCTTGGTGTTCGCCCTGGGCTCGGTCGCGGTCGCGCCCTACATCGGGCCCCGCCGGTACAACAAGGCCAAGCTCGACGCGTACGAGTGCGGAATCGAGCCCTCGCCCCAGCCGGTGGTCGGCGGTGGGCGGATGCCGGTCGCCTACTACCTGACGGCGATGCTGTTCATCCTGTTCGACATCGAAATGGTGTTCCTCTACCCCTTCGCGGTGACCGCGGGCCAGCTCGGCCTGTTCGGACTGGTAGAGATCGCCCTCTTCATCGGCACGGTCGGCTTCGCCTACGTCTACGTGTGGCGGCGCGGCGGCCTGGACTGGAGCTGAGTCATGGGTCTTGAGGAGAAGCTGCCCAACGGAATCCTGTTGGCCAGCGTGGAGAAACTGGTCAACTGGTCGCGCAAGTCCTCGCTGTGGCCTGCCACCTTCGGGCTGGCCTGCTGCGCGATCGAGATGATGACCACCGGCGCGCCGCGCTACGACCTCGGCCGCTTCGGCATGGAGGCCTTCCGCGCCTCCCCGCGCCAGGCCGACCTGATGATCGTGGCCGGCCGGGTGACCAACAAGATGGCCCCGGTGCTGCGCCAGATCTACGACCAGATGCCCGAGCCGCGCTGGGTGCTCGCGATGGGCGTGTGCGCCTCCTCCGGCGGCATGTTCAACAACTACGCGGTGGTCCAGGGCGTCGACCACATCGTGCCGGTGGACATGTACCTGCCGGGCTGTCCGCCGCGGCCGGAGATGCTGCTGGACGCGATCCTGAAGATCCACGCCAAGATCATGGACGAGCCGCTCGGGCCCAAGCGGGCCGCGCTGCGGGCCGCCAGCGGCGCGCGCACCGAGATGATCCCGTCCTCCGTCCGGTACGCCAAGAAGAAGTGATCGGCTGTGACTGACGCGAACCTCCCCGAGCCCAAGGGCGAAGCCCACAGCTCGGCGGACATGACCGAGGCCCAGCACGAGGAGCACCTCGCCGCTGGCGGTGTCGTGGCCGGCAAGAACCGCAAGGGCATGTTCAACGTCTCCGGCTCCGGCGACACCTCCGGTTTCGGCGGCCTGCGCCTGCCCGCCTACGCGCCCGCGCCGAGCGAGCGCCCCTACGGCGGCTGGTTCGACGAGTTCGTCGACGAGCTGTCCATGGCCATGGCGGAGAAGGGCATCCCGGCCGAGGCGGTCCAGCAGATCACCGTGGACCGCGGTGAGATCACCTTCTACGTCCGCCGCGAGCACCTGCTGGAACTGTGCCGGCTGCTCCGCGACGACCAGGCCCTGCGCTTCGAGCTGTGCAGCTCGGTCTCCGGCGTGGACTACGGCGTGGACGTGCCGCAGCGCCTGCACTCGGTCTACCACCTGACCTCGATGACCTACCGCCGCCGGATCCGGCTCGAGGTCGCCATGGACATCGAGGACCCGCACGTGCCCAGCGTGGTCGAGGTCTACCCGACCGCGGACTGGCAGGAGCGGGAGGCCTGGGACATGTTCGGCATCGTCTACGACGGCCACCCCGCGCTGACCCGGATCCTCATGCCGGACGACTGGGACGGCCACCCCCAGCGCAAGGACTACCCGCTCGGCGGGATCCCGGTCGAGTACAAGGGCGCGGAAATTCCTCCGCCGGACCAGAGGCGGTCTTACTCATGAGCCACGAACGTCTCGCCGACGTCACCGACGGCACCGACACCAGCGCCACGGGCAGCGACAGCACGGTCGCCGACACCGCCACCGGCGGGCGCGACCCGTACGCCGCCGACTCCCGGCAGACCACCGAGGGCCCGGTCTACACCGTCAGCGGCGGTGACTGGGACGAGGTGCTGGAGGACGCCACCCACGACGAGCGCATCGTCATCAACCTGGGTCCGCAGCACCCCTCCACGCACGGCGTGCTCCGCCTGGTGCTGGAGCTGGAGGGCGAGACCGTCACCCAGGCCCGCTCGGTGATCGGCTACCTGCACACCGGCATCGAGAAGAACGTCGAGTACCGCAACTGGACCCAGGGCGTCACCTTCGTGACCCGCATGGACTACCTGGCGCCGCTGCACAACGAGGCCGCCTACTGCCTCGCGGTGGAGAAGCTGCTCGGCGTCACCGCGCCGCGCCGCGCCCAGGTGATCCGGGTGCTGCTGATGGAGCTCAACCGGATCAGCTCGCACCTGGTGGCGCTGGCCACCGGCGGCATGGAGCTGGGCGCGCTGACCGCGATGACCGCGGGCTTCCGCGAGCGCGAAGAGGTCCTGCACCTGCTGGAGCACCTGACCGGCCTGCGGATGAACCACGCGTTCATCCGGCCGGGCGGGCTCGCCCAGGACCTGCCGGAGGACTACCACGAGAAGATCACCGACTTCCTCAAGGTGATGCACTCCCGGCTGCCGCAGTACGACAAGCTGCTCACCGGCCAGCCGATCTGGCGCCGCCGCCTGGAAGGCGTCGGCTACCTGCCGCTGGACGGCTGCATGCAGCTGGGCATCACCGGCCCGATCCTGCGCTCGGCCGGGCTGCCCTGGGACCTGCGCAAGGTCGAGCCGTACTGCGGGTACGAGGAGTACGACTTCGAGGTCCCCACCTCCACCGAGGCGGACTGCTTCGCCCGCTACCTGCTGCGGGTGGAGGAGATCCACCAGTCGCTCAAGATCGTCAAGCAGTGCCTGGCGAAGCTGGAGCCGGGCCCGGTGATGGTCGAGGACGGCAAGATCGCCTGGCCCGCGCAGCTGACCATCGGCTCCGACGGCATGGGCAACTCGCTGGAGCACGTCCGCAAGATCATGGGCCAGTCCATGGAGTCCCTCATCCACCACTTCAAGCTGGTGACCGAGGGCTTCGACGTGCCTGCCGGGCAGGTGTACGTGCCGGTGGAGTCCCCGCGCGGCGAGCTGGGCTACCACCTGGTCTCCGACGGCGGCACCCGCCCGCTGCGCGTGCACGTGCGCGAACCCAGCTTCGTGAACCTGCAGTCGATGCCCGCGATGAGCGAGGGCAGCCTGGTCGCCGACGTGATCGCCGCGGTGGCCTCGATCGACCCGGTGATGGGTGGTGTGGACCGATGACAAGGACCCCAGAGCGAATGTCCGAAGTGGACAGCGTGGACACCTCGCAGTTCGCGGACATCGTTGACAAGGCGCGGCAGATCATCGCGCGCTACCCGATGAGCCGCTCCGCGCTGCTGCCCATGCTGCACCTGGTGCAATCGGTTGAGGGCCACGTCAGCCAGGCGGGCATCGCCTTCTGCGCCGAGCAGCTCGACCTGGCCACCGCCGAGGTCAGCGCGGTCGCGACCTTCTACACCATGTACAAGCGCAAGCCCTGCGGCGAGCACCTGGTCAGCGTCTGCACCAACACGCTGTGCGCGGCCCTGGGCGGGGACGCGATCTACGGCAAGCTGCGCGAGCACCTCGGCGTCGGCCACGAGGAGACCGCGGGCGAACCCGGCACCCCCGGCTCGGTCACCATCGAGCACGCCGAGTGCCTGGCCGCCTGCGACCTCGGCCCGGTGCTCCAGGTCAACTACGAGTTCTACGACAACCAGACGCCCGAGTCGGCGCTGGAGCTGGTCAAGGCGTTGCAGCGGGGGGAGAAGCCGAACCCCACCCGCGGCGCCCCGCTGACCGACTTCAAGCAGGCCGAGCTCCAGCTCGCCGGTTTCTTCGAGGGCCGCGAGCAGGACGTGGCCGGACCCTCGGCCGCGGTGGAGACCCTGCGCGGAGCCAAGATGGCCAACGAGCGCGGCTGGACCGCCCCGGTCATGCCGGAGGACGTCCCGCTCCCGGCCGTCCCCGAGAAGAAGTGAGGCTGGCATGCCCGAGCCGTTGACGCCGGTGCTCACCAAGCGCTGGCTCTCCCCGAACTCCTGGACGCTGCGCACCTACGAGCAGCTGGAGGGCTACAGCGCGCTGCGCAAGGCCTTCGGCGCGCACCCGGACCAGCTCATCCAGCTGTGCAAGGACTCCGGCCTCCGCGGTCGCGGCGGCGCGGGCTTCCCGACCGGCCTGAAGTGGGGCTTCATCCCGCAGGGCGACGGCAAGCCGCACTACCTGGTGATCAACGCCGACGAGGGCGAACCGGGCACCTGCAAGGACATCCCGCTGATGATGGCCGATCCGCACTCGCTGATCGAGGGCTGCATCATCACCTCATACGCGATCAGGGCCAACTTCTGCGCGATCTACGTGCGCGGCGAGGTCCTGCACTGCATCCGCAGGCTCAACGCCGCGGTGCAGGAGGCCTACGCCGCCGGGTACCTGGGCAAGAACATCCTGGGCAGCGGCTTCGATCTCGACATCGTGGTGCACGCCGGCGCCGGCGCGTACATCTGCGGTGAGGAGACCGCGCTGCTGGACTCGCTGGAGGGCAAGCGCGGCCAGCCCCGGCTCAAGCCGCCCTTCCCGGCCACCGCGGGTCTGTACGCCTCTCCCACTGTGGTGAACAACGTCGAGACCATCGCCTCGGTTCCCTACATCGTCAACGGCGGTTCCGGCTGGTTCCGCGAGATGGGCCGGGAGAAGTCCCCTGGCCCGACGATCTACTCGCTGTCCGGGCACGTGACCAACCCCGGCCAGTACGAGGCGCCGATGGGCACCACGCTGCGCGAGCTGCTGGAGCTGGCCGGTGGCATGAAGGACGGCATCCCGCTGAAGTTCTGGACGCCGGGCGGTTCCTCCACCCCGCTGTTCACCGCCGACCACCTGGACGTGCCGCTGGACTTCGAGGGCGCGGCCGAGGCCGGTTCGATGCTGGGCACCAAGGCGCTGCAGATCTTCAACGAGACCGTGTCCGTGCCATGGGCCGTGATGAAGTGGACCGAGTTCTACAAGCACGAGTCCTGCGGCAAGTGCACCCCCTGCCGGGAGGGCACCTACTGGCTGGTGCAGATCCTGCAGCGGATGGTGCGCGGCGAGGGCACCCCCGCCGACATCGACACCTTGCTGGACGTCTGCGACAACATCCTCGGCCGCTCGTTCTGCGCCCTCGGTGACGGCGCGACCAGCCCGATCACCAGTGCCATCAAGTACTTCAAGCACGAGTTCCTCGAGCTGTGCGCGAAGAACGCCGGGAACGCGCAGGCCGAACTGGCCGGAGCAGGAGCGCACTGACATGACCGTCGCACCCGAGAAGAACACCGAGAGCACCCCGGTGCCCGCGGGCCATGTCCGGCTGACCATCGACGAGCGCGAGGTGATCGCGCCCAAGGGCGAGCTGGTCATCCGCGCCGCCGAGCGGCTGGGCATCGTGGTGCCGCGCTTCTGCGACCACCCGCTGCTCGAACCGGCAGGCGCCTGCCGCCAGTGCCTGGTGGACGTGGAGATGGGCGGCCGGCCGATGCCGAAGCCGCAGGCCTCCTGCACGCTCACGGTGGCCGACGGCATGGTGGTGCGCACCCAGCACACCTCGCCGGTGGCGGACAAGGCGCAGCAGGGCGTGATGGAGCTGCTGCTCATCAACCACCCGCTGGACTGCCCGATCTGCGACAAGGGCGGCGAGTGCCCGCTGCAGAACCAGGCGCTCAAGCACGGCCGCACCGAGTCCCGGTTCGTGGAGACCAAGCGGACCTTCCCGAAGCCGATCCCGATCTCCACCCAGGTGCTGCTGGACCGCGAGCGCTGCGTGCTCTGCCAGCGCTGCACCCGCTTCTCCGACCAGATCGCCGGTGACCCGTTCATCGAGCTGCTGGAACGCGGGGCGCAGCAGCAGATCGGCATCGCCGAGGGCAAGCCGTTCCAGAGCTACTTCTCCGGCAACACCATCCAGATCTGCCCGGTCGGCGCGCTCACCAGCGCGGCCTACCGGTTCCGTTCCCGGCCGTTCGACCTGGTCTCCACCCCCGGCGTGTGCGAGCACTGCGCCGGCGGCTGCGCGACCCGGGTGGACACCCGGCGCGGCAAGGTCATGCGCCGCCTGGCCGGCGACGACCCCGAGGTCAACGAGGAATGGCTGTGCGACAAGGGTCGCTTCGCCTTCGTCTACCCGACCCTGCCCGACCGGATCCGCCGCCCGCTGGTGCGCAATGAGCAGGGCGAGCTGGTCGAGGCGTCCTGGACCGAGGCGCTGCGCGTCGCGGCCGAGGGCCTGGCCAAGGCCAGGGACGGCAAGGGCGTCGGCGTGCTGCCCGGCGGCCGGCTGACCGTCGAGGACGCCTACGCCTACAGCAAGTTCGCCAGGGTCGCCGCGCGCACCAACGACATCGACTTCCGGTCCCGCCCGCACTCCGACGAGGAGCTGGCGCTGCTGTCCTCCTCGATCGTGGGCGTCACCCCGGAGACCGGGGTCACCTACGGCGTGGTCGAGGCCGCGCCCTCGGTGCTCTGCGTCGGCCTGGAGCCGGAGGAAGAGGCGGGCATCCTGTTCCTGCGCCTGCGCAAGACGGCGCGCACGGGCCGGACCAAGGTCTTCCACCTCGGCCAGTACACGACCCCGGCGGTGCGCAAGACCTACGGCACGCTGATCCCCGCGGTGCCCGGCGGCGAGCCCGCCGCACTGCGCGCGCTGCCCGAGGACGTGCACACCTCGCTGCGCAACCCCGGCGCGGTGCTGCTGCTCGGCGCCCGCGCGGTGGAGGTGCCCGGCCTGATCTCGGCCGCGGTCGAGCTGGCCACCAGCACCGGAGCCACCCTGGCCTGGATCCCCCGCCGCGCCGGTGAGCGTGGCGCGGTCGAGGCCGGTGCGCTGCCCACGCTGCTGCCCGGCGGCCGCCCGGTCACCGACGCGGAAGCCCGCGCCGAGATCGAGCTGGCCTGGGGCGTCGAGGCCGGCTCGCTGCCGGAGACCCCGGGCCGGGACGCCGCCGGCATCCTGGCCGCAGCCGCGGCTGGCGAGCTGGACGCGCTGCTCGTCGGTGGCGTCGACCCCGGCGACATGGCTGATCCAGCCGCTGCGCTTGCGGCGGTACGGGCGGCTGGTTTCGTTGTCTCCCTTGAGCTGCGGCACTCCGCGGTGACCGAGCACGCCGACGTGGTGCTGCCGGTGGCCGCCTCGGTGGAGCGCGCGGGCAGCTACCTCAACTGGGAGGGCCGCCGCCGCGAGTTCAAGGCCGCGCTGGATGTCGCCGGCGTGGTCCCGGACTGCCGGGTGCTGGACACCCTGGCGATCGAGATGGACTCCGACCTGTTCACCCAGACC
Source organism: Crossiella sp. NPDC003009 (assembly GCF_053591555.1). Taxonomy (NCBI): domain Bacteria; kingdom Bacillati; phylum Actinomycetota; class Actinomycetes; order Pseudonocardiales; family Pseudonocardiaceae; genus Crossiella; species Crossiella sp. NPDC003009. Next base: position 106,213 of record NZ_JBSFUA010000003.1, on the reverse strand, counting down.
CCGGCCGCCGCGGCCGCGGACCTGGCCAGGCTCGGCGCCCACCGCGGCGCCCGGCCGGTGTTCACCCCGGCCGCCGAGGCAGGCGCGCCCGCGCTGACCAACGGCCACCTGGTGCTGGCCAGCTGGCCGCAGATGCTGGGCAACGGCTCGCTGCAGGACGGCGAGCCCAACCTGGCAGGCACCGCCCGCCCGGTGGTGGCCAGGCTGGCCCCGGCCACCGCGGCCAAGCTCGGCCTGGCCGAGGGCGAGCCGGTCAGCGTGGCCACCGAGGCCGGCGCGATCACGCTCCCGCTGGAGCTGGCCGACCTGCCGGAGCAGGTGGTCTGGCTGCCGGGCAACTCGGGCGCGTCCACCGTGCGCCGCACCCTGGGCGCCGGGCACGGGGCCCTCGTCACCGTCACCGACGGAGGAAACGCATGAACCCCCTCGCAGCCGGGGAGATCGGCGCTCTGCTCGCCGACGACCCGTGGTGGCTGAGCCTGATCAAGGTCGTCGCCGTCTTCGCCTTCCTGGTGGTCCTGGTGATCGGCCTGGTCTGGGGCGAGCGCCGGATCGTCGGGTTCATGCAGCAGCGGCCGGGCCCGAACCGGGCAGGCCCCTTCGGCATGCTGCAGTCGCTGGCCGACGCGCTGAAGATGGCCTTCAAGGAGGACATCCGGCCGGTCATGGCGGACAAGTGGGTCTACTTCCTGGCCCCGGTCATCTCCGCGGTGCCCGCCTTCCTCGCCTTCTCGGTGATCCCGTTCGGCGGCGAGGTCCAGATGTTCGGCGTGCAGACCGCGCTGCAGATCGCGGACGTGCCGGTGGGCGTGCTGGTGGTGCTGGCCTGCGCCTCGGTCGGCGTCTACGGCATCGTGCTCTCCGGCTGGTCCTCCGGCTCGCCGTACCCGCTGCTCGGCTCGCTCCGCTCGGCCGCGCAGGTGATCTCCTACGAGATCGCGATGGGCCTGGCCATCGTCTCGGTGATCCTGTTCGCCGGGTCGCTGTCCACCGGCGACATCGTGAACGCGCAGTCGGGTGTCTGGTTCGTCTTCACCCTGCTGCCCAGCTTCCTGATCTACGTGATCTCCATGGTCGGTGAGACCAACCGCGCCCCGTTCGACCTCCCCGAGGCCGAGTCGGAGCTGGTCGGTGGCTTCCACACCGAGTACTCGACCTCGCTGAAGTTCGCCATGTTCTTCCTCGCCGAGTACATCAACATGGCCACCGTCTCCGCACTGGCCACCACACTGTTCCTCGGCGGCTGGCGGGCGCCCTTCGGCCTGAGCTACATCGCCGACGGCATGTTCAACACCGGCTGGTGGCCGGTGCTGTGGTTCATCGGCAAGATGCTGGCCTTCCTGTTCTTCTTCGTGTGGCTGCGCGCCACCCTGCCCCGGCTGCGCTACGACCAGTTCATGCAGCTGGGCTGGAAGGTCCTGGTCCCGGTCGCGCTGGTCTGGTTCGTCGCGGTCACCGTGGTCAAGTACATCCGGGAGAACTGGGACTCGATCAGCTCCACCCAGATCCTGATCTTCGGCGGGGCCGCGCTGGCCGTGCTGATCCTGCTGGTGTTCCTGATCCCGGAGCGCGAGATCCGGGAGGAGCGGGTGCAGGTGGCCGGCAGCGGCTACCCGATCCCGCCGCTGGACCTGGCGGTGCCCAAGCCCCCCAAGCGCCGGACCCCCGTGGCCGCCGCGCAGCAGAGTTCCACGCCGGCCGCGATCGGCACCGAAGGCGGAAAGGAGGCTGGCGATGGGACTTCTTGATCCCATCAAGGGCTTCGGCGTCACCTTCTCGACGATGTTCCGGAAGGTCGTCACCGAGGAATATCCCGAGGTCATGAAGGTCACCGCGCCGCGGTACCACGGCCGCCACCAGCTGAACCGGCACCCGGACGGGCTGGAGAAGTGCGTCGGCTGCGAGCTGTGCGCCTGGGCCTGTCCGGCGGACGCGATCTTCGTCGAGGGCGGTGACAACACCGAGGACGCCCGCTACTCGCCCGGCGAGCGCTACGGGGCGATCTACCAGATCAACTACCTGCGCTGCATCGGCTGCGGTCTCTGCATCGAGGCCTGCCCGACCCGTTCGCTGACCATGACGAACGAGTTCGAGCTGGCCGATGACAACCGGCAGAACCTGATCTACACCAAGGAACAGCTGATGGCGCCGCTGCTGGAAGGCATGGAGCAGCCGCCGCACCCGATGCGCCTCGGTGAGAACGAGCAGGACTACTACGTGAACGGGCCGCAGCTCGCTCGCGGAGAAAAGCCCGCCGAGGGGGCCGTGCGTTGAGCTCCGTCATCGCCATCCTCGCCCAGGCGCCGCCGGCGGCCGACGTGGTCGGCATCGGCGAGCAGATCATGTTCTGGGTGCTCGGCCCGGTATCGCTGATCGGCGCCATGGGCATGCTCTTCGCCCGCAACGCGGTGCACTCGGCGCTGTGGCTGGTGCTCACCATGCTCAGCCTCGGCGTGCTCTACATCGTGCAGCAGGCGCCCTTCCTCGGCGTGGTGCAGATCATCGTCTACACCGGCGCGATCATGATGCTGTTCCTGTTCGTGCTGATGCTGGTCGGCAAGGACAGCTCGGACTCGGTGGTGGAGGTGCTGCGCGGTCAGCGGCTCACGGCCACCTTCCTCGGTCTCGGCCTGGCCGCCCTGCTGGTGGCCGCGCTGTCCCGCGCGTTCACCGACGTGCCCTCGGCCGGGCTGGCCCAGGTCAACGGCAGCCAGGGACCGGGCAACGTGCTCGGCCTCGGGCAGCTGATCTTCCGCGACTACGTCTTCGCCTTCGAGCTGACCTCGGCGCTGCTGATCACCGCCGCGCTCGGCGCGATGCTGCTGGCCTTCGTGGACAAGGAACACTCCACCAAGCGCAGCCAGCGCGAGCTGGTCGAGGCCCGCCTGCGCGGCGAGCACGACCGGCCGTCGCCGCTGCCCGGCCCCGGTGTGTTCGCCACCGCCAACTCGGTGGCCACCCCGGCCCTGCTGCCGGACGGCTCGGTCGCCCCGGAGTCGCTGTCCAAGATCATCGAGTCCACCTCGCGCGAGCGCCTCGCCGACGACATCACCGAGGTCAAGGGCGCCGGCCCGCAGCCGGACGCGCACGCGCTCACCGGACCGTCCACCAAGGACGAGAAGTCCGGCGCTGAGGAGGGGAAGGCATGACCCCCACCTACTACCTGCTGCTGTCCGCGCTGCTGTTCTCCATCGGCGCGGTGGGCGTGCTGGTCCGGCGCAACGCCATCGTGGTGTTCATGTGCATCGAGCTGATGCTCAACGCGGTGAACCTGAGCCTGGTGACCTTCGCCCGGATCAACGGCGCGCTGGACGGCCAGGTGATGGCTTTCTTCGTGATGGTCGTCGCGGCGGCCGAGGTGGTCGTCGGACTCGCGATCATCATGTCGATCTTCCGCACCCGCCGTTCGGCCTCGGTCGACGACGCCAACCTGCTCAAGTACTGAGGTGCAGACGGTGAAGGGAAACATTCTGGCCGCCACCGAGGTGGTGGAGGCCACCGGCGCGGCCCAGTACGCCTGGCTGCTGATCTTGCTGCCGCTGATCGGCGCGACCGTGCTGCTGGTCGGGGGCAAGCGCACCAACGGGTGGGGTCACCTGCTCGGCAGCGCGATGGCGATCCTGTCCTTCGTCTACGGTGCCGTGCTGTTCGTGCAGACCATCGGCAAGGACGCGGGCTCCAGGGTCGCCGAGCTGCCGGTGTTCGAGTGGTTCAGCGTGGCCGCGCTCAAGGTCGAGTTCGGCCTGCGCATCGACCCGCTGTCGATGACCTTCGTGCTGCTGATCACCGGTGTGGGCTCGCTGATCCACATCTACTCGGTCGGCTACATGAGCCACGACGCGGACCGGCGGAAGTTCTTCGCCTACCTGAACCTGTTCGTGGCCGCGATGCTGGTCCTGGTGCTGGGCAACAGCTTCGTGACGCTGTACCTGGGCTGGGAGGGCGTCGGCCTGGCCTCCTACCTGCTGATCGCCTTCTGGCAGCACAAGCCGGCCGCGGCCACCGCGGCGAAGAAGGCCTTCCTGATGAACCGGGTCGGTGACGTCGGCCTGGCGCTGGCGATCTTCCTGATGTTCCGGGACCTGGGCACCACCCAGTACACCGAGGTCTTCGCCCGCGCGGGCGACCTCTCCCCGGGCGTGGTAACCGCGATCGCGGTGCTGCTCCTGCTGGGCGCCTGTGGCAAGTCCGGCCAGTTCCCGCTGCAGGCCTGGTTGCCGGATGCGATGGAGGGCCCGACCCCGGTCTCCGCGCTCATCCACGCCGCGACCATGGTCACCGCCGGTGTGTACCTGGTGGCGCGGGCCAACCCGATCTACAACCTCACCGAGGACGGCCGGCTGGTCGTGGTCATCATCGGTGCGATCACGCTGGTGATCGGGTGCATCATCGGCTGCGCCTACGACGACTTCAAGAAGGTGCTGGCCTACTCCACGGTCAGCCAGATCGGCTACATGATCCTGGCCGTCGGCCTCGGCCCGGCCGGGTACGCGATCGGCATCATGCACCTGCTCACCCACGGCTTCTTCAAGGCGGGGCTCTTCCTCGGCGCCGGTTCGGTGATGCACGGCATGAACGACGAGGGCAACATCCGTCGGATGGGCGGGCTGGCCAAGCACATGCCGGTCACCTTCGTCACCTGGGGCCTTGGCTACCTGGCGCTGATCGGCTTCCCGCTGCTGTCCGGCTTCTACTCCAAGGACGCCATCATCGAGGCGGCGCTGGGCCAGGGCGGCTGGCGCGGCTGGGTCTTCGGCGGCGCGGCCCTGCTGGGCGCCGGGCTGACCGCGTTCTACATGACCCGCCTGATGCTGCTGGTGTTCTTCGGCGAGAAGCGGTGGAAGAACCTGAAGTCCGCGGACGGCCGCGACTACCACCCGCACGAGTCCCCGGCCAGCATGACCGTGCCGATGATCGTGCTGGCGGTCGGCTCGGTGGGCGCGGGCTTCTTCTTCGCCAGTGGCGGCAGGCTCGCCACCTGGCTGGAACCCGCACTGGGCAAGCTGGAAGTGGCTGAGCACGGGGTGATCCCGCACGCGCTGGTGCCGATCCTCACCGTGGCGCTGGCCGCGCTCGGCGCGCTCACCGCCTGGCTGATCTTCGGCCGCAAGCCGGTCCCGGTGGAACGCCCGGAGAAGGTCTCCTTCCTGGTGCGCGCCGCCCGCAAGGACCTCTACGCCAACTCGATCAACGAGGGGCTGATCGCGAACCCGGGCTTCCTGCTCACGCGGTTCCTGCTCTTCTTCGACAACAAGGGCGTCGACGGGGTGGTCAACGGCACGGCCGTGCTGCTCCGGGGCGTCTCGAGCCGGGTCCGCCGGCTCCAGACCGGTTTCGTGCGCTCCTACGCGCTGAGCATGCTGGGCGGTTCGGTCCTCCTGATCGCCGCCCTGCTGATGGTGAGGTTGGCGGGATGAACGGCCTCGTGCTGCTCGCACTACTGCTGCTGCCGCTGCTCGGCGGCCTGGTGGTGGCGTTCCTGCGCGGCAACGACCGCGCGGCGAAGCTGACCGCGCTGGGCTTCGCCCTGGCCGAGCTGGCGCTCGCCGCGGTGGCCTGGGCCGGGTTCACCCCCGGCGGGGACCGGATCCAGCTGTCCTTCGGGGTGGACTGGATCCCGGCCTTCGGCGTGCGCTTCTCCCTCGGCGTGGACGGCATCGCGCTGGTGATGATCGCGCTGATCGCGGTGCTGGTGCCGATCGTGATCGGCGCGGCCTGGGAGGAGAAGCTGCCGGAGGGCCGCACGGTCGCCGGGTTCTTCTCCCTGCTGCTGGTCATGCAGACCTTCATGATCGGCGTCTTCGCGGCCACCGACGTGTTCCTGTTCTACGTCTTCTTCGAGGCGATGCTGGTGCCCGCCTACTTCCTGATCGGCCGCTTCGGCGGGCCGCGCAGGCAGTACGCGGCAATGAAGTTCTTCCTGTACTCGCTCTTCGGCGGCCTGGTCATGCTGGCCTCGGTGATCGGCGTGTACGTGGTGGCCAGCGGCAAGCTGGGCAAGGGCACCTTCGACTGGGTCACCCTGGTCAGCATTGCCAAGGACATCCCGCAGGGCGTGCAGATCTGGCTGTTCCTCGGCTTCCTGATCGCCTTCGCGATCAAGGCGCCGCTGGTGCCGCTGCACACCTGGCTGCCGGATGCCGGTGGCGAGGCCCCGGTCGGCGTCGGCGTGCTGCTGGTCGGCGTGCTGGACAAGGTCGGCACCTTCGGGTTGCTGCGCTACGGCCTCTCGCTGTTCCCCGACGCCAGCCGGATCCTGGCGCCGTGGGTGCTGACGCTGGCGGTGATCGGCGTGATCTACGGCGCGATCCTGGCCGCGGGACAGACCGACATGAAGCGGTTCGTCACCTACACCTCGATCGCGCACTTCGGCTTCATCGCGCTGGGCATCTTCGCCTTCAGCACCCAGTCGATCTCCGGCGCGGTGCTGTACATGGTCAACCACGGCCTCTCCACCGGCATGCTCTTCCTGGTGGTCGGCATGGTGATCGCGCGCGGTGGCTCCAGGCAGTTCAGCGACTACGGCGGCATGGCCAAGCTCACCCCGGTGCTCGGCGGCATGTTCTTCATCGCCGGGCTCTCCTCGCTGGCGCTGCCCGGCACCAACTCCTTCGTCAGCGAGTTCCTGGTGCTGATCGGGTCGTTCCCGAGGGAGCCGGTGTTCACCATCATCGCCACGGTCGGCATGGTGCTGGCCGCGCTGTACGTGCTGTGGGCCTACCAGCGGGTCATGCAGGGCCCGGTGCGCGGCAACGCGCTGGTGGGCCTGGCCGGTGGCCCCGGCTCCGCGGTGGATCCCAGCTCGGAGACGGCCAAGGCCAAGGTGCCTGACCTGTCCAAGCGGGAGATCGCGGTGCTGACCCCGCTGGTGGTGCTGATCATCGCGCTCGGGGTCTACCCGAAGCCGGTGCTCGATGTGATCAACCCGTCCGTCGGCGCGACGATGACCGAGGCCGGGCAGCAGGACCTGGTGAAGGAAGGCAAGTGACGTGGTGACCCTGACTCACCTGGCACAACAGCAGCCTCAGCAGCTGCTGGACCTGCCGGACTTCCTGCTCGAGCACATGGTGCCGGTGCTGATCGTGCTCGGCGCGGCCTGTGTCTCGGTGCTGTTCGAGGCGCTGCTGCCGCGGCACCTGCGCTGGTCGGTGCAGGTGTTCCTGAGCCTGTTCTCGATCGCCGCCGCCGCGGTGGTGCTGGTCGTGAAGGGCTTGGGCGAGAACGGCACCGGTGTGCTGCCGATGGCCAAGGCGCTGGCGGTGGACTACCCCACGCTGTTCCTGTGGGGCACGCTGCTGGCGCTGGGCTTCGGCTCGATCCTGCTGATCGCAGACCGCTCGGTGGAGCGCGGCGGCTACTTCGTGGCGCACGCCGCGATCCGCCCCGGCACCGTCCAGGACCGCGCCCAGGCGGCCACCAGCGGCATGCAGACCGAGGTCTTCCCGCTGGCGCTGTTCGCCCTCGGCGGCATGATGACCTTCGTCGCGGCGAATGACCTGCTGACCATGTTCATCGCGCTGGAGGTGCTCAGCCTCCCGCTGTACCTGCTGTGCGCGCTGGCCCGCCGGCGCAGGCTCATCTCGCAGGAAGCCGCGGTCAAGTACTTCCTGCTCGGCGCGTTCGCCTCGGCGTTCTTCCTCTACGGCCTGGCGCTGCTCTACGGCTACGCGGGCTCGGTGAACCTGGCCGCGATCGCCAACGCGGCCGCGGGCAACGAGCGCTCCGACACCCTGCTCTTCGCCGGGGTCGGGCTGCTGGTGGTCGGCCTGCTGTTCAAGGCGGCGGTCGGCCCGTTCCACACCTGGAGCCCGGACGTCTACCAGGGCGCGCCCACGCCGGTGACCGCGTTCATGGCCGCCTGCACCAAGGTGGCGGCCTTCGGCGCGATCCTGCGGGTGTTCCAGGTGGCGCTGAAGTCCAGCAGCTGGGAGTGGCAGTACGTGCTCTGGGCGGTGGCCATCGTGTCCATGGTCATCGGCGCTGTGCTCGGTCTCACGCAGAGCGACATCAAGCGGATGATCGCCTACTCCTCGGTGGCGCACGCGGGCTTCCTGCTCGTCGGCTCGATCGCGCTCACCCCGCAGGGCCTCTCCGGCACGATGTTCTACCTGCTGGCCTACGGCTTCACCACGCTGGCCGTCTTCGGCGTGATCAGCCTGGTCAGGGACAGCAACGGCGAGGCGACCGACATCAAGCAGTGGGCCGGTCTGGCCAAGCGGTCGCCACTGGTGGCCGCGGTGTTCTCCTTCCTGCTGCTCGCACTGGCCGGCATCCCGCTCACCAGCGGGTTCATCGGCAAGTTCGTGGTGTTCGCGGCGGCGATCGAGGACGGGGCCGCGCCGCTGGTGGTGGTCGGCCTGGTGACCAGCGCGGTGGCCGCGTTCTTCTACCTGCGGATCATCGTGCTGATGTACTTCCAGGAGCCGAAGGAGGACGGTCCCACGGTCACCGTGCCGGGGGCGTTCACGGTCATGGCCATCACACTCGGTGTGACCGTGACCTTGCTGCTCGGAGTCGTCCCGCAGTTCGCCCTCAACTGGGCGGACCTCGGGGTGTTCGCGTTCTGAGGCCTACGTAGGCTGCAAGTGTGACGACGAGTGAGCAGGCCGGTCGGGGCGCCGGCATCGTGCTGGCCGACCCCGACCTCGAGGCCACGGTCCTTGCCGGACTGGCCGCGGTCGAGGCAGTGCTGCAGGACTCGGTCCGCAGCGACCTCGACTTCGCGACCGAGGCCTCCCTGCACCTGATGGAGGCGGGCGGAAAACGAATCCGCCCGCTCTTCGCCCTCCTGGCCGCCCACTTCGGCGACCCGAGCCGCCAGGAGGTCATCACCTCGGCCGTCGTGGTGGAGCTGATCCACCTGGCCACGCTCTACCACGACGACGTGATGGACGAGGCGCCGATGCGGCGGGGCGCGCTCAGCGCCAACGCCCGCTGGAACAACTCGGTGGCCATCCTCACCGGCGACTTCCTGTTCGCGCACGCCTCCAGGCTGGTGGCCGACCTGGGCACGGACGCGGCCCGGATCATCGCGAACACCTTCGCCGAGCTGGTCACCGGCCAGATGCGGGAGACCGTCGGCCCGGCCGAGGGCGTGGACCCGGTCACGCACTACCTGTCGGTGATCGACGAGAAGACCGGTTCGCTGATCGCCACCGCCGGCCGCTTCGGCGGCATGTTCGCCGGGGTGCCGGACCAGCAGGTCGAGGCGCTGCGCCGGTACGGCGACGTGATCGGCGCGGCCTTCCAGATCTCCGACGACATCATCGACATCGCCTCGCCCGCGGTGGAGTCCGGCAAGACCCCCGGCACCGACCTGCGCGAGGGCGTGCGCACGCTGCCGATGCTCTACGCGCTGGCCGACGACCACGTCTCCGGCGCCCGGCTGCGCGAGCTGCTGTCCCGGCCGCTGGAGACCGACGCCGAGGTCGAGGAGGCGCTGGAGCTGCTGCGGGCGTCCTCGGGCCTGGAAGAGGCCCGCAAGACCCTCAGCGAGTACTCCGAGCGCGCGCACGCCGCCCTGGTGGACCTGCCGGACTGCCCGGCCCGCTCGGCGCTGTCCGCGCTGGCGAACTTCGTGGTGGCCCGCTCCCAGTAGTTCAGGAGGTCTGCGGGGCCGGTTCCGCCCGGCTCCGCAGCGTCGCCGCCCTGGAAGCCCTGGCCGCGCGTACCCCGTCCACGGTGAACACCAGCACCGCCACCCACACCAGCGCGAACCCGGTCCAGCGGCCCGGCGACATCGGCTCGTGCATGACCAGCACGCCCCAGGCGAACTGCAGGATCGGCGCGAGGTACTGCAGGATGCCCAGCGTGGTCATGGAGACCCGGCGCGCGGCCACGTTGAACAGCAGCAGCGGCAGCGCGGTGATCGGCCCGGTGACCGCCAGCAGCAGGTCGTGCGCGGTGCCCGCGCCGAGGAAGGTGCCCTGCCCCGCCAGACCCAGCCAGATGAGGAACACGATCGCGGGCGGGCCCAGCACCACGCTCTCCGCGGTCAGCGAGTCCACCGCGGCCAGCTTCGAGGTCTTCTTCAGCAGCCCGTAGGTGCCGAAGCTGGCGGCCAGCACCAGCGCGATCACCGGCACCTGCCCGTGCTCGACGGTCAGCACGCACACCGCGGCGCCGCCGACGGCCACCGCTACCCACTGCGGCCAGCGCAGCCGCTCGTTGAACACCAGCACGCCGAAGAGCACCGAGACCAGCGGGTTGATGAAGTAGCCCAGCGAGGTTTCCACCACCTGCCCGCTGGTCACCCCGTAGATGTAGGTGCCCCAGTTCACCGCGATGAGTGCTGCCCCGGCGGCGGCCAGCGCCCAGGTGGCGGGGGAGAGGCTCAGCAGGATCTTGCCGCGGCGGAGGATCAGGGTGACCAACGCCATGACGGCCAGGGTCCAGGCCAGCCGGTGTGCCAGGATCTCCACCGAACCGGCGGGCGTCAGCAGGGGCCAGAAGGCGGGGAAGAAACCCCAGAGCACGTATGCGCCCGCCCCGCATGCCAGCCCGGCCGCACCGGCCGAGGAAGAGGGCGAGGACGGCACCAGCCGAGCCTACGCCGCAGAGCTGTTCGCTCGACAAGTAACTTCGTCACATCAACTACCGCCACCTGGTCAACAGGACGCGGCGGACGGCCCTGCGCGTTAGGGTTCGGCAAAGTATGGAGAAGGCCGGAGGGATGTCGCGGTGTCGTCGTTGTTCGGGCAGGTCTGGCTGTGGAGCCTGCTCGCATTCGTGATCGGTGGCCTGGCCACCTGGGTGCTCTTCGTCACCCCCGCCCGCCGCGAGCTGGCCGCGCTGGAAGAGGAAAGGTCCCGCAGGCCGCAACCGCCGCCCACGGTGGTGCGCAAGCACGACGAGGACGACGACATCGTCTTCGAGCCCATGCAGACCCCCGTGGCCGCCCCACGCCCGGTCACCAGCAGCTCCGAGCAGACCACGGTCCTGCCGGCCCAGCCGAAGACCAGCCTGTTCACCCCCGACCCGGCCCACGAGCCCACCACCCAGTCCGAGGCCCCCTGGGAACGCCGCCGCGAACCCACCTGGTCCCAGCCCAGCCCCGCCCCCGGTCAGCAGCGGTCCACGCAGCGCGCCGAGGACGAGCGCCCGGAGCCCGCGAAGACGCAGCAGTGGTCGGCCCAGCGCGCTGAGGACGAGCGTCCGGAGCCCGCGAAGACCCAGCAGTGGTCCAGCCAGCGTGCCGAGGACGAGCGCCCCGAGTCCGCGCCCACCCAGCAGTGGTCCACCGCGCGCGCCGAGGAGGACCGCCAGCCGGCGGAGGAGGCCCCGCGCCGCCAGGAGCCCGCGAAGACGCAGCAGTGGTCCGCTCAGCGCGCCGAGGACGACCGCCCGGAGCCCGCCCCCACCCCGCAGTGGTCCACCCAGCGCATCGAGCCCGAGCCGCGCGAGGACGAAGTCCCCGCCCCGACCGAGCGCTGGTCCGCCCAGCCCCCGGCCGACGAGCCCGCCCCGGCCCAGCAGTGGTCCCGCCAGGACGCCGACGAGCCCGCCCCCGAGCTGACCTGGACCGCCGCCCAGCCCGACGCCCCGGCCCAGTCCGAGTCCCCGGCCCAGCGCGACACCTCAGCCCAGCGCGAGACCCCGGCCCAGCCCGACGCCCCGGCCGCCACCCAGCAGTGGTCCACCCCGGAGGACGTCGACGACCAGCCCACCGCCGCCCAGCAGTCCCCGCGCGGCTCCGACCAGCCCACCACCGCGATCTTCGCCCCGGTCCGCACCCCGGAACCGGCCGCCCAGCCCGGCAAGTCCGACGAGGAAGAGCGCCCACTGTTCTTCGAGGCGGAGACCCCGGCCTACGGCATCCCCAAGAGCGAGATCCTGGACGCCCTCGAAGAGGACCCCGAGCCGCGCCAGGCCCAGCGCCCCGTGCCCTCGCCCGCCCCGCCCGCGCCGCAGGTGAGCGCGCCGCCGGAGCTGGACGTCACCGATACCGAGCTGGCCGACCACCGGCCGTCCCGCTCGCCGCGGCCCGCCCAGCGGGTGGCGCCGCCGCAGTTCCCGCCGCGGCCGTTGCCGCCGCAGGAGCTCCAGGCCAGGGACACCGCCTACTTCCAGCACCTGGCCGCCAGCTCGGGCAACAACGCGCCGCCGGTGCCGCCCTCGGTGCCCGCGCCGCCGCGCCAGATGCCGCCGGTGCCGCCCGCGCCGCCGCGTCCGGTCACCCCGGCCGAGCAGCCGCCGCCCCCGCCGGTGGCCCCGGCCGAGCCGACCACGCCGCCGCGCGGTGAGCGGTCCCGCTCGCTGTTCGAGCCGGTGATCGACCCCGACAAGCAGTGACACGAAAAAAGCCCCCTGGACGCGCCGGGGGGCTTTTTTCGTTGCTGTGTCAGGCCAGCACGGTCCAGGTGTCCTTGCCGCGAAGCAGCCCGGCCAGGTCGGCGGGCTTGCTCTGCACGGCCTGCTGGACCTGGCTGCGCGCCTGGTCGTCGTAGGTCGGGCGGGGCACCGAGCGGAACACACCGGTCACGGTGTAGTCCAGGTTCTGCCCGCCCAGCCGGGACAGCGCGAAGGCGTAGCTAGGGTCCTGCAGGGTCGCGTCGTGCACCACCAGCGCGTCCTCGCCGACCTCGTCCACCTTGCGCACCACGAACGAGCCGTGCTGACCCTCCCGGATCACCCCGAACTCGCCCTCGGCGCCGAAGCGGATCGGCTTGCCGTGCTCCAGCGGGATGATCCGCCGGTCCTTCTCGCCCGGCTCCTTGAGCACGTCGAAGGCGCCGTCGTTGAAGATCGGGCAGTTCTGGTAGATCTCCACCAGCGCGCTGCCCCGGTGCTGGGCGGCCTGCCGCAGCACGTCGGTCAGCCCGGCCCGGTCGGAGTCCAGCGCCCGGCCGACGAAGCTCGTCTCCGCGCCCAGCGCCAGCGAGATCGGGTTGAACGGGTGGTCCAGCGAGCCCATCGGGGTGGACTTGGTGACCTTGCCGACCTCCGAGGTCGGCGAGTACTGCCCCTTGGTCAGCCCGTAGATCCGGTTGTTGAACAGCAGGATCTTCAGGTTGACGTTGCGGCGCAGCGCGTGGATCAGGTGGTTGCCGCCGATGGAGAGCGCGTCGCCGTCACCGGTGACCACCCACACCGACAGGTCCGGCCGGGACACCGACAGCCCGGTGGCGATGGCCGGGGCGCGGCCGTGGATGGAGTGCACCCCGTAGGTGTTCATGTAGTACGGGAACCGCGAGGAGCAGCCGATCCCGGAGACGAAGACGATGTTCTCCCGCTTGAGCCCCAGCTCCGGCAGGAAGCTCTGCATGGCGTTGAGGATGATGTAGTCACCACACCCGGGGCACCAGCGCACCTCCTGGTCGGACTTGAAGACCTTCGCGGTCTGCTTCTCGTCCGTGGTGGGAACACCGTCCAGGCCGCCGATGATCGGCAACCCGATGTCGACAGCGGTCATGCCTTGACCCCCTGGATGATCTCGGTGAACACGTCCTGGAGCTCTTCGGCCTTGAACGGCGTGCCAGCCACCTTCGTGTGGCTGATCGCGTCCACCAGGTACTTGGCCCGCAACAACAACGCGAGCTGGCCGAGATTCATTTCCGGGACGAGCACCTTGCGGTAACTGCCCAGCACCTCACCCAGGTTCTTCGGGAACGGGTTGAGGTGCCGCAGGTGCGCGTGCGCGACCTTGAGGCCGAGCCTGCGGACCCGGCGCGCGGCCGCGCCGATCGGGCCGTAGGTCGAGCCCCAGCCGACCACGAGCACCTCGGCGTCGCCGGTCGGGTCGTCCACCACCAGGTCCGGCACGTCCACGCCGTCGATCTTGGCCTGGCGCAGGCGGACCATCTTGTCGTGGTTGTCCGGGTCGTAGGAGATGTTGCCCTGGCCGTCGCCCTTCTCCAGACCACCGATGCGGTGCTCCAGACCGGGCGTGCCCGGCACGGCCCACGGCCGGGCCAGGGTCTCCGGGTCGCGCAGGTAGGGCCAGAACTCGCCGGAGCCGTCCGGCGCGTTGACCTCGGTGGCGAAGGAGACCCGCAGGTCGGGCAGGGTGTCCACGTCCGGGATGAGCCAGGGCTCGGACCCGTTGGCGATGTAGCCGTCGGAGAGCAGCAGCACCGGCGTGCGGTACTTCAGCGCGATCCGCGCGGCGTCGATGGTCATCTGGAAGCAGTCCGCGGGGGTGGCCGGGGCCAGCACCGGAACGGGCGCCTCGCCGTTGCGGCCGAACATGGCCTGCAACAGGTCGGCCTGCTCGGTCTTGGTGGGCAGCCCGGTGGACGGGCCGCCGCGCTGCACGTCCACCACCAGCAGCGGCAGCTCGGTCATCACCGCGAGGCCGATGGTCTCGGACTTCAGCGCGATACCGGGGCCGGAGGTGGTGGTCACACCCAGCGCGCCGCCGTAGGCCGCGCCCAGCGCCGCGCCGATACCGGCGATCTCGTCCTCGGCCTGGAAGGTGGTGATGCCGAAGTTCTTGTGCCGGGACAGCTCGTGCAGGATGTCCGAGGCCGGCGTGATCGGGTACGTGCCGAGGAAGACCGGCAGCTCCGAGCGCTGACCGGCGGCGACGATGCCGTAGGCCAGCGCGGTGTTGCCGGTGATCTGGCGGTAGGTGCCCTGGGCCAGCTTGGCCGGGGCGACCTCGTAGGTCACCGCGAAGGCCTCGGTGGTCTCGCCGTAGTTCCAGCCGGTGCGGAAGGCCAGCACGTTGGCCTCGGCGATGTCCGGCTTCTTGGCGAACTTCTCCCGCAGGAACCGCTCGGTGCCCTCGGTCGGCCGGTGGTACATCCAGGACAGCAGGCCCAGCGCGAACATGTTCTTCGCGCGCTCGGCGTCCTTCTTCGACAGCCCGGTGGGTTCCAGCGCGCCGCGGGTCAGGGTGGCCATGGCGACCTTGTGCACGACGTAGGGCTCCAGCGAGCCGTCTTCGAGCGGGTCCGCGGCGTAGCCGACCTTGCTGAGGTTGCGCTTGTTGAACTCATCGGTGTTGACGATGAGGATCCCGCCGTGCGGCAGGTCGGCGATGTTGGACTTCAGCGCCGCGGGGTTCATCGCGACCAGGACGTCCGGCCGGTCGCCCGGCGTGAGGATGTCGTAGTCGGCGAAGTGCAGCTGGAAGCTGGACACCCCGGGCAGGGTTCCTGCAGGCGCCCTGATCTCGGCGGGGAAGTTGGGCAGCGTGGCCAGGTCGTTGCCGAAGGCCGCTGCCTCCGATGTGAACCGGTCTCCGGTCAGCTGCATGCCGTCACCGGAGTCGCCGGCGAACCTGATGACCACTCGGTCGAGCTTGCGGACCTCCGCGGTCTCGTGGCCCTCGGTGCTCACACTCATGGGCTCGCGATCCCTCTCTTCACCTCACGCGCCTGCATCGGCCATCGAAAACCGATGCCCCCCAACGAGGGTAGTCCGCGTCAGGGACCGTCAGCGTCGGGGAACTCACGGATCGGAGTTGCTGGTACTGCCTTGACAACGCTTCGAACACGGTAAGGGTGCCCTTGCCGTGTTCTCATTAGAGAGACGCACGTCACACGCGTCATCCCACATAGTTGTGCCGAGGCTGGGTGTTACTCCAGAGTAACAGTCACTTCCCGCTGATCCGGGCCTTCATCGCGGCCAGGCGCTCGGCGAAGGCCGGGCTGTTCATGGAGATGAGCTGGGAGACCAGCTCGACCTCCACCGCCTCGGCGTGCTCGGCCACCGCGGCGGTGCGGCGCATGGACTGCTTGGTGGCCAGCACGAGTTCCCGTGGCGCTCCGGCAGAAGCGGCCGCCAGCTCTACCGCCGCGGCCACCACATCTGCCGGTTCACCTGGTGTCCGTGCCCACACCAGGCCCGTCTTCTCGGCCGCCTCGGCGTCCAGGATCTGGCCGAACAGCGCCATCGCGGTCGCGGTCTGCGGACCGACGATCTTGTTGAGCATCCAGGTCATGCCGCCGCCGGGGTGGATGCCCAGCTGCAGGAAGCGGGCGTCGAAGCGGGCCAGCGGACCGGCCAGCCGCACGTCGCAGGCCAGCGCGAGGTTCAGGCCCGCGCCGACCGCGGCCCCGTTCACCGCGGCGATGGTGGGCAGCGCGCAGTTGGCCACGGCCAGGAAACCGGCGTAGATGGTGCGCAGCCCGGACTCGCGAGACTCGCCCAGCGCGGTCAGGTCCGCGCCCGCGCAGAAGGCGGGCGGGGCGCCGGTGACCACCACGGCGTGGATGTCGCCGTTCTGCTCGCAGGCGGTGACCGCCTCGGCGAGGCGGGTGGAGATGGCCGGGGTCAGGGCGTTGCGGCGGTCGGGGGCGTTGACCGTGATGATCGCCACCCGGTCGCGCTGCTCCAGGAGCACCTCAGCTGACATGGCGGTGATCCTGCCGTATCGGAGTGGCCAATTGCCGTTCCGGCCGGTGATTTACGCCTCTTCAGCGAGGGGGCTCCGGCGCGGGCGGGCGTTCCAGCAGGGTGGAGAGGATGACCGTGGAGACCGTGCGGTCCACGAAGTCCAGCGCGCGCAGCCGCTCCAGCGCGGTCTCCAGGTGGTGGATGTCCCCGGCACGCAGGTGCACGATGGCATCGGCCGAGCCGGAGACGGTGTAGGCGGCGACCACCTCGGGCAGCGACTCCAGCCCGGCGCGGATCTTGCCGGGGGTCACGTTGCCCTGTCCGTGCACCTCCACGAAGGCCTCCGTGCCCCAGCCGAGCGCCTCCGGGTCGACCACCGCGGTGAAGCCACGTAACACGCCCGTATCCAGCAACTTGTCCACCCGGCGCTTCACCGCGGGGGCGGACAGACCGACGCTGGAACCGATCTCCGCGTAGCTCGATCGGGCGTCGGCGACCAGGCACGAAATGATTCGATGGTCGATGGTGTCCATGCGCAACATTCTGCCCCAATCCGGGCACAATGCGGTGTTGAACGAACGTCAGGTGGCCATTTACATTTCGAATCATGTCCTCCGCTCTCGACGTCTCGCCCGCCGCCTCGGTGGAGACCTCCGCGACCGCCGCCCCAGCGGTCCGCACGCCGACTCGTCGTCGTTACCTGATGTGCCCGCCGCGTTACTTCACGGTGGAGTACTCGATCAACCCCTGGATGGACCCCAGCCAGCCGGTCAGCGCGGACCGGGCGCTGGAGCAGTGGACTGCCCTGAAATCCGCCTACGAGTCCCTCGGCCACCAGGTCGAGGTGATCGAGCCCGCCCCAGGCCTGCCCGACATGGTCTTCGCGGCCAACTCCGGCACCGTGGTCGACGGCCGGGTGCTGGGCGCCCGCTTCCGCGCCCCGCAGCGCGCGGACGAGGCCGAGCACTTCCGCCAGTGGTTCCTGGCCAACGGCTACCGCGACGTGGTCATGCCGGCCAGCGTCAACGAGGCCGAGGGCGACTTCGCCTGGACCGGCCGCCTGCTGCTGGCCGGCACCGGCTTCCGCACCGACCCCGGCGCGCACGCCGAGGCCCAGGAGGTGCTCGGCGTCCCGGTGGTCTCCCTGCAGCTGGTCGACCCGCGCTACTACCACCTGGACACCGCCCTCGCGGTGCTCGACGACCGCCCGGAGCAGGGCCTGGTCGTCTACTACCCGGAGGCCTTCTCCACCGGCTCCCAGCAGGTGCTGCGCTGGCTGTTCCCGGACGCCGTGCTGGCCACCGCCGAGGACGCGGCCTGCCTGGGCCTCAACGCGGTCTCCGACGGCCGCAACGTCATCCTGCCCACCGAGGCCACCGCCCTCGGCGAACGCCTGGCGATGCGCGGCTTCGAGCCGAAGTACGTGGACATCTCCGAGCTGCGCAAGTCCGGCGGCGGCCCCAAGTGCTGCACCCTCGAGCTGCGTGGCTGACCTTCACGGCCCTCGGTGCCAGACCAGGCCGTAGAAGATGAACCGGCCGTTGCTGTTCGGCGAGCTCGGCAGTGCGATCACCCGGAGCCGGGCGTAGCGACCCTCCCGGCTCCGGGCGCACAGGTGCCCGTCCACCCGCAGTGCGGAGAACTCCGCGCGGGTGGTCATGCCGGTGGCGTTGCGGCAGGCGAACCAGTCCGGCTCCGCGCTGCCGGACATGACGGTCAGCTGCGCGCCCAGCGCGGTGAAGATCCCGTTCCGGTCCATGTTCAGGTCGCCGTCACGCTCGTGCTGCTGCCGCCAGTAGTCCATCCAGACCGAGTCGTCGCCGGGCGTGGTGTTCAGCGTGACCTCGTGCTGGTGGCTCACCGGCGGCGCCTGCCCGGTGGCCGGGCCGGGGCCGTCCAGCAGGCGGTCGGTGGTGCTGGGTGACGGGCCGGGCCGCGCCGGCGAGCTGGTCGCGGAGCCGGTCGTGCTGGTGACGGTCGGCGGTGGCTGTCCCGGCAGGCCGCTGGGGCTGGAGCTGGGGCCGGGAGTGCTGCTGCCCGGTTGCCCGGCCGAGGTCGAGCTCGGCGGGGCGTCGGTGGCCGGCACGCTGGTCTGCCCGCTGCCCGCGCCCTGGGAGGCGGCAGGCGGCTGGCCGGACGATTCGGCGCGGGGCAGCGCCAGCACCAGCCCACCGGCCAGCGCGAGCACACAGCCCGCGGCCAGCAGCAGGCTGCGCGGCCTGCCGTGGCGGCCGTGCCTGCGGCCCCAGGCCAGCCACACCAGCAGGAAGGCGCCAACGCCGAACAGCACCACCACGGTCAGCACCCGGCGGCCGTCCGGGGTCGCCGGGTCCACCTTGAACCCGGTGACCGTCACGGTCACCAGGCCCACCAGCGCGCCCAAGGCGGTGAACAGCTCCTTGCGCCAGTCGGCGAAGCTCGGCGCCGGTCGCCGCTGCCCGTCTTCCGGGCTCGGTGTCTCTGCCACGTCCACCCCGGGATCGGTGTCGAGGCCGCCGCGACCGGCGTTACGTCTGGCTGCTCAGGCCGGGAACTCGTACTCCAGCACGTAGGAACCCGCGTCCAGGGTCATCTCGGTGACCTCGATCGCCTCGCCGGTGGTGGTGAAGGCGGTGCGCACGATCACCACCAGCGGGGTGCCCGGCTCCAGCCGCAGCGCCTTGGCCTCCTCGCCGCGCGGCATCCTGGCCCGGATCTCCTCCCGGAAGGCCGCGGCAGGCTTGCCCAGCTCGCGGAGCCGGGCGTACACCCCGCCAGGACCCGGATTGGCCCTGGTGAGCGCCGAACCGGCGACCAGTGAGGCCGGGAAGTAGGACACCGAGAGCATCACCGGGTGGCCGTCCACCAGGTTGCGCCGCCGCCGCGCCCAGACCCTGGCTGGCTCGTGCAGCCCGAGCACCCGCGCCACGTAGTGCGGCGCCTGCTCCTCGGCCACCTCGACACTGTCGATGGTCAGCGTCCGGCCGGTCAGGTCGGTCTCCCACCGGCTCGGCCAGGACGCGCTGCGGTCCCCGCGCAGGCGCTGCGGCGAGTTGCGCCTGATCGGCCGGTCGTCCCGGACGTAGACCCCCGAGCCCCGGCGGGACCAGGTCAGACCCTCGTTCTTCAGAACCTCCAACGCCGCCCGAACCGTCATCCTCGCCGCGCCGTGCCGCTCCATGAGCTCGTTCTCGCCGGGGAGGCGCGAGCCGGGCGGGTACTTGCCGCAGGAGATCGCGGATCGGAGCTCGTCGGCTATGCCGCGGAATTTAACCCGGTACGCAGAGCCCGCCTCAGCCACTGGGATCGGCCCCTCTCGAGTCGCAGTTGCCGTTGGCCAGGGTACTCTCTTTCCGTAATCAACTAGCTACGGTCCGCCTACAAAACCCATGTCAATCGCTGCTCCAAGTGGGCGGTCTTTTACCCTCGGCAGCTGTGAACACCGCTGTTGAGCTGGACTGGGGGACCTCCTACCAGGTCACCGTCCTTGATCTCGGCCTCGCCTGCTGCGGGGTGGAGGTCATGGCCGCCCTGCATGGCGCCGACCTGGCCGGATACGGAATCGAACCCACCGGGGGGCCGGAGCGGGCGCACGTGCTGGTGGTCTCCGGCACGGTGACCGACGTGATGCTGCCCGCGATCCTGGCCACCTACCGCGAGATGCCCGAACCGAAGTACGTGCTTTCCGTCGGCGCCTGCTCCAACACCGGCGGCCCGTACTGGGACTCCTACGCGGTCACCAAGGGCATCGACCAGCTGCTCCCGGTGCACGTGGCCGTGCCCGGCTGCCCGCCGCGCCCGGAGGCGCTGCTGGAGGGCATGGTCGCGCTGCACAAGCTGGTGCGGGCATGACCGCGCTGGCCACGGCCGAGGAGCTGGCCGCGCTGCTGCCGGGGGTCACCGTGAAGACGGCCTTCGGGCAGAGCACCGCGCACGTGCCGGTGGCGTCCTGGGCCGCCGCGGCCCGGCACGCGCGCGAGGACCTGGGCTGCGTGCTGTTCGACTGGCTGGGCGCGGAGGACGCCGGCCGCCCCGGCGCGGTCGGCGCCAGCCACGCGGTGACCCTGCACGTGCTGCGGCCCGGCCCGTGGACCGGCCTGCTGCTGCGCACCGAGGTGCCCTCGGGCACGCCGCTGCCCAGCGTGGCCGGGGTGTGGGCGGGCGCGGCCTGGCACGAGCGGGAGGCGGCCGAGATGTTCGGCCTGGAGCTCACCGGGCACCCGGACCCACGACGGCTGCTGCTGCCGGACTCCTTCGCCGGGCACCCGCTGCGCAAGGACTTCGTGCTGGCCGCCAGGGTGGTGCGGCCGTGGCCGGGCAGGCTGGAACCCGGCGAGGACGGCTCCGGCGCGCCCAGCCGCAGGCGGATCGCGCCGCCAGGAGTGCCCGGCCCCGAGTGGGGACCGCGTCGAGAAGAGGGAGACCAGTGACCAATCCCGAGGACCTGGCGCCGCGGACCCGGGGGGTCATCGCGCTGCTGGAGGCCAACTGCACGGTCTGCATGCTGTGCGTGCGGGAGTGCCCGGACTGGTGCATCCACATCACCTCGCACACCGAGACCACACAGCCGCCCGGGGCCGCCCGGCCGAGGCAGGTCAACGTGCTGGACCGCTTCGCCATCGACTACGGCCAGTGCCTCTACTGCGGGATCTGCGTGGAGGTCTGCCCGTTCGACGCCCTGCACTGGGCCCCCGACTTCGGCTATCCCGGCACCGGGTCGGCCGAAGGCGAGGGCGCGGTCGCCGAACTGGTGCACGAACGGGACCGGCTGGGCGAGTGGGTGGCCGCCGCGCCCCCGCCGCCACCGCTGGACCCGGCGGCCGAACCGGCCCCGGAGGCCGCGCCAAGGGGCGGCAGGCCGGGCCGCCCAGGAACCTGACGCCCCTTTCACACGTTGACTGGTCAGTAGGCCGGTTCGTCCGACGAGGCCGGGAGGAGGCCGAAGGGACCATGCGAAGTCACTACAACGGGCTCAAGACGGCCCTGCTGCTCGGCGGGCTGAGCGCGCTGATCATCCTGGTCGGCTCGCTCTTCGGCGGCGTCTGGCTGTGGGTCGCGCTCTTCGGCGCGCTGGCGGTGAACGCCTACGCGTACTTCAACTCCGACAAGCTCGCGCTGCGCGCCATGCACGCCAGGCCGGCCTCCCAGTGGGAGCAGCCGGGGATGTACCGGATCGTGCGCGAGCTGGCCACCTCGGCCCGGCAGCCGATGCCCCGGCTCTACATCAGCCCGACCGTCGCGCCGAACGCCTTCGCCACCGGGCGCAACCCGCGCAACGCCGCGGTCTGCTGCACCACCGGCATCCTGGAGCTGCTGGACGAGCGCGAGCTCCGCGCGGTGCTCGGGCACGAGCTGGCGCACGTCTACAACCGGGACATCCTGATCTCCTCGGTGGCTGGCGCGCTGGCCAGCGTGGTGACCTTCCTGGCCAACATCGCCATGTTCGCCGGGTTCTTCGGCGGCAGCGACGAGGACCGGCCAGGCCCGCTGGCGGTGCTGCTGATCGCCATCCTCGGCCCGGTGGCCGCCGGTGTGGTGCAGCTCGCGGTGAGCCGCTCGCGGGAGTACCAGGCGGACGAGTCGGGTGCGGCGCTCACCGGCGACCCGCTCGCACTGGCCTCGGCGCTGCGCAAGCTGGAGCTCGGCACCCAGGCCGCGCCGCTGGCGCCGGAACCGCAGCTGATGTCCCAGTCCCACCTGATGATCGCCAACCCGTTCCGGGCAGGCGAGTCGATGGCGCGCTGGTTCTCCACCCACCCGCCGATCGAGGACCGGATCCGGCGGCTGGAGGAGATGGCCCGCAGCGGCGGCTACGGCCGCTACTGAGCCGCCGGGCTGGCGCCGGCGTTGAGCGCCACGTCCATCACGTACTGGCCATAACCCGACTTGGCCAGCCCCGCGCCCAGCGCGTAGCAGGCGTCGGCGTCGATGTAGCCCATGCGCAGCGCGATCTCCTCAAGACAGGCGATCCGCACGCCCTGCCGGTGCTCCAGCACCTGCACGAACTGCCCGGCCTCCAGCAGCGAGTCGTGCGTGCCGGTGTCCAGCCAGGCGAAGCCGCGGCCCAGGTCGAGCAGCTTGGCCCGGCCCTGCTTGAGGTAGGCCAGGTTGACGTCGGTGATCTCCAGCTCGCCACGGGCCGACGGGGTCAGCTCCTTGGCGATCCGGACCACCTCGTTGTCGTAGAAGTACAACCCGGTGATCGCCCGGTTGGACCGGGGCCGCTTCGGCTTCTCCTCGATGGAGACCAGGTTGCCGTCCGCGTCCGCCTCGCCGACGCCGTAGCGCTCGGGGTCCTTGACCGGGTAGCCGAAGAGCACACAGCCGTCGAGGCCGCCGACCAGCTGCTGGAGCTGCCGGGAGAAACCCTGGCCGTAGAAGATGTTGTCGCCCAGCACCAGCGCCACGTCGTCGTCGCCAACGAAGTCGGCGCCGATGATGAACGCCTCGGCCAGCCCGTTCGGCTGGGGCTGCTCGGCGTAGGACAGGCGCAGCCCGAACTGGGAGCCGTCGCCCAGCAGCCGCTGGAACATCGGCAGATCGGCGGGCGTGGAGATGAGCAGGATCTCCCGGATGCCGGCCAGCATCAGCGTGGACAGCGGGTAGTACACCATCGGCTTGTCGTAGACCGGCAGCAGCTGCTTCGACACCGCCTGGGTGATCGGGTGCAGCCGAGTTCCGCTGCCCCCGGCCAGGATGATCCCCTTCATCGCCCCCACCTTGTCCTACCGACGCTGGTGAAAACCACGGTAGTCCAGATGGGTGGAGCTGCGGTTGAAGAGTGTTCGATGCCATCCCCGCTTGGCCGCCCCGGCGCGCGACCGGGGCGGCCCACGCGTCAGCGGTAGTTCGTGAACTGCAACGCGATCCCGAAGTCCTTGGACTTGAGCATCGCGATGACGTCCTGCAGGTGGTCCTTCTTCTTGCCGGTGATCCGCAGCTGGTCACCCTGGATCTGCGCCTGGACGCCCTTGGGACCCTCGTCCCTGACCGCCTTGGCGATCTCCTTGGCCTTGTCCGATGCGATGCCCTCGATGACCTTGCCGGTGACCTTGTAGATCTTCCCCGACAGCTGCGGCTCGCCCACCTCGAACGCCTTGAGCGAGATCCCCCGCTTGATCAGCTTCTCCTTGAGCACCTCGATCGCCGCCAGGCACCGCTCCTCGGTCTCCGCCTGGATCGCGATCCCGTCCTCACCGACCCAGTTGACCTTCGCGTCGACACCCCGGAAGTCGAACCGGGTGGACAGCTCCTTGGTGGCCTGGTTGACCGCGTTGTCCACCTCCTGCCGCTCGACCTTGCTCACCACGTCGAATGACGGGTCCGCCACGTTGCCGCACCTCTCCCAGCTGTGAACTCAAGCCCCCGAAGGAGGCTCCTGAGGGCCAAGACGGTACCCGCTGGATACCCGCTTGCACGCCCCTGCCCAGGGGTATGTAAGCTGCTTCCTGCAGCCGAGAGATCAGCTGCACTGGCAGGTTGCCCGAGTGGCCAAAGGGAGCGGACTGTAAATCCGTCGCGAAAGCTCCGAAGGTTCGAATCCTTCACCTGCCACACCAGCGAGAACACCCCCGTGACCGGTAAGAACAGGTCACGGGGGTGTTCTCGTGTTGGCCGCACTCTGAGCCACTGACGTCACCCGAATGGGGTGGCAACCGTTCCGTGCCTTCACCGGGTCTAGGGCCTGTAGGGGGAAGGTCCAGGGAACGGGAGGGGGGTGTGCGGTGGAGGCCGATCCTGACCGGCAGCCGGTGGGACGCCGAGGAGGTCGTGCAGGAGGCGCTGTTGCGCTGCCTGCGCCGATGGCGGCGCGTCGCCGTGGACAACCAGATGGCCTATGCCCGCAAGGCGGTGCTGCACGAGTTCCTCCGCGCCGCCGCACGCAAGCAGTGGCGGATCACCGCGGCGCCTGAGCGGGTGGAGGACTTCTCGCCCTCGGTGGCCGAGCGTGGCGATGTCCTTGCGGTGCGGCGACTGCTGCCGCCGCGGCAACGGGCGGCGGTGGTGGCCCGGTTCCTCTTCGACCTGTCCGAGCCCCAGACCGCCAGGGAGCTTGGCTGCACGGTCGGCACGGTGAAGTCGCTGACCAGCAGGGGACTGGCTCGGATCAGGGAGTTGTGGTGAACGCACCGGGACAGGACCTGGTGGAGTCGCGGCTGCGCGTGGAGCTGGCCACCGCGCGGCTCGGGCCCGAACTGCGGGCAAGGTCAGGTGGACGAGGTGATCAGGGCATGCCGTCGCAGGCGGTCCGAGCAGCGCAGGCAGCGGGTGGCGCTGCTGGCCGTGGTGGCCACCGTGGTCGTGACCACAGCCGGCCTCTGGTCCGTCCTCGGTGGCGCGTCCGCGCCGGAGCGGGTGACCGCGGCGGCCCCGGTGGGGCAGTGGCCGGCCCGCGGCGAGCTGGCGGCGGACCGGGACCTGTCCCGGCGGGCCGAACAGGTGTGGCGGCAGGCCGGGCGCGGCATCGCGCAGGCCGACCGGGTGCACCTCCTCTTCGCCCAGGCCTCCACCGGCCTGCGGCGCAACGTGCTGGTGGTCGGCCGACGCCGCGATCTGGGCGGTGCTGCCCGCCGGAGCCGGCGCCTGGAACACGCGGCTCACGCTGTCCTCCGGAAGCACGTGGACGACGGAGCCGCTGGCCGCGGGCACCGCGGACCCGGCGATCCAGGCCGGCACGCTGGAGGCGCTGACCGGCCCCGGCACGGCGCGGATCCGCCCCGAACCCGGCGACCCGGTGGCCATCGGAGATCTGGTGGCAGGCCCGACCGGTCTGGTCGGCGTGGTCAGTGCGGTCGAAGAGGACACAGTCACGGTGGACACCGGTCTGACGGCCCTGCCGCCGGGCAGCCGGGTTCAGGTCGCGATCTCGGGCATCCCCGGTTCACTGCGTACCGGGGCGCGCGGCGAGCTGCTGTTCGAGCCCAGCGGTGGTGCCGAGCCGGCGGCAGGCAACCGCGTGGTGCTCACCGGCCCGGCCCGGCCGAAACTGTTGGTCAACCTGGGCAGACTGGCCGGCGGCGCGGGCGCCTGGCGAGTGGACCGGCTGGCCGAACCGGAACCCGGCGGGACCGTGGTGATCATCAGCGGTCGCCGCTGAGTGACAGGAGGTGTGGTGAGCGGTCTAGGAGCTCCTCGCCACGCCCTTGGGGCGGCGGGTGAACCGCCTGCCGCCGCCATCCGTATGGGGGTGTGTGGCTGGGCCGACAGGCGGAGTTCCGTCGTGTCGAAACCGGGGCAGTATGGCCGCACTTAGGTCTCCTGGAGGCGCCATGACGCTGACTCCCGAGGACGTGCGTGATGTCCGGTTCCACCGGCCGCCGTCGGATGTGAAGGGGTATGACGAGCCGCCGGTGGACGCGTTCCTGGTGCGGATCGCGGACACCCTGCGCGGGCAGGACGGCATCACCGCGCAGGACGTGCTGAAGGTGCGGTTCCCGCCTGCGCCGGTGGACGGCAACGGCTACGACCGGGACGAGGTCGAGCTGTTCCTCGACCTGGTGGCCACGGTGCTGGAGAAGCGGGCGCTGGCCGAGCAGGGCAGGCTGACCGCCGCGGACGTGGCCGAGGTCGGGTTCCAGCGGCCCAAGCCGGGCGCGGCCGGCTACGACGAGCGCGAGGTGGACGCCTTCCTGGCGCGGGTGCAGGCGACCTTGCGCGGGGCGGATGACCTGACGCCGCAACAGGTTCAGGCGGTGGAGTTCTCGGCGGCGCCGGTGGGGCGGGGTGGCTACGACCGGGGCGGGGTGGACGCCTTCCTCGACCAGGTCGCGGTGGCCCTGCAGCGGGCCGCGGCGCCCCGGCCGCAGCTGGTCCCGGTGCGCGGTGGCCCGTCCCCGGCGGCGCTGACCGCCGAGGACGTGCACAACGTCGGGTTCCACCTGGCCGGGGGCGACCGCCGCGGCTACGACGAGGACGAGGTAGACGCCTTCCTGGACCGGATCGAGGGCACCCTGATCGGCGCGGACACGCTCACCCCGCACGACGTGCGCCGGGTCCGGTTCACCGAGCACACCGGCTCCGGTTACGACCCGGACGAGGTGGACGCCTTCCTCAACCTGGTCGAGGTGCACCTGCGCCGCCGCTACGGCCAGAAGAACACCGGCTAGAACCGGGGCAGCTTCATCAGCTCGCCCGCCTCGGTGTTGAGGTACCGGCCGCCGACCGCCACCACCTCCACCTTGCTCCAGCCGCTCCAGATGAACATCCGCCAGCCGCGGCGGAGGCGGCTGACCATGGTGGCCGTGCTGTCGGTGTCCCACTCACTGCTGTTGTCGGCGTTCTGCCAGCGCACCGACTGGATGTGCCGGTAGGTCTCGCCACCGCTCAGGTGGATGTGCGTGATGCGAACCTCCACGAAGCCGGACCTCCTGTTGATTGTTGATCTCCAGGTGGTCTGTCCATCGTGGACAGTCATGGCGGGGTTAACCGGCGTCACCGTCCTGTGTCCTGGCCGTTGCCGATCGTGTCCGGGCCGTGTCAGGGCCGTGCCGGACCGCTGCCCGCGCCGGTGCTGATGATCGCCTCGGTGATCTCCGCCAGGTCCGCCCCGGTCAGCTCCAGCGCGCCGGCCGGCAGCCAGCCGTCGATCTGCGCCGGGTTGCGCGCGCCCACGATCGCGCCGGTGACCCCTGGCCAGGACAGCGTCCACGCCACCGCCACCGCGCCCTGGCTCACCCCGTGCCGCCGCGCCACCGGCCGCAGCGCCTCGGCCAGCACCAGGTTCGCGGTCAGTCCCGCGCCGGTGAAGTGGTCGCTGCGGGAGCGCCAGTCGTCGGCGGGCAGCGCGGCCGCCCGTTCCCGGCTGAACGCGCCGGTGAGCAGACCGGCCTGCATCGGGCTGTAGACGATCACCCCGGTCTCGTGCGCGGCGCACCACGGCAGCACCTCGGCGGCCGTGTCGCGCTGGATCGCGGAGAACGGCGGCTGCAGGGTGTCCACGTGTCCCAGCTTCGCCGCCAGGGTCAGCTGCTCCACACTGTGGTTGGACAGCCCGGCCGCGCGGATCTTGCCCTCCGCCTTGAGGTCCAGCATCGTCTGCCAGTACTCCTCCAGGCTCGTGCCGTCCCCGGCCGGCCAGTGCACCTGGTACAGGTCGATCCGCTCCGTGCCCAGCCTGCGCAGCGACCCCTCCACCTCGCGGCGGATACTGGCCGGCGCGGCGACGGCGGTGGGCTCGGTGGCCGGGTTCGCCGGATCCCAGACCATGCCGCACTTGGTGAAGACGTACGGGCGCTCGGCTGCCGGGATGTCCCGCAGCGCGGCCGCGACGACCTCCTCGGAGTGGCCGAGGCCGTACACCGCGGCGGTGTCGATCCAGTTGACGCCGCCCGCGACCGCGTGCCGGATGGCGGCGATCGAGTCGGCGTCGTCCTGGGCTCCCCAGCTGTACGCCCAGCCGGCGCCGCCGATGGCCCAGGCGCCGAAGCCGACCCTGGTGATGTCCATGCCGGTGCGGCCGAGGGGGACGGTGGGAAGTGCTCCGCTTGTCATGCGGCCGATTCTTCTTCGAGACATTGGCGCAGTCCAATAGGAGAAAAAGATGTCATTGAGCAGCTGAGGTGATGAGCGTGCGGTCGTCCGGGGAGCCGCTGGGCTGTGGCCGAAACCACGCGGAGTGACCCTTGTGGTGGCCAGACGTTCACACTCAGGGCCGGTTGACCTTCATCTGATCGGGCTAAGTTGCAGGTCAAACCCCCCGGTGTCATTGCGTTGCTCCCCCATCTGTGACACCACTACCCGGGCGCCTTCGCCAGTTGGGTGAGAACGCTCCGTCATCGCTCTGGTCAAGCGGCCGTACGTCAGTCACGATCGGCTGTTGATGCGGTTTGCAAGCTGCAAATCGAGGTGTAAGGAGGGTGGATGTCGGATCGCCGACGGCCACTGGACCCGGACTCGCCCCCTGACGCACCGCGTCCGCTGGCGAGCCCGTTGGACCACGCCGCCCGCGGCCGGGCGTTCACCCGGTTCTCCATGGTCGTGCTGCTGGTCGGCGTCAGCGCCGCGGCCGCGGTCTCCTACTGGCTGCCCACCGAGCTCGACGCGCAGCTGCTCTGGATCGGCCCGCTGCTGGCCGCCGCCTTCCTGCTGGCCGAACAGCTGACCATCGACGTCGACGTGCGCACCGTCGGCTGGACCATCTCCTTCACCGAGATCCCGTTGGTCATCGGCCTGCTGGTGGCCCCGTTCGAAGTGGTGCTGGCCGCGCACCTGGTCGCCGGGCTCGGCGCCCAGCTCGGCAGGCGCGGCGGCGACCACGTGGTCTACAACGCCGGCGTGATGTGCCTGGAGATCGCGGTCCCGTTCACCGTGGCCACCCTGGTGCAGCGCGCCATCACCGACGGCCCGCAGTGGCTGGGCGCGGTGTTCGGCACGGTCACCTCCCCACTGGTCAGCGTGATCTTCGCGCTGGCCGCGGTGTACGTGCTCGGCGGCGAGATGCGGGTGGCCGGCGCCGCCCGGCTCGGCCTGCGCACCCTGGTCATCGGCCTGCTCAACACCTCCACCGGCCTGGTCGGCTACGAGATCGTGCGCAGCACCGCATGGGGCTGGGTGCTGGTGGTGCTGGTCTCCGCCGCACTGGTGCTGCTCTATCGCGCCTACTCCGGCCTGCTGCGCGACCAGCGCGACCTGGAGGCGCTCAGCGACGTCAGCCTCACCGTGGCCCGCTCCGGCCAGCAGGCGGTCAGCAGACCCACCGGCGCGGACAACGGCTACACCGAGCTGCACACCCCGACCAGCACGGTCGAGTGGCAGCAGATCGCCGAGCGCATCCGCGAGCAGCTCAACGCCACCAGGGTGGTGCTGCACCTGCGTCCCGACCCGCCCGCGGGCGTGCGCAGCCTGGTCGCGGGCGAACCGCTGCCCGAGGGCGCGCCGGCCAACGACGCGGTGGAGCTGCGCGACGACCCGATGCTGCAGCTGCCCGGCAGCCACGTCCGCTACTTCCGCACCGTGGACGCCGCCGACGACGTGCGTGAGGCGCTGACCCGGCGCGGCGCGCACGAGGCGCTGGTGGTCCCGCTGCGCGGCGCGCACCAGCTGCTCGGCGCGGTGGAGACGCACGACCGGCTCAGCCGCTGGCGCGGGTTCGGCCGGGCCGACGTCCGGCTGCTGCGCACCCTGGCCAGCCACCTGGCCACCGCGCTGGACAACCGGCGGCTGCTCGCCCGGCTCCGGCACGACGCCTATCACGACCCGCTGACCGGCCTGCTCAACCGGCCCGGCCTGCGCGAGGCCGCGGCCGAACCGCTGCGGCAGTCCCCGCGCTCGGTGGTCATCCGGCTGGACCTGGATGTGCTCAGCCAGGTCAGCGACGCGCTCGGGCACGCGTGGGGCGACCGGATGGTGGTGGCCGCCGGCCGCCGCATCCGGGAGGCGCTCGGCGCGGACGTGCCGCTGGCCAGGCTGGAGGGCGGCACCTTCGCCGCGCTGCTGGTCGACTGCACCACCGAGGCCGCGCACGGCATCGCGGAGAAGCTGCGCGCCCAGGTCGCCGCGCCCTACCCGGTGGAACGGCTCACCGTGGAGGCCACCGCGGTGGTCGGCTACGTGCCCACCATCGCCGAGGACGGCAGCCCGGTGCGGGACGTGGACACCCTGCTCCAGCACGCCGACGTGGCCGTGCGCGCGGCCCGCTCCAGCGGGGACTCGGTGCGCAGCTACCTGCCCAGCATGACCCAGGGCTTCCTGCGCCGCTTCCAGCTGGTCACCCAGTTCCGGCACGCGCTGGACAGCGGCCAGGTGCAGGTGCACTACCAGCCCAAGGTGGCCCTGCCCAGCCGCGAGGTGGTCGGGGTGGAGGCGCTGGTGCGCTGGGTGCACCCGGAGTTCGGCCGGGTCGATCCGGACGAGTTCGTGCCGGCGGTGGAGGCCACCGGCCTGGTGGACGCGCTCACCGGGTTCGTCATGGAGTGCGCGCTGATCCGCATCCGCAAGTGGCTGGACCGCGGCCTGCGGCTGTCCGTCGCGGTCAACCTGTCCGTGCGCAACCTGGAGGACGAGACCTTCCCCGACAAGGTGGCCGACGCGCTGAGCAGGCACGACGTGCCGCCGCGGCTGCTGACCTTCGAGCTCACCGAGTCCGGTGTGATGGCCGACCCCGAGCGCTGCCTGCCGGTGCTGCGCAGGCTGCACGGGCTCGGCGTGGTGCTGGCGGTGGACGACTTCGGCACCGGCTACTCCTCGCTGGCCTACCTGCGCCAGCTGCCGGTGGACGAGGTCAAGATCGACAAGAGCTTCGTGCTCGGCATGGGCACCGACCTCGGCGACCTGGCCGTGGTCCGCTCCATCGTCGAGCTGGGCCACTCCCTCGGCCTGCAGGTGGTCGCCGAGGGCGTCGAGGAGGACGCGGCCAAGGAGGCGCTGGTGCGCATGGGCTGCGACATCGCCCAGGGCTACCTGATCTCCCGGCCGCTGCCGGAGGACCGCTTCGAGGCCTGGCTGCGGGCCCGCACGGTGCGCGCCAGGGGCCGTCACGACGAGATGGTGCTCACGTTGGTCAGATGACCCACCCCCCGATTTCGCTTCTGGGGGAGGGCTGTTGTAAAGTTCTCCACGTCCCGCTCGGAGGGCCTGAACCGCCAAGCAGGACAAGCGCAACGCCCCAATAGCTCAGTCGGTAGAGCGTCTCCATGGTAAGGAGAAGGTCTACGGTTCGATTCCGTATTGGGGCTCTACGGGTGGGCCGGGGTGATCATCCAATGATCGCCACGGCCTGTCCGTGTGAGGGGACCTGGTCTCCTCGGATAGCGGTGTAGCTCAGCCTGGTAGAGCAAACGGCTCATAATCGTTGTGTCGCCGGTTCAAGTCCGGCCACCGCTACGCGAGATGGGTGAGCCCTGTCTGCCTTGCGGCAGACCGGGTCTCGCTTCGCATCACACTGGGGGCCGAGCCCCCAGACCCCCAGCCGGGGGTGTGCCCCCGGACCCCCCGTCGCGTGGCGGGGTCGTTTCGTCCTTGGGAGGGCTGCCTCGTGGCTAGCACTGATGTTCGGCCGAAGATCACCTTGGCCTGTGAAGAGTGCAAGCATCGGAACTACATCACCAAGAAGAACCGGCGTAACGACCCGGATCGTCTGGAGATCAAGAAGTTCTGTCCTAACTGTGGCACGCACCGTGCGCACAAGGAGACTCGCTGAGTGTAGGGCCCCGGTGTGGGGTATTGAACACTTAAGTCTGCAGGCTGAGAAGCTGCCCTGTTCGGAGCAGGGCAGCTTTCTTGTTACCGGGTACTCTGCCCGCCGTGGCGCTTAACCAGTCTTTCGTAGGACGCTCATACCGGCTTCCGTGGGTTTACGAAGTCGGCCGCGAGAGTATCCGTGACCTCGCGTACGCGATCGGTGACCTGAACCGGGCCTACCGGGATCCCGAGGTCGCCAAGAGCTTCGGGCACTCCGACATCGTCGCGACGCCGACGTTCGCGACCGTGCTCGCCGTCCGTTCCCACCACGTGGTGACCGACGACCCCGAGCTGGGCCTGGACTACAGCCGGATGATGCACAGCAGCCAGCGGTTCATCAACCACCGCCCGATCAAGCCGGGTGACCGGCTGATCTGCGAGCTGCACGTCGACGACATCTCCGCCCGGATGGGCAACGACTACATCACGCTGCGCTCCGAGCTGCTGACCGAGGACGGCGAGGCGATCTGCACCGCCATCGCCACCCTGATCGTCCGCGGCGAGAAGCCGGTGGCCGAAGGGGGAGCCTCCGCATGAGCATCGCGACCGCGCTGCCGCGCTACGACGACGTCGAGAAGGGCTTCCAGCTGCCGCCGTTGCAGCTGAAGATCACCCGTCGCGACCTGGTCCGCTACGCCGGGGTGTCCACCGACTGCAACACCATCCACTGGAGCGACCGGGCCGCCAAGGCCGCAGGCCTGCCAGGGGTGGTCGCGCACGGGCTGCTGACCATGGCCATGGTGGCCAGGATCGTCTCCGACTGGACCGGTGACCCGGCCGCGATCATCGACTACCAGGTGCGCTTCGGTCGCCCGGTGGTCGTGCCGGACGACGACGAGGGCGCCACCGTGGAGGTCGTCGCCAAGGTCGGTGAGAAGCGCGATGACAACACCGTGCGGGTGGACATCACCGCCAAGTTCGCCGGGCAGTCGATCTTCGGGCGGGCTTACGCCATCGTGCGCCTGGCCTGAGCGGGCCCAGGCGATCAGCGCCGGGAAGGGGCACATCGGCCAGCACGGCCGGTGTGCCCCTTTTCCGTCTTGTCAGCGCGCTTCGGCCAGCAGCTCGCCGAGGCGGGTCACGCCGGTGACCAGGTCCTCATCGCCCAGGGCGTAGGAGAGCCGGAAGTAGCCGGGGGTGCCGAAGGCCTCGCCGGGCACCACCGCGACCTCGGCCTCCTCCAGCGCCAGCTCGGCCAGTTCCAGGCTGCTGGCCGGGCGGCGGCCGCGGATCTGTTTGCCGAGCAGCTCGCGCACGCTGGGATAGGCGTAGAAGGCGCCCTGCGGGGCCGGGCAGGTCACGCCGGGGATCTTGGTCAGCAGGTCCACCATGAGCAGCCTGCGGCGGTCGAAGGCCGCGCGCATCTCCGCCACCGCGTCCAGCGGGCCGGACACCGCGGCCAGCGCGGCCCGCTGGGCCACGTTGGCGACGTTGGAGCACAGGTGCGACTGGAGGTTGGTCGCGGCCGCCACCACGTCGCTGGGGCCCAGCAGCCAGCCGGCCCGCCAGCCGGTCATCGCGTAGGTCTTGGCCACGCCGTTGACCACCACGCAGCGGTCGGCCAGCTCCGGCACGACCACCGGCATCGAGACGTGCTCGGCTCCGCCGTAGACCAGGTGCTCGTAGATCTCGTCGGCGAGCACCCAGATGTCGTTGGCCGCGGCCCAGCGGCCGATCGCACGCACCTGCTCCGGCGGGTAGACCGCGCCGGTGGGGTTGGACGGCGAGCAGAACAGCAGCACCTTGGTCCGCGGCGTGCGCGCAGCCTCCAGCTGCTCGACGGTGGCCAGGTAACCGCTGGACTCGTCGGTCGGCACGACCACCGGCACGCCGCCGGCCAGCGTGATCGACTCCGGGTAGGTGGTCCAGTACGGGGCGGGCAGCAGGACCTCGTCGCCGGGGTCGAGCAGGGTGGCGAAGGCGGTGTAGACGGCCTGCTTGCCGCCGTTGGTGACCAGCACCTGGTTCGGCGCCAGGTCCAGGCCGGAGTCGCGCCTGGTCTTGTCCGCGATCGCGGCGCGCAGCTCGGGCAGGCCGCCGGGTGGGCTGTAGCGGTGGTTGCGGGTGTCCCGGCAGGCCGCCTCGGCCGCCGCGACGATGGGTCCGGGAGTGGGGAAGTCGGGTTCGCCCGCGCCGAAGCCGATCACCGGCCGGCCCTCGGCCTGGAGGGCCTTGGCCTTGCTGTCGACGGCGAGGGTGGCGGACGGGGCGATGCCGCCGATCCGCGCTGAGATGCGTGCGCCCATGACCGGCATCGTGGCAGAGCCCACGGGGGGCGCGGCGACCGCTTTTCGGGCGTCGACACCCCTTCCGACCACGCGGTTGGGGACTTCGGTGAGGTGTGCTCTACACTCATCGAACTGGGACGTCCGAACACCGAGCCCCACGCCCCACGTGGGGGTGGTGGAAGACGGCCTAAATCGCGGTTGCGGGCCTGTAGGCTGGGCAGTGATTGCGAAGGGGCGTAGCTCAATTGGCAGAGCAGCGGTCTCCAAAACCGCAGGTTGCAGGTTCAAGTCCTGTCGCCCCTGCGTCAAAGTGGTCGGTCGAGCGAAGGGCGGCGGCGTGAGCGAAGACCGCGAGCAGGAAACGCGGCCGGAGGACGAGAAGAAGGACTCCTCCCGCCCTGTTACCGCCGCGTCGCGGCGTGAACGTCGTGCCTCCGCCCGGCCGGAACGGGCTCGTCCCGCGAAGAAGGCCGACGAGTCCGAGGCCAAGGGCGCCAAGGGCAGGCCCACGCCCGCCCGGCGGACCAAGGAGAGCAAGGGCAACCCGATCAAGCGGATCGGGCGCTTCTTCCGCGAGGTGTTCTCCGAGCTGCGCAAGGTCATCTGGCCGACGCGCAAGCAGCTGGTCACCTACACCGCCGTGGTCCTGGTGTTCGTCACCTTCATGGTGGCGCTGGTCACCGGCCTTGACCTGGCCTTCGTGCAAGGCGTGACGTGGTTGTTCGACAACAAGTGACGCCCGCCCGCTGGGGTCGGCGTGAGGTCGTCGGCCACACGAGCAACGTTCGATAGGAAGCGAGACCGACTGTGACCTCACACGACGGCGGCCAGGAAGTGGCCGGCGTGACCGACGAGCAGGAGCGCCCCGGCATCGAGGGTGACTCCGCGCAGGTCGAGCACGCCGGTACGGACGCCGAGGAGTCCGCTGAGGTCGCAGACTCGGAAGACGAGGCCACCGAGGAGGCGGAGCTCGCCGAGCCCGTCGCCGAGGAAGGCGACCCCGCCGACGAGCTGCGTGAGGCACTGCGGCACGCGCCCGGCGACTGGTACGTCGTGCACTCCTACGCCGGCTACGAGAACAAGGTCAAGGCGAACCTCGAGACCCGGATCCAGACCCTGGACCAGGAGGACTACATCTTCCAGGTCGAGGTGCCGACCGAAGAGGTCACCGAGATCAAGAACGGCCAGCGCAAGCTGGTGCAGCGCAAGGTGCTGCCTGGCTACATCCTGGTCCGCATGGAGCTGACCGACACCTCGTGGAGCGCGGTGCGCAACACCCCCGGTGTCACCGGCTTCGTCGGCGCCACCTCCAAGCCGTCCCCGCTGACGCTGGACGAGGTGCTGAAGTTCCTGCTCCCGCGGGTCGAGCAGGCCAAGCCCGAGAAGGGCGGCAAGCAGACCAGCGCGACCGCCGCCAAGCCCACCATCGAGGTGGACTTCGAGGTCGGCGAGTCGGTCACCGTCATGGACGGACCGTTCGCCACCCTCCCGGCGACCATCAGCGAGGTCAACGCGGACGCGCAGAAGCTCAAGGTCCTGGTGTCGATCTTCGGCCGCGAGACTCCGGTCGAGCTGTCGTTCACCCAGGTCTCCAAGATCTGACCGCGCCGCCTCGGCAGGAGGCGCGGCGGCCGCGCCGGGGTCAGGCAAACCTCGACGTGGACATCCGGTGGGCACCGTGGCTCGGCGCCCACCTCAACACGGCAGAAGGAAAGACGAGATGCCGCCCAAGAAGAAGAAGCTGACAGCGATCATCAAGCTGCAGATCACCGCCGGTCAGGCGAACCCGGCACCGCCCGT
Source organism: Crossiella sp. NPDC003009 (assembly GCF_053591555.1). Taxonomy (NCBI): domain Bacteria; kingdom Bacillati; phylum Actinomycetota; class Actinomycetes; order Pseudonocardiales; family Pseudonocardiaceae; genus Crossiella; species Crossiella sp. NPDC003009. Next base: position 70,748 of record NZ_JBSFUA010000003.1, on the reverse strand, counting down.
TGGCCCCGCGCTGGGTCAGCACGGCGTCAACATCATGGAGTTCTGCAAGGCCTACAACGCCGCGACCGAGTCGCAGCGTGGCACCGTGGTGCCGGTCGAGATCTCCGTGTTCGAGGACCGTTCCTTCACCTTCGCGCTGAAGACGCCGCCGGCTGCCCGGCTGCTGCTGAAGGCCGCGGGCGTGGAGAAGGGCAGCGGCGAGCCGCACAAGACCAAGGTCGCCAAGGTGACCATGGACCAGGTGCGCGAGATCGCCCAGACCAAGATGGTCGACCTCAACGCCAACGACATCGACCAGGCCGCGAAGATCATCGCCGGTACCGCCCGCTCCATGGGCATCACCGTCGAGGGCTGAGTTCCCGCCGTTCTTCGCACCACCTGATCACCCCGTGGGAGAGCCAGGCGCTGGCTCGCTACCACAACTGACCTGAAGAAAAGGACAGCACCATGAAGCGCAGCAAGGCCTACCGCCAGGCAGCCGAGCTGATCGACCGCGACCGGCTGTACAGCCCGCTCGAGGCCGCTGAGCTCGCCAAGGAGACCTCCAAGGTCAAGCTGGACGCGACCGTCGAGGTCGCCATCCGCCTCGGCGTGGACCCCCGCAAGGCCGACCAGATGGTCCGCGGCACCGTGAACCTGCCGCACGGCACCGGCAAGACCGCCCGCGTCATCGTCTTCGCTGTCGGCGACAAGGCCGCTGAGGCCGAAGCCGCAGGCGCGGACGCGGTCGGCTCCGAAGAGTTGATCGAGCGCATCCAGGGCGGCTGGCTCGACTTCGACGCGGCGATTGCCACCCCGGACCAGATGGCCAAGGTCGGCCGGATCGCCCGCATCCTCGGCCCGCGCGGCCTGATGCCGAACCCGAAGACCGGCACCGTCACCCCGGATGTCACCAAGGCCGTCAACGACATCAAGGGCGGCAAGATCAACTTCCGCGTTGACAAGCAGGCCAACCTGCACCTGGTCATCGGCAAGACCTCCTTCGACAAGGACAAGCTGGTCGAGAACTACGCGGCCGCGCTGGACGAGGTCCTCCGCGCCAAGCCCTCGGCCGCCAAGGGCCGCTACGTCAAGAAGGTCACCTTCAGCACCACCATGGGCCCGGGCATCCCGGTCGACCCGGCCCGCACCCGCAACCTGCTGACCGACGAGGCCACCGCCTGATCGGCCGCAAACCCGGAACGGGGCGCTCTCCGCGAGGAGGGCGCCCCGTTTTCGTTCGTTCCGGCTCAGCCGGTCAGGCAGTCCGCCGTCTCCTTCTCGTGCCCGGTGATCAGCCAGCCGCCGTCGCCCTGCTTGGTCAGGATGAACACGCCGAGCCGCTCCCCGCCGGTGACACCCAGGTCGCAGGAACGGACCTCCGAGGTGCTCCCGCTGGTGAAGGCGGCGTTCTCCGGAATGTCCGGGTTGGCGTAGCGGGCCTTGTCGGTGACCTTCGCCGCGGCCGCCTGCGCCGCCTGCGCGCAGTCGGCGACCCCGAAGCTCTTCGCGAACGCGGCCTTGCCCGCCGCGGAGAACACCGCGCAGGCCTGCTTCGGATCACCGGCCACGTAGTGGTAGACGGTGCGCACCGCCTCCTTGGGCGAGGTCTGCTGCACGGTCTGGTCCTGCTGCCCCGCGCCGCCGTTGGCACCTCCGCCGCCGCGCAGCGGGCTGTCCTCGCAGCTGAAGAAGTAGAAGTAGGCGAGGATCAGCACCGCCGCGATCACCCCGTACTTGATCAGCCGGTTGCGCCAGGTCCGCTGCTTCGGCAGGCGTTTTTCCAGGCGCTGCACGATGCGGTCTTCGACCTCTCGCAGCTCCAGCTCACGCTTGGCCGGGGTGCCCTGGTCATCGAACTGTCGGTCCACCACTACCTCCTGTCCTGACACATGGTGCCGTCTCGGTCACCCGGCATGCTGGCCTGGTGGCCGAAGCACCCGTATGGCACTTCTCCGAGGACCCCGGCATCACCGAGTTCCGCCCGCACCGCGCGCCCACCTCCAGCGATCCCGAGCCCGCGGTGTGGGCCGTGGAGGAGGCCAGGGCCAGCGACTTCTGGTTCCCGAGGGACTGTCCGCGGGTGTTGTTCCGGCCGGAGCCGGGGCGGCAGCCCTCGCCGGCGGCGCTGGCGCTGCTTGGTGGGGCTCGGCAGGTCGCGGTGGTGGAGTGGGGGTGGTGGGCGCGGGTGTGCGGGGTGCGGCTGTTCCGGTACGCCTTCGCGCCGGGGCCGTTCCGGCGGTGCGCCAACCCGCGCTGGTACCTGACCGCGCGGGAGGCGGTGCGGCCGCTGGCGGTACAGCCGGTGGGGGATGTGGTGGCGCTGCACGCGGCGGCCGGGATCGAGCTGCGGCTGGCGCCGAACCTGTGGCCGGTGGCCGGGCTGGTGGAGCGGAGCGGGCTGGAGTTCTCCATGATCCGGATGCGCAACGCCCTGCCCCGCCCGGCCGATTTGGAGCCTTGACAGGCCGTCGCGTAGTCTGGTCGCAGTTCCACCAAAGACCGCTGGTCTTTCCCTGTCCGGTTCTCCGGATCGGGAGACGAAGGCCCCGTGATCACGAGGGCGGCCCGCGCAGGAGGACGAGGCAAGTTTCGCGCGTTCACTCGCGCGTCTTTCACGCCCCGTGCCTGTGCGCCGGGGCGTTCGTCGTCTCCGGGCCCCATTCATCAGAGCTTGGAGAGGAGGCGACCATGGCGAAGCCCGACAAGGTTCAGGCCGTCGCCGAGATCACGGAGAAGTTCCGTGGTAGCTCGGCCACGGTTGTCACCGAGTACCGCGGGCTCTCCATGGCGCAGCTGACGGAGCTGCGTCGTGCCCTCGGTACGGGCACCACGTACACCGTCGCGAAGAACACGCTGGTGAAGCGTGCCGCTGAGGATGCCGGCATGGCCAGCCTCGCGGACCTGCTGGTCGGCCCGACCGCGATCGCCTTCATCGAGGGTGAGCCGGTCGACGCCGCGAAGGCGCTGCGCAACTTCGCGAAGGACAACAAGGCCCTTGTCATCAAGGGTGGCTTCATGGAGGGCAAGCCGCTCTCCATCGATGAGGTCAACCGAATCGCGGACCTCGAGTCCCGTGAGGTGCTGCTCGCCAAGCTGGCGGGCGCGATGAAGGGCAACCTGGCCAAGGCCGCCGGTCTGTTCGCCGCTCCGGCGTCGCAGGTCGCGCGTCTGGCGCAGGCCCTGGCGGACAAGCGTGCTGCGGAGGGTGGCGCCGCGGCGCCGGCCGACGCCGCCGACGCGCCTGCCGAGAGCTGACCAAACACCGAACCGCGCCGCGTGATCACCGCGTCGCAACGTATTGAGAGGAACGCCACAATGGCGAAGCTCAGCACCGAAGAGCTGCTCGACGTCTTCAAGGAAATGACCCTGCTCGAGCTCTCCGCGTTCGTGAAGGAGTTCGAGGAGACCTTCGAGGTCACCGCCGCCGCGCCGGTCGCCCTTGCCGCCGCCGCCCCGGGCGCCGCTCCGGCCGAGGCCGCCGAGGAGCAGGACGAGTTCGACGTCGTCCTCGAGTCCGCCGGTGACAAGAAGATCCAGGTCATCAAGGTCGTGCGTGAGATCGTCTCCGGCTTGGGCCTGAAGGAGGCCAAGGAGCTCGTCGAGGGCGCGCCGAAGCCGGTCCTGGAGAAGGTCGCCAAGGAGGCCGCCGAGGCCGCCAAGGAGAAGCTGGAAGCCGCTGGCGCCAAGATCACCGTCAAGTGATCCGAGCGGCCTCGGCCGCTTGAGCACAGCAGCGTAGCTACGCAGCGGGGCGGGTTCCCTACCGGGAGCCCGCCCCGCTGTCGTGTGTGCGCACCTTGTCCGATCGCGTTATACACCTGTGACCGCTAACCCAACTGGGCAGTAACTTGCTGCGGCAACGCTCGTTGCACCAGTGTGACGCCGGTCGCTACGGCGTCGATCTGTCCCTGGGCAGGCACGGACGAGCCGCGGTAAAGCGGGAGGTGCGATGGGCGTCGAGGTGGTCGTCGAAGGCCTGAGCAAGTCCTTCGGCAGGCAGGCCATCTGGGGAGATGTCACGCTGACCTTGCCGCCAGGCGAGATCAGCGTGCTGTTGGGCCCCTCCGGTACCGGAAAGTCGGTCTTCCTCAAGTCGCTCGTCGGGCTGCTCCGGCCGGAACACGGCCGGGTGATGATCAACGGCGTGGACATCTGCAGCTGTTCCGAGCACAAGCTGTACGAGATCCGCAAGCTCTTCGGCGTGCTGTTCCAGGACGGCGCGCTGTTCGGCTCGATGAACCTCTTCGACAACATCGCCTTCCCCTTGCGTGAGCACACCCGCAAGAGCGAGGCCGAGGTGCGCCGCCTCGTGCTGGAGAAGATGGAGATGGTCGGCCTCATCGGCGCGGAGAAGAAGCTGCCGGGTGAGATCTCCGGCGGTATGCGCAAGCGGGCCGGGCTGGCCCGCGCGCTGATCCTGGACCCGGAGATCATCCTGTTCGACGAGCCGGACTCCGGCCTCGACCCGGTCCGGGTGGCCTACCTGAACCAGCTGATCGTCGACCTCAACGCGCAGATCGACGCCACCTTCCTGATCGTCACCCACGACATCGGCACCGCGCGCACCGTGCCGGACAACATCGGCATGCTCTTCCGCCGCGAGCTGGTCATGTTCGGCCCGCGCGAGGTGCTGCTGACCTCCACCGAGCCGGTGGTGGAGCAGTTCCTCAACGGCCGCCGCGAGGGCCCGATCGGCATGAGCGAGGAGAAGGACGCGGCCCAGGCCGCCGCTGAGCTCGCCGCGCTGGCCGCCAACGGCGGCAGCAACCTCGGCGGGCCCAAGGGCGGTGGCGGCACTGGGATCGTGCCGCAGATCGAGGTCAGCCCCGGCCTGCCGGTGCGGGCCGCGGTGCGCCGCCGCAAGGAGCGGGTGATGCGCATCCTGCACACCCTGCCGCCGATCGCGCAGCAGGCCATCGTGGCCAGCCTCACCCCGGACGAGCAGGCCTACTTCGGCGTCTACGCGGGTGCGGCCGCGCCGCAGCGCACGCAGCAGCTGACCCAGCCGCCCAGCCCGCAGTCGCGGGAGCCGTGGCAGCCCTCGCCGTGGACCAGGCCGGGAGGCCAGCCATGACCAGGCCCACGGCGAAGTTCCCCGGCGCGGGCGCGCTGGCCGAGACCGGCCGGATGTTCGCCCTCGGCCTGGACACCACCAGGGCGATGGTCAAGCGCCCGTTCCAGTTCCGCGAGTTCATCCAGCAGTGCTGGTTCATCGCCAGCGTCACCATCCTGCCCACCGCGCTGGTCGCGATCCCCTTCGGCGCGGTCATCGCGCTCCAGCTCGGCTCGCTGACCAGGCAGATCGGCGCGCAGTCCTTCACCGGCGCGGCCAGCGTGCTGGCGGTGATCCAGCAGGCCAGCCCGATCGTGACCGCGCTGCTGATCGCCGGCGCGGGCGGCTCGGCGATCTGCGCGGACCTGGGCTCGCGCAAGATCAGGGACGAGATCGACGCGATGGAGGTGCTCGGCGTCTCGCCGATCCAGCGCCTGGTGGTGCCAAGGGTGCTGGCCGCGATGCTGGTCGCCGTGCTGCTCAACGGCATGGTCAGCGTGGTCGGCGTGCTCGGCGGATACTTCTTCAACGTGGTCATGCAGGGCGGCACCCCAGGGGCCTACCTGGCCAGCTTCTCCGCGCTGGCCCAGCTACCGGACCTGTGGATCAGCGAGATCAAGGCGCTGATCTTCGGCTTCATCGCGGGCATCGTGGCCGCCTACCGCGGGCTCAACCCGGCCGGTGGCCCCAAGGGCGTCGGCGACGCGGTGAACCAGTCCGTGGTGATCACCTTCCTGCTGCTGTTCTTCGTCAACTTCGTGCTGACCACGGTGTACCTGCAGCTCGTCCCGGCGAAGGGCATGTGATGGTGACCCTCGGCGATCGGCTCCGGAACGCGGCGAACCGGCCCCTGCACGGCCTGGACGCGCTCGGCGACCAGCTGTCCTTCTACCTGCGGGCGCTGGCCTGGGTGCCGCGCGCGCTGCGCCGCTACATGCGGGAGACGCTGCGGCTGCTGGCCGAGGTCAGCTTCGGCAGCGGCGCGCTCGCGGTCATCGGCGGCACCATCGGCGTGATGATCGGCCTGACCCTGTTCACCGGCACCGTGGTCGGCCTGCAGGGCTACGCGGCGCTGAACCAGATCGGCACCTCGGCCTTCGCCGGGTTCGTCTCCGCCTACTTCAACACCCGCGAGATCGCGCCACTGGTGGCCGGCCTCGCGCTCTCCGCGACGGTGGGCTCCGGCTTCACCGCCCAGCTCGGCGCGATGCGCATCTCCGAGGAGATCGACGCGCTGGAGGTGATGGGCGTGCCCAGCCTGCCGTTCCTGGTGACGACCCGGATCATCGCCGGGTTCGTCGCGGTGATCCCGCTGTACGTGATCGGCCTGCTGACCTCCTACCTGGCCTCGCGCACGATCACGACCGAGTTCTACGGGCAGTCGGCAGGCACCTACGACCACTACTTCAACCTGTTCCTGCCACCGGAGGACGTGCTCTGGTCCTTCGGCAAGGTGCTCGTGTTCAGCGTGGTCATCATCATGACCCACTGCTACTACGGCTACCGGGCCAGCGGCGGGCCGGCCGGCGTGGGCGTCGCGGTCGGCCGGGCCGTGCGCACCGCGATCGTGACCACCGCGCTGCTGGACTTCTTCCTCAGCCTGGCGATCTGGGGCACGACGACCACCGTGAGGATCGCTGGATGACCGCTCGCTCCACCTTGTCCGTCCTGCGCCGCCGACTCCTCGGTGTCGTGTTCCTGGCGGTCATCGCACTGCTGCTCGGTCTCACCGTGGCGGTCTACCGCGGCGACTTCGAGCGCACCGCGGCGGTCACGCTGCGCACCGACCACATCGGCAACCAGCTGATGACCGAGTCCGACGTGAAGGTGCGCGGGCTCATCGTCGGCGAGGTCAAGCGCGTCTCCAGCAAGGGGGACGGCGCCGAGCTGGAGCTGGCCCTGCAGCCGGACAAGCTGGCGCTGATCCCCAAGGACGTCACCGCCCGGCTGCTGCCCAAGACCCTCTTCGGCGAGCGGTACGTCGCGCTGGTGCCCACCGGCAAGCCGGCCGGCGGGCACCTGGCCGCGGGCGATGTGATCAGCCAGGACCGCAGCAGCTCGGCGATCGAGCTGGAGCGGGTGCTGTCCAACCTGATGCCGGTGCTGCAGGCGGTGCAGCCGCAGAAGCTGGCCAGCACGCTCGGCTCGATGGCCACCGCGCTGGACGGGCGCGGCGACCAGCTGGGCGAGACGCTGACCCTGCTCAACCGCTACCTGCGCGAGCTGAACCCGGCGCTGCCCGACCTCAAGGCGGACATCACCGCGCTGGCCGACGTCAGCGGCACCTACGACAAGGCCGCGCCGGAGTTGCTGCAGGCGCTGGCCGACCTGACCACCACCACGAAGACGGTGGCCGAGCAGCGCACCAACCTGCAGACGCTCTACACCAGCGTGGGCAACACCTCGGCCGACCTCACCGGGTTCCTGGCCGCCAACCGCAACAACCTGATCAGGGTGGCCCAGGACAGCAGGCCGCTGCTGGACGTGCTGGCCAAGTACGCGCCGGAATATCCCTGCTTCCTCAAGGGGATGGCCGAGCTGGTGCCGAGGCTGGACAAGGCCTTCGGCAAGGGCACCAGCTCGCCCGGCCTGCGGATCACCATGGAGATCACCGCGAACCGTGGGAAGTACGTGCCGAACCAGGACGAGCCCCGTTACGGGGACAAGCGCGGGCCGCGCTGCTACGACATCCACCCGAGGCCGGAGCCGTTCCCGCAGTACCCGCCGGAGGGCCCGGTGAAGGACGGCAGCAAGCCGCCGCCCGCCGCGCGCAGCGCCAACGATGGCCTGAACCCGCCGATCAACGTCCAGAACGGCGGTCACGTGGCCCCGTCCGCGGCCTCCGGCGGTGTCGCGGACACCGGGATCGCGAACTCCTCGGCCGAGCAGGACTTCCTGGCCGCGCTGATCGCCGGACAGCTCGGCGTCGAGCCGCAGCAGGTGCCCAGCTGGGCCAGCCTGGTGCTCGGCCCGGCCTACCGCGGCACGGAGGTGACGCTGAAATGAGGGGACTCACCGCGCCGCTGGTCAAGTTCACCGTCTTCGTGGTGGTGACCGTGCTGGCCACCACGCTGCTGGCGATCACCATCGCCAACTCCGACCTGCGCGACTCATCCGGCTACCTGGCCAGGTTCACCGATGTCACCTCGCTCAACCCCGGTGACGACGTGCGCATCGCCGGGGTCAAGGTGGGCGAGGTGGAGGAGGTCAAGGTCGCTGACCGGCGGCTGGCCGAGGTCCGGTTCTCCGTTGAGCAGCAACGGAAACTGCCAGCCACGGTGACCGCCACGGTCAAGTACCGCAACCTGGTCGGCCAGCGCTACATCGCGCTGGAGCAGGGCTCCGGCGGCGCCGGCACGCTGCCGCCCGGTGGGGTCATCCCGCTGGAGCGCACCCGGCCGGCGCTGGACCTGACCGCGCTGTTCAACGGGTTCAAGCCGCTGTTCCAGGCGCTCAACCCGGATGACGTGAACAAGCTGTCCTACGAGATCGTCCAGGTGCTGCAAGGCGAAGGCGGCACCATCACCAGCCTGCTCGCGCACACCGCCTCGCTGACCACCACCATCGCGGGCAAGGACAAGGTGATCGGCGAGGTGGTGGACAACCTCAACCAGGTGCTCGGCGCGGTCAACGAACGCGACCAGCAGCTCAGTGGCCTGGTCAGCCAGCTCCAGCAGCTGGTCTCCGGGCTGTCCCAGGATCGCCAGCCGATCGGCGAGGCGATCACCGCGCTCGGCTCGCTGACCAACGCCACCGCCGGACTGCTGGACGGGGCCCGGGAACCGCTGCGCAAGGACATCGACCAGCTGGGCCAGCTGGCCAAGAACCTGGGCGACGGCAACGACATCGTGGAGGGCATCCTGCAGCGGATGCCGAAGAAGCTGGAGACGATCACCCGCACCGCGACCTACGGCTCCTGGTTCAACTTCTTCCTGTGCGAGGCCAGCGGCCAGGTCACCGTGCCGATCATCAACAAGCCGGTGGAGATCCCGGTCATGCCCAACACCCAGCCGAGGTGCAAGGCATGAAGCCCTTCCGCGAGCGCAACCCGATCACCATCGGCCTGGTCAGCCTGACCGTGCTGACCCTCGGCCTGCTCAGCGCGTTCTTCCTCGAGGACCTGCCCATCGTGGGCGGCGGCACCAGCTACCGGGCCCAGTTCAGCGAGGCCGCCGGGCTCAAGCCGGACGACGAGGTTCGGGTGGCCGGGGTCAAGGTCGGCAAGGTCGCCGACGTGGAGCTGGAGAGGGACCACGTGCTGGTCACCTTCCGGGTGGATGACGCCTGGGTGGGCGACCGCAGCACCGCGGCCATCAAGATCAAGACGTTGCTGGGCCAGAAGTTCCTCGCGCTGGACCCGCAGGGCGCCGCCCCGCTCAAGCCGAGCGAGGCGATCCCGCGCGAGCGCACCATGTCGCCCTACGACGTGACCGAGGCCTTCACCGGCCTGGCGAACACCGTCGGCCAGATCGACACCGATCAGCTGGCCAAGAGCTTCCAGGTCATCGCGACCACCTTCCGGGACACCCCGGAGGAGGTGCGCGGCGCGCTGGACGGGCTCAACGCGCTGTCCAAGACCATCTCCAGCCGGGATGACCAGCTGGCCAAGCTGCTGGCCAACACCAACTCGATCAGCAAGACGCTGGCCGACCGCAACGCCGAGTTCGAGAAGCTGCTCGGCGACGGCAACAAGCTGCTGGCCGAGATCCGCAAGCGCAAGGACGCGATCAGCTCGCTGCTCGACGGCACCCGCAAGCTGTCCACCGAGCTACAGGGCCTGGTGGCCGACAACAAGGACCAGCTGCGCCCGGCGCTGGCACAGCTGGAGCGGGTGACCACCATGTTGCAGCGCAACCAGGACAGCCTCGGCCGCAGCATCAACCTGCTGGCCCCGTTCGTCCGGGTGTTCGCCAACACCCTGGGCAACGGCCGCTGGTTCGACACCTACATCTGCGGGCTGCTGCCGCCCTCGCTCGGCCCGATCAACCCAGAGGGGTGCCGCCCATGAGCACTCCGCTCAAGGCCAGGCCGGACCTGGCCCGGATCATCGCCTTCGGCGCGGTGGTGGTGCTGCTGCTCACCGCGACCCTGTGGTGGGTGCTGGCCCGCCCGGCCGGACGGCTGGTCACCGCGTACTTCTCCGCCGGCATCGGCGTGTACGAGGGCGGCGACGTGCGGGTGCTCGGCGTGCGGGTGGGCACCATCGACAAGGTTGAGCCGCAGGGCACCCAGGTCAAGGTCGAGATGCGGGTGGACCGCGACGTCGAGCTGCCAGCCCAGCCCAACGCCGCGGTGGTCAACCCGAGCGTGGTCAGCGACCGGTACGTGCAGCTCGCCCCGGTGTACACCGGCGGCCCGAAGCTGGGCGAGCACACGGTGATCCCGCGCGAGCGCACGGTCACCCCGATGGAGCTGGACGAGGTCTACGGCAGCCTGGACAAGCTGACCACCGCGCTGGGACCCAAGGGCGCCAACAAGAACGGCGCGCTGTCCCAGCTGCTCGACGTCAGCGCGGACAACCTGGCAGGCAACGGCGCGAAGCTGCGGGACACCATCCGCGAGCTGGGCGACGCCGCGGGCACGCTCAACGGCGCGCGGGAGGACCTGTTCGGCACAGTCGACAACCTGCGCAGGTTCACCTCGATGCTGGCCGCCAACGACAAGCAGGTGCGCGAGTTCAACACCCAGCTGGCCGACGTGAACCGGTTCCTGGCCGGTGAGCGCGAGGACCTGGGCGCCGCGGTGCGCGAGCTGGCCGCCGCACTGGTCAGCGTGGAGGGCTTCATCAGGGACAACCGGGAGCAGCTGAAGTCCAATGTGGACAAGCTGGCCAGCATCACCAAGGTGCTGGTGGACCAGCGGGCCGCGCTGGCCGAGGTGCTCGACGTGGCCCCGCTGGCCCTGGGCAACCTGCAGAACACCTATAACGCGGCGAGTGGCACCCTGGATACCCGGGCGAATATCAACGAGCTGACCAGGCCGCCGATCGTGATGGTCTGCGAGCTGCTCCGGCAGACCACGCCGAAGGAGCTGCCGCAGACCCTCGCCGACATCTGCGGCAAGCTCGCCGGCGTGGTCGACGGCGTGGTCAAGCTGCCCAGCGTGGCCGATGTGATCACCTCGCTCCAGCAGGGCAAGGTGCCGCAGCTGCCGCCGCTGCTGGGCACGCCGCCAGGGAAGGGGCAGCGATGAAGATCGCCCCGAAGAAGACGGCACTGCGCGCGGCCGGACTGGTGCTGACCGCCGGCCTGCTCGCCGGGTGCGGCATCGGCGAGTTCACCGGGCTGTACAACGTGTCCCTGCCCGGCGGCGCCGACGTCGGCGACCACCCGTACCGGGTCAAGGTGCGGTTCAAGGACGTGCTCGACCTGGTCCCGCAGGCCGGGGTGAAGGTCAACGATGTGCCGGTGGGCCGGGTGGAGAGCGTGGCGCTGGCCCAGGACGGCTGGACCGCCGAGGTCACCGTGCTGGTCAACGGCGAGGTGAAGCTGCCGGCCAACGCCGATGCCAAGCTCCGCCAGTCCAGCCTGCTTGGGGAGAAGTTCGTCGAGCTGGCCGCGCCCAAGTCCCCGCAGGGCAACCTGGCCGACGGCGCGCTGATCCCGCTGGAGCGGACCAACCGCAACCCGGAGGTCGAGGAGGTCTTCGGCGCGCTGTCCCTGCTGCTCAACGGCGGCGGGGTGGCCCAGCTGCAGACCATCACCAGGGAGCTGAACAAGGCCCTCTCCGGCCGGGAGCCGGAGCTGCGCGAGCTGCTGGGCAACGTGGACAAGCTGGTCAGCACGCTGGACGGGCACAAGGGCGAGATCGCCCGCGCGCTGGACGGGCTGAACCGGCTCTCCGCCACGCTGGTCGGCCAGATCGGCAACATCAAGAAGGCGCTGGACGGGCTGGAGCCCGGCCTGAAGGTGCTCGCCGAGCAGCGGCAGCAGCTGGTCGGCATGCTGCAGGCGCTGGACCGGCTCTCCGGGGTGGCCACCGACGTGGTCAACCGCAGCAAGGACGACGTGATCCACGACCTCAGGGCGCTCACACCCACCCTGCAGAAGCTCGCCGAGGCCGGCCAGAACCTGCCAAAGGGCTTCGAGGTGCTGCTCACCTTCCCGTTCCCGGACTCCGCGGTGGACGGCATCAAGGGCGACTTCACCAACCTGCACGCCAAGATCGACCTCGACCTGAGCCGCATCCTGGACAACCTGGGCAGCTCCCGGCAGGGCCTGCTCGGCCCGCCGCAGCCCGGCGCACAGCAGCCCGGCGCGGCCCCGCCGCTGCTGCCCGGTCTGCCTGGGCTGCCCACCCCGCCGACGCCGAACCGGCCGGGCGGCGGGTCGCAGCAGGGCGGACTCGGCGGCCTGATCGGTTCGCTGCTGGGCGGTGGTCGCTGATGATGACCAGCCGCATCCGCATCCAGATCATCGCGTTCGTGCTGATCGCGCTGGTCGGGGTGAGCTACGCCGGGGCCCGCTACGCCGGGATGGACCGGTTGTTCGGGCCGCGCGGCTACGTGGTGACCATGAAGCTGGCCGACTCCGGCGGCATCTTCACCAACGCCGAGGTGACCTACCGCGGCGTCACGGTCGGCCGGGTCGGGCAGCTGCGGCTCACCGACAACGGCCTTGAGGTCGAGCTGGACATCGAGGAAGGCTTCGACCGGATCCCGGCTGACACCAAGGCCGTGGTGACCAACCGGTCCGCGGTCGGCGAGCAGTACGTGGACCTGCGGCCCAACACCGACACCGGGCCGTACCTGGCCGGTGGCTCGGTGATCAGCGTGGACCGCACCGCCACCCCGCCGCCGGTGGAGACGCTGCTGGCCAACCTGGACGGGCTGACCACCTCGGTGCCGCTGGACTCGCTGCGCACCGTGGTGGACGAGCTGGGCACCGCCTTCGACGGCACCGGGCCGCAGCTGCAACGGCTGCTGGACACCACCTCGGTGTTCACCAAGGACGCGGTGAAGAACCTGCCGCAGACCCTGGAGCTGCTGCGCAAGGCGCGCACCGTGCTGGGCACGCAGAACCAGCAGTCCTCCTCGATCACCTCCTTCAGCAAGGACCTGCGGTTGCTGGCCGAGCAGCTGAAGACCTCCGATCCGGACCTGCGCAGGCTGATCGAGAACACGCCGAAGGCCACCGACCAGATCAGCGGGCTGCTGCGGGAGTCCGGTCAGGGCATCTCCGAGCTGACCGCGAACCTGCTCACCACGGTCGATGTCGCGCTGCCGCGCAAGGACGGCCTGGAACAGGCCATGGTCACCTACCCGCTGGTGGTCGGCGGCGCGTTCACGGTGGCCCCCGGCGACGGCACCGCGCACTTCGGCCTGGCCATCAACCTGTTCGACCCGCCGCCCTGCACCAAGGGCTACGAGAAGACCAAGCGCAGGCCGGGCAACGCGACCGGGCCGATCGCGCTGAACACCCAGGCGTACTGCGCGGAGGGCCCCGGCAGTCCGGTCGACGTGCGCGGGGCGCAGAACGCGCCCTACGGTGGCAAGCCGATGACCCCGCCGCCCTCGACCAAGCTGGTCGGCCCGGCCAGGCAGCCGCAGCCGGGCGCCGCGTCCGGCCTGCTCGCGCTGTTGCAGTTGCCAGGCAGCCAGGCGCCGCGCAGTCTGGCCCAGATGCTCGGCCTGTCCGGCTGAGCGAGCTTTGGAGCGTTATGACCGACCGATCCACTGATCCACGTCCCGGCACCGATCCACGCCGCGTGCTCGTGCTGGGCGCCACCGTGCTGGTCGTGCTCGCGGCCCTGTTCGCGGGCTGGTACGGGGTGTCGTGGGCGGCCGCGGGCTCCGACGACGGCCTGGAGTTCGCCAGGGAGCGGGACGAGGTGGTGCTCGTCGGTCAGCAGCACGTGGTCAACCTGCTGCACCAGGACTACCGCAAGTACGACGAGATCTTCGAGCAGCTGAAGACGGCCACCACCAGTCCGCTCAGCGAGGCGCTGGCCGCGGACAAGGAAGCCACCAAGAAGTACCTCAACGACCGCAAGCTGGTCACCACGGCCAAGGCCAGGGAGAGCGCGCTGACCGAGCTGGACCTGCGCGCGGGCAAGGCGAAGATGCTGGCCATCGTGGAGCTCACCGGCAAGTCCGGCGACGAGCAGCCCCAGGTCTCCACCGGCCGGGTCGCCGTCGAGCTGACCAGGACCCCCGACGGCTGGCGGCTGTCCGCGCTGGACGCCGTTCGCCCCGCACCGGCCGTCTGAGGAGGACCGAGCAGTGCCACCGATCCGCCGCAACCGCCCCACCGGCACCCCGGCCCGCCACCCCAAGGTCGCGGGCACCCGGGGCCGCCCGGCCACCGAGCGCTTCGAGGACCCCACCGCCGCCCCCGAGGCGCTCGAGGACACCGCAGCGCCCGCCCCCGCAGCGCCCGCCCCCATCGAGGACACCGCCGCCGAGGACACCGCCACCGCGGAACTCTCCGCGCGCGGCGTGCTGGAGCCCGAGGCCCCCGCCGAGCCGGAGCCCGCCCCGGAACCCGAGGCGAAACCGCGCCCCAGCGCCAAGCCCGCCAAGCCCAAGCCCGCGCCGGAACCCGCGGCCGAAGCTGACCCCGAGCCCGACCCCGACCCCGCCGAGCCCCGGCGCTCAGGCTGGCTGCTGCCCGCCGCGCTGGTCCTGGTCGCGGCCGTGCTCATCGTGCTGGGCGTCTGGTTCCGCGCCGAGTACCTCCAGGCGGAAAGCGGCGGCAGCAACCAGGCGCTCGTCGACAACGCGCGCACCAGCGAGGTCGTCGGCCAGGTCACCAACGCGATCCAGACCGTGCTGTCCTACAACTTCGCCGAGCCGCAGAAGAACGAGGACGCGGCCAAGGCGGTGCTGATGGGCAAGGCCACCCAGGACTACGACACCATCCTGACCGGCCTGCGCAAGACCGGGCCGGAGCAGAAGCTGGTGTACAGCACCATCGTCCGCTCCGCCGCGGTCAGGGTGCTGGAGGGCGACCGGGCCATGGTCCTGGTCTTCGCCGACCAGCACAGCGAGCGCGCCAGCGACGGTTACCGCGGCGACACCGCGCTGCAGGTCGTGGTGAACATGCAGCAGGTCGACGGCAAGTGGAAGATCACCGAGATCCAGCCCCGCTGACTAGCCGGGGTGCTCGGCGTTCGTCCCCTCCTTGACGGCTTCCTTGGCCGCCACCGTGCCCTTGCTGCCCGCCACTTTGCCCACGGTGCCCAGGGCGTCGGTGGCGCGCTTGCCGACGTTGTTCACCGCGCCGATGCCGCTGTCCACCGCGGCCCTGGTGGCCTTGGTGGAGGCGGCCGCGCCCGCCGCGCTGTTGGAGAACTTGCGGATGAACACGCCCAGCTGCTCGATCGCCTCGGTGAGCTTGCGCAGCTTGCCGAAGATCTTGCGGGCCAGCGCGCAGGCGTCGGCGATCGCGCTGGTGATGAACGCGGCCGCGGAGGCGCCGAGGGTGAACAGCGCGGTGAGCCCGGCGGCGATCAGCTTGCCGATCCACTTGCCGATCAGTTCGGCGATCAGGTCGAAGATCAGCCCGCGCACCGAGGCGACCGCGATGCCGGAGTACTCCACCACCTTCGCCGCGGACGCGGCCTTCTCGCCGGCGGCGCGCAGCGCTTTCACGTAGGCGGTGGCGGTCTGGTGGTAGATCTGGCCGGAGGGGGTCTTGGCCATCCAGGACTGCACCGAGGACAGCTCGCGCTCGTAGTCGCCCGCCGCGCTGTTGAGCTCGTTGGCGATGTTGGTCCAGGTGCCCTTGAGCGCCTTCACCGCGTCCGGGTCGCCGGTGACCACCTCGATGCCCTCGCGCAGGAAGTCCACGTGCTCGATCAGCCAGCCCGCGGCGGCCTTGCCCAGCTCGCCGAAGGGGTTCATCACGATGCCGAGCACGTCCAGCGCGAGCACCGCGCCGTCGGTGACCGCCTCCGTGACGCTGAAGTCGGGCTCGCCGATCCGGCCGAAGTCGCCGATGGCCTCATTGAGGCTGTCCGCGATCCCCGCGCCCTTGAGCGTGACGTTGCCCTGGAAGCAGCCGTGCTCCGGCTTCTCCTTCTCGATCAGGTCGTTGGTCTCCGGGTTGCTGTCCGCCTTGGGGCGGGGCGCCTGGACGCTCGGCGTGGGCTGGCTCATTTCTGGATCCCCCTGAACATCTGGGCCAGGGCCGCTTCGACCTGCTCGTAGCTGGCCCGGCAGTCCTCGACGCCCTTGCCGCAGACCCCGCCGGTCTCGCTCAGCGCGGAGATCAGCTGGGACACCTGGTTGCCGAGGCCGTTGACGAAGATCTCGCCGTACGGGTAGAGCAGCACGCCCCAGGCGGCGGTGTTGCGCGAGCCGTTCGCGGCCGCGCCCGCGGCCTTGTCCACCCGCGCGGTGATGGCCTCGACCGCCTTCGCGTGCGCCTGCAGCGCGGGCAGGTCACCGTGGATGCCGGTCATCACCAGCCGTCCTCTCGCATGATCGGGCGGCCGCCCTCGTCATCGCCGTCGTCCGGACGCCTTCGGGGTGGCTGGGGCGCGTCCTCCTCGGCAGGCTCCGGCAGGTTCTCCCGGACGAAGTCCATCGCCTCGGAGTCCTCGCCGACCACGGTGGCCATGATCGCCGCGGTCTGCTGGCCCGCCCTGCCCTGCGCCTGCCGGACCGTGGCCATGATCGCCGCGGCCAGCTCCTCGTGCCCGAGCCCGCTCGCCTTGGCGGTGAGCCGGAGGTCGGTGAGCACCCCGCCGGGGTTCACCGTGACCGTCACCGCGCCGTCCCGGCTGGTGGCCGTGGCACTCGCCGTGGCCAGTGCCTCCTTGGCCTGCTCGGCGCGGGCCTGCAACGCCTCGATCCTGGCCTCCTGTGCGTCGAGCCAGGCCATCGGATCGGTGATCGGTCGGCTCATCCGGCCGCCCCTCCCTGATCGGTGCTCTTCGGTGCCACCCCCGCACCCTGCGACTCCGACGACGCCGCGGGCAATGCGGTTCCCTCGGTGGCGGTACCTCTCGGCCGGATCCGGTAGATGGCGAAGACGGCCCCGGTGACCAGCCCGATGAGCAGCAGCCCGCCCGCGATCTGGCCGAAGCCGACCCACCAGCGGACGGTGCCGCTCGGGTCGGGATGGTCGGCGGGCACGGTCACCCAGTCCACGCACCGCCTGCCGCAGGAGACCTTCGCCGAGCGCACCTCGACCTGGCCGCTGAGCTCGCGCAGCGACTCCACCTTGGTGCGGCCAGGTGGCAGCGCGCCGTCGCGCCACCGCACCTCGGCCGGGCACTCGTAGCGGGTGAACTCCACCAGCAGGAAGTTCCGGTCGGCCCGCCGGCAGTGGTCCACGGTGGCCGTGCCGGTCGCGCGCACCTCGGCGCCGGGCCGGACCCCCGCCTGGAAGTCGACCGCGTTGAGCAGCAGGATCCCGCCGACCAGCACACCGATGCCCAGGTAGACCACGAAGGCCGCGGCCACGTGCCGGGCGAGCCGCCGCTGCCGCCCGTCCGCCCGCGGTGGCCGAGGCCCGTTCAGCATTCCCACCAGCGGAAAGACCGCGAGAATGCCGAGCAGGAACACGCCGGCGAGCACCCACAGGTCGACCTCGCCGCGCGCGCCCCGGTCCGCCTTCGGGTGGTCCACCGGCACCACGGTGGTGTCCGGGCAGCCCTGGCACGCGCTGCCCGCGCCTTCCCGGACCGGCAGTCGCCTGCCGGAGATGTCGTGCCGGGACCAGACCACGGTCTCCCGCTCCAGGCCCTGCTCCGCGCCGCTGTCCCAGCGGACCTTGGCCGGGCAGGAGTACGCGGTGAGGCCGGTGACCAGCAGGCTCCGGTCCACCCTCGTGCACTGCTCGACCTGGGCCGTGCCGATGCGCAGGTCGTCCTCGGCAGGCGCGGCGCCCCGGTGGAACTTCGCCGCGGGGCCCGCCTGGAACACCAGCACCATCAACCAGATCAGCACACCGAGCAGCGCCGCACAGCCCAGCCGGAAGAGCACCGCTGGCGGGCGCGGCAGGCGCGCCTTCGCCGGTTGGTCGGTCACGCAGGCAGCGTAGGGCCAAGCCGGATCAGCCGGATGCACTCGATCGTGCGAGTCGCCAAGCCCGGTTTGCCAGCCTGGCACAGGGCAGAATCACGCGACCCCAAACGGCCCGCCCCGTGCGCCGGTCTCCCCGCCACCGCGTTCCCCGGACCGCCCGCTCCACCCATTTCCGCAGCTCAGCGTCGCCTTCGCCGCCCCAGTACCGAATCACCCGTTCGTGTCACCCGCCAAAGTGGCCTTGCCAACCTGGCACAGCGCACTCTCAGGCCATGCACCGCAGCAGAGACACCCACCGCCCCCACCCGCACCCCACCGGAGCCGGCCCCGCAACCGCCAGACCCCCGCCCCGCTACGACAAGTGGGTGAGTTCCTCGCGGTCGTGCCAGGTAGCACCAGCTCGGATTTGTGAAGTCCCGATCGGTCACGAAATGCTAACGGTGGCTGTGGCATAGTCGTCGCCCATGCGTGACTCCGAGCCCGACGGGATCACCGAGCTGACCGAGGAGCAGCTGGCGTTCCTCGCCGAGCTGCCCTCGGAGCGCAGACACGAACTGCTCGACTGGTGGCATGCCCGGCGGGCGGCCCTGGTGGCGCTGCGCGAGGACGGCAGACGCTTCGCCGACCGGCTGGACGAACTGGTCGGCGAGATGCAGGCGGAGCTGGGCGATCAGCCCAACGAGGACGCCAAGGAGTCCTTCACCGACCTGCTCACCGGACTGGCGCTGATCGCCGAGTCGGGCCGGGCCTTCGCCAGGGACGACGTGGACAGCGCCGTGGAGCTCAGCTCAGTCGCCGGTGACTACATGCGCAGGGCAGGGGAGGACTGATCACAACGCGGGAGTAGGCAGGCCGATGAAGCTCAAGGAGTACCTGCGCGGTCTCGACCGGACGGCGCTGGTGCGGTTGTTCGAGCTCCGGCCGGACGTCCTGGTCGAACCCGCGCCCCGGTACTGGGACGGCCTGGCCAAGGCCCTGTCCACCCGCACCTCGCTGGAGCTGGCCCTGCGCGAGCTGGACCAGGACGCGCTGTCGGTCACCCAGGCCATCCAGGTGCTCGGTCCCTCGGTCACCCCGGCCGAAGTGGCGGGCACCCTCGCCTCACCCCGGCCACTGGTCACCGCCGCACTGGCCCGCCTCGCCGAGCTCGCCCTGGTCTGGCCGACCGCCGACGGCGGCCTGGCCTGCCCACCCCGGCTGGCCACCTGGTGGACCGCCCCGCTCGGCCTGGGCGCCCCGCTCGCCGACCTGCTCGCCCCCTACCCGCTGGCCGAGGTCCGCGCGCTGACCGCCCGGCACGGCCTGCCTCCCGACGGCACCAGGTCCACCCTGACCCGCCGGCTCGCCGACCACCTCGGCGACCGGTCCCGCCTCACCCGCCTGTTGGCCGACCTGCCCCGCCCGGCCGCCAAGCTGCTCACCGGCCTGCTCGCCGACCATCCCCGCGTCACCCTGACCGACGGCGAGCTGACCGACGAGGACCTGGCCGCCACCGTGGCCCCGCTGCTCGAGCTCGGGTTGCTGCTGCGCAGGGGCAAGTCCGCGGCCGAGGTCCCGCGCGAGGCCGGCTTCGCCCTGCCCGAGCACCGCCGCCGCTTCCGCCTGACCGGTCCGCCCCACCCGGCCACCAGCCCGGCCACTCCGGAGCTCGCGCGCAGCCAGGCCGCCGTGGCCGCCGCCGAGGCGGTCCGCCTGACCACCACCCTGCTGGAGCACGCCGAGGCCGAACCCATCCCTGCGCTGCTCTCCGGCGGCATCGGCACCAGGGAGCTGCGCCGCCTGGCCAAGTCCTTCGGCTGCCCACCGGAACACGCCGCCCTGTGGCTGGACCTGGCCTACGCCGCCGACCTGCTCGGCCACCACCGCGCGGGCCACCACCTGGACAGCTACGCGCCCACCGCCGCCTACGACGACTGGCGCACCCAGCCCGCCGCGCACCGCTGGACCACCCTGGTCCGCACCTGGCTGACCCTGCCCGAGGCGCCCACCCACCGCCAGACCCCCGACGGCCGCACCATCCCGCCCACGGTGCCCAACCCCGGCCCCGCCAAGGCCCAGCGTTACGCCCTCCTCACCGCCTACGCCGGCCTCGCCCCGGACCAACGCGCCGCCGACCCCGCCATCCTGGCCCAGCTCGCCTGGCACGCCCCCCTGCTCACCACCACCGACCACACCAGGGCCCTCGCCCAAGCCACCCTCACCGAAGCCCGCCTGCTGGGCCTGCTCTCCGAAGACCAGCTCACCGAAGCCGGCCACGCCCTCCTGGCCGCCACGGCACCCGGGCGCGCCTGCGCTCACGCGGCGGCCCCGGCAGGCCGGTCGCCCGCCACCGGCCCCGCTGAAGCAGCGTCGGCCCCCAACCCCGCGCCGAACCCGGAAGCGCCCTCGAACCCCAGCCACGTGTCGAACCTGGAAGCGGCGGCCTCGCGGCCCGGAGAAGCACCGAACCCCGAAGCGGCCTCGCACCGCAGAACAGTGCCGAGCTCCGAAGCGGCCTCGTGGCGCGGAACGGCTCCGGCCTCCGGATCAGTCTCCGATCCCGAAGCCGCCCTGCTCGCCGCCGCCACCGCCCTGCTCCCCGCCACCGTCGGCACCGCCCGCCTCCAGTCCGACCTCACCGCCATCGTCACCGGCGACCCGGCCCAGCACCTGGTCCGGCTGCTCGACACCGTCGCCGACCTGGAGACCAACAGCGCGGCCCGGGTCTGGCGGTTCTCCGCGGCCAGCATCCGGCGGGCCCTGGACGCCGGCGGCACCGCCGACGGGCTGCTCGCCGACCTGGCCGAGGTGGCCGCCGGCGGCGTGCCCCAGCCGCTGGCGTACCTGGTGCGGGACGTGGCGCGGCGGCACGGGTCGATCAGGGTGGTGGACGCCGGGTGCGTGATCCACACCGCGGATGAGATTCAGGCGCTGGAGATCATGAACTCGCGGCCTGCCGAGCGGCTGGGGTTGCGGCAGGTGGCGCCGACCGTGCTGGTCAGTCCCCGGCCGCGGCCGGAGAGCCTGGCCCAGCTGCGGCGGGCCGGGTTCACCCCGGTCGGCGAGGACGCCACCGGCAACGAGGTGCCCGAGGCGCAGGAACCCCGGCGGGGACGGGCGCAGCCCGCGCCGTGGCGGCCCGAGGACCACGCCGCGACCCCGGCCGCGCTGGCCGAGGCGCTGGCCGAAGCGCCCGCGGTGGACGGGCCCGTGGACCCGGACCGCCACCTGCGGTACCAGGCGCCGGACCTGCCCGAGCCCGATCGGGGCTGGCTGGCCGCGGCCATCAGCACCGGCGGGCCGGTGGAGATCTCCTACCGGAGCCCGGACGGGCCTGCCAGCCCGCGCGTGGTCAGCGACCTGACGCTGGAGCACGGCATCCTGCTCGCCTGGTGCCACCGGCACGAGACCGAGGCGCAGTTCCTCGTGGAGCGCATCGCCTGGGCCCGGCCCATCTCCGGGCCGGTGGCCGCAGGACGGCCGCGTTGACCTGCGGCGATGGGCCGAGGGCTGGCAATTGCCCCTAGTCAAGCGCCAGTTGGCGCATGGCCGAGGGGCCCGGAAACCGGTATCCTTGATCAAGTTCCTTGGGCAGGGTTTCCGCGGCGGGGACAGCGCAGGACCGGCCGCGCAGGGTTTGCTGGGAGTTGCCGTTCGGCGACGCGGAGTGCGCGTTCTCCGAACTGGTGGCGCTGTTGACCGGGACCGGCTGGGGTCCGGGTCACAAATCGATCAAGGTCTGGGCTGCTGACCGGGTCGGGGTCACCCGGTCGAGGGTGCGACGAGCGGTCGCTGACGGCGGGTGGAGCGTCCTCCCCGTGACGTCAGGACGCAGCGTGACCAGGGGAATTCGTGCGGTGAGCGGTCGTTCTGGTCGGCAAGCGGACCAGTGTGACGTTCCTCAACCCCTCTCGGCAAGGCCGGAATCGGGTATAGAAAACCCGCTCTTCGGGTACTTCTCCACAGGATGACCTGGTCAAACGGTTACGTGAGGTGAGTTGGCCCTGCGCCAACGGAGTGATCACCGCGTGGCATCTTGACTGCGGGCTGCGGTGGGTTCACTCTGTCCGTAAGCACGAGTTCGGGTGTCCAGTCTGGACCCCGCTCGACAGCCGCCGTCTGTGTGGCTAGACTGCCACTTTGCGCTGTCCATTTTCTGTTCACCCTGCCCAGGGTCCCGAGATGATGGCCGCGCCGCACCCTTGACAACTGCACCGGCGCGCAAGCTCCGGGGCAGCTTCCAGCCAGCAACAGTCCCTGGAAGGACGCATCTTGGCAGTCTCCCGCGCGACCAAGGCCACTGCTGCGACCAACTCCACGTCGGGGATCCCTGGGGCGCCGAAGCGGGTTTCGTTCGCGAAGATTCGCGAACCCCTCACGGTGCCCGATCTGCTTGACCTGCAGATTCAGTCCTTCGAATGGCTCGTCGGCGCCGACGAGTGGTTCCAGCGCCGTATCGATGCCGGCGATGAGGATCCGATTGGCGGCCTCGCTGAGGTCCTCAACGAGATCTCGCCGATCGAGGACTTCTCGGGATCCATGTCCCTCTCCTTCTCCGACCCGCGCTTCGACGAGGTCAAGGCCTCCGTCGAGGAGTGCAAGGACAAGGACATGACGTACGCGGCCCCACTGTTCGTCACCGCGGAGTTCACCAACCACAACACCGGCGAGATCAAGAGCCAGACGGTGTTCATGGGTGACTTCCCCGTGATGACCGACAAGGGCACGTACATCATCAACGGCACCGAGCGAGTCGTGGTGTCGCAGTTGGTGCGGTCCCCGGGTGTCTACTTCGACACTTCTGTCGACAAGACCACCGACAAGGACGTGTTCAGCGTCCGCATCATTCCGAGCCGGGGCGCCTGGCTGGAGTTCGACGTCGACAAGCGCGACACCGTCGGTGTCCGCATCGACCGCAAGCGCCGTCAGCCCGTCACCGTGCTGCTGAAGGCCTTCGGCTGGACCGCCGAGCAGATCCGCGAGCGGTTCGGTTTCAGCGAGACCCTCATGGCCACGCTGGAGAAGGACCACACCGCGGGCCAGGACGAGGCGCTGCTCGACATCTACCGCAAGCTGCGCCCTGGCGAGCCGCCCACCAAGGAGAGCGCGCAGACCCTGCTGGAGAACCTGTTCTTCAAGGAGAAGCGCTACGACCTGGCCAAGGTCGGCCGGTACAAGGTGAACAAGAAGCTGGGCCTCGACCAGCCGTTCACCACCGGTGTGCTCACCGAGGACGACATCGTCACCGCGATCGAGTACCTGGTGCGCCTGCACGCGGGTGAGACCAGCATGACCGCCCCCGGCGGCGTGGAGGTCCCGGTCGAGGTCGACGACATCGACCACTTCGGCAACCGGCGCCTGCGCACGGTCGGCGAGCTGATCCAGAACCAGATCCGGGTCGGCCTCTCCCGTATGGAGCGCGTGGTCCGCGAGCGGATGACCACTCAGGACGTCGAGGCGATCACGCCGCAGACCCTGATCAACATCCGCCCGGTGGTGGCCGCGATCAAGGAGTTCTTCGGAACCTCCCAGCTGTCGCAGTTCATGGACCAGACCAACCCGCTGGCCGGCCTGACGCACAAGCGGCGTCTGTCCGCGCTCGGCCCGGGTGGTCTCTCCCGTGAGCGGGCCGGCCTCGAGGTGCGCGACGTGCACCCCTCGCACTACGGCCGCATGTGCCCGATCGAGACGCCGGAAGGCCCGAACATCGGCCTGATCGGCTCGCTGTCCTCCTTCGGCCGGGTCAACCCGTTCGGTTTCATCGAGACCCCGTACCGCAAGGTCCGCGAGGGCCGGGTCACCGACGAGATCGACTACCTGACCGCGGACGAGGAAGACCGGTACGTGAAGGCCCAGGCCAACACGCCGATCGACGCGGACGGGAACTTCCTCGAGGACAAGGTCATGGTTCGCCGTAAGGGCGGCGAGCTGGACCTGATCCCGCCGAACGAGGTCGACTACATGGACATCTCGCCTCGGCAGATGGTGTCCGTGGCGACCGCGATGGTGCCCTTCCTCGAGCACGACGACGCCAACCGCGCGCTCATGGGCGCGAACATGCAGCGTCAGGCCGTGCCGCTGCTCCGCTCCGAGTCGCCGCTGGTCGGCACCGGCATGGAGCTGCGCGCCGCGGTGGACGCCGGCGATGTGATGGTGGCCAACAAGGCCGGTGTGATCGAGGAGCTGTGCTCCGACTACATCACCGTGATGGCCGACGACGGCACCCGCCAGACCTACCGGCTGCACAAGTTCCGCCGCTCCAACCAGGGCACCTGCATCAACCAGAAGCCGATCGTCAACGAGGGCGACCGGGTCGAGGTCGGGCAGGTCATCGCGGATGGCCCGTGCACCCAGAACGGCGAGATGGCGCTGGGCAAGAACCTGCTCGTGGCGATCATGCCGTGGGAGGGTCACAACTACGAGGACGCGATCATCCTGTCGCAGCGCCTCGTGCAGGACGACGTCCTGACCTCGATCCACATCGAGGAGCACGAGATCGACGCCCGCGACACCAAGCTGGGCGCCGAGGAGATCACCCGGGACATCCCGAACGTCTCCGAGGAGGTCCTGGCCGACCTGGACGAGCGTGGCATCATCCGGATCGGCGCCGAGGTCCGCGACGGCGACATCCTGGTCGGCAAGGTCACGCCCAAGGGCGAGACCGAGCTGACCCCCGAGGAGCGCCTGCTCCGCGCGATCTTCGGTGAGAAGGCGCGCGAGGTGCGCGACACCTCGCTGAAGGTGCCGCACGGTGAGACCGGCAAGGTCATCGGCATCCGGGTGTTCTCCCGCGAGGACGACGACGAGCTGCCCCCGGGCGTGAACGAGCTGGTCCGGGTCTACGTGGCGCAGAAGCGCAAGATCCAGGACGGCGACAAGCTCGCCGGCCGGCACGGCAACAAGGGCGTCATCGGCAAGATCCTGCCGGTCGAGGACATGCCGTTCATGGAGGACGGCACCCCGGTCGACATCGTGCTGAACACCCACGGTGTGCCCCGTCGTATGAACATTGGCCAGATCTTGGAGACCCACCTCGGGTGGATCGCCAAGCAGGGCTGGAGCATCGACGGGAACCCGGACTGGGCCGCCAAGCTGCCCGAGGAGCTCTTCCAGGCCGACCCCGGCACGAACACCGCCACCCCGGTGTTCGACGGCGCCCGCGAGGACGAGATCACCGGTCTGCTCGGCTCGACCATGCCCAACCGCGATGGTGAGCGGATGGTCAAGGGCGACGGCAAGGCCCAGCTGTTCGACGGCCGCAGCGGAGAGCCGTACCCGTACCCGACCTCGGTCGGCTACATGTACATCCTCAAGCTGCTGCACCTGGTCGACGACAAGATCCACGCCAGGTCCACCGGCCCGTACTCGATGATCACCCAGCAGCCGCTCGGTGGTAAGGCGCAGTTCGGTGGCCAGCGCTTCGGCGAGATGGAGTGCTGGGCCATGCAGGCCTACGGCGCTGCCTACACGCTGCAGGAGCTGCTCACGATCAAGTCTGATGACGTGATCGGCCGCGTGAAGGTCTACGAGGCCATCGTCAAGGGCGAGAACATCCCCGAACCCGGTATCCCGGAGTCGTTCAAGGTGCTGCTCAAGGAGCTGCAGTCGCTGTGCCTCAACGTCGAGGTGCTCTCCAGCGACGGCGCTGCCATCGAGATGCGCGACGGCGACGATGAGGACCTGGAGCGCGCGGCAGCGAACCTGGGCATCAACTTGTCCAGGTCCGAGTCGCCTTCGGTCGACGACATCGTCAACTGACCTCGCCGTCGGCGTGGGACGGGCTGATCGCAAGCCCAGCCCGTCCCACCCCGGCCCGACTCAGCCTCTGAACCCGAACTATCAAGGGGAAGAACCGACGTGCTAGACGTCAACTTCTTCGACGAGCTCCGCATCGGACTGGCTACCGCGGACGACATCCGGCAGTGGTCCTTCGGCGAGGTCAAGAAGCCTGAAACCATCAACTACCGCACCCTGAAGCCCGAGAAGGACGGACTCTTCTGCGAGAAGATCTTCGGTCCGACCCGGGACTGGGAGTGCTACTGCGGTAAGTACAAGCGCGTCCGCTTCAAGGGCATCATCTGCGAGCGCTGTGGCGTCGAGGTCACTCGCGCCAAGGTGCGCCGCGAGCGGATGGGCCACATCGAGCTGGCCGCCGCGGTCACGCACATCTGGTACTTCAAGGGCGTCCCGAGCCGGTTGGGCTATCTGCTCGACCTGGCCCCCAAGGACCTCGAGAAGATCATCTACTTCGCCGCCTACGTGATCACGTCGGTGAACAAGGAGATGCGGCACAACGACCAGGCGACCCTGGAGAACGAGATCCAGGTCGAGCGCAAGCGCATGGAGGACAAGCGCGACGCCGACCTGGAGGCCCGCGCGCAGAAGCTGGAGGCCGACCTCGCCGAACTTGAGGCCGAGGGCGCCAAGAGCGACGTGCGCCGCAAGGTCAAGGAGGGCGGCGAGCGTGAGATGCGCCAGCTCCGGGACCGGGCCGGGCGCGAGATCGACCGCCTCGACGAGATCTGGGACACCTTCGTCAAGCTGGACGTCCAGCAGCTGATCGCGGACGAGATGCTCTACCGCGAGCTGATCGACCGCTACGGCGAGTACTTCACCGGCGGCATGGGCGCGGAGGCCATCCAGCAGCTGCTGGGCACCTTCGACGTCGACGCCGAGGCCGACAAGCTGCGCGAGACCATTCGCAGCGGCAAGGGCCAGAAGAAGCTGCGCGCGCTCAAGCGGCTCAAGGTGGTGGCCGCGTTCCAGGCCACCCGGAACAACCCGCAGGGCATGGTGCTGGACTGCGTGCCGGTCATCCCGCCGGACCTGCGTCCGATGGTGCAGCTGGACGGTGGCCGCTTCGCGACCTCCGACCTGAACGACCTGTACCGCCGCGTGATCAACCGCAACAACCGCCTCAAGCGACTGATCGACCTCGGCGCGCCCGAGATCATCGTCAACAACGAGAAGCGGATGCTGCAGGAGGCCGTCGACGCGCTGTTCGACAACGGCCGCCGTGGCCGGCCGGTGACCGGGCCGGGCAACCGCCCGCTCAAGTCGCTGTCCGACCTGCTCAAGGGCAAGCAGGGCCGGTTCCGTCAGAACCTGCTCGGCAAGCGTGTCGACTACTCCGGCCGTTCGGTCATCGTGGTCGGCCCGCAGCTGAAGCTGCACCAGTGCGGTCTGCCCAAGCAGATGGCGCTGGAGCTGTTCAAGCCCTTCGTGATGAAGCGGCTGGTCGACCTCAACCACGCGCAGAACATCAAGTCCGCCAAGCGGATGGTCGAGCGTCAGCGGTCGCAGGTGTGGGACGTCCTCGAAGAGGTCATCACCGAGCACCCCGTGCTGCTGAACCGCGCGCCCACGCTGCACCGTCTCGGCATCCAGGCCTTCGAGCCGCAGCTGGTCGAGGGCAAGGCCATCCAGCTGCACCCGCTGGTGTGCGAGGCGTTCAACGCGGACTTCGACGGCGACCAGATGGCGGTGCACCTGCCGCTGTCGGCCGAGGCTCAGGCCGAGGCCCGCATCCTGATGCTGTCCAGCAACAACATCCTCTCGCCCGCCTCCGGGCGGCCGCTGGCGATGCCGCGTCTGGACATGGTCACCGGTCTGTTCCACCTGACCAAGCTGCGCGAGGGAGCCAAGGGCGAGGGCGGCGCGTACTCGTCCCCGGCCGAGGCGATCATGGCCTACGACCTGGGTGCGCTGCACCTCCAGGCGAAGATCAAGATCCGGCTCACCGACCGGCTGCCCACCCGTGGCACCGAGCCTGAGGGCTGGGAGCCGGGTCAGGCCTGGCTGGCCGAGACCACCCTGGGCCGCGTGCTGTTCAACGACCTGCTGCCGGCGGACTACCCGTTCATCAACCGTCAGCTGCCGAAGAAGAGCCAGGCCGAGATCATCAACGACCTCGCCGAGCGGTACCCGATGGTCACCGTCGCCCAGACGCTGGACAAGCTGAAGGACGCCGGTTTCTACTGGGCCACCCGCTCCGGTGTCACCGTGGCGATCTCCGACGTGGTGGTGCCCGAGGCCAAGCAGGGTCTGCTCGACGGCTACGAGGCCAAGGCCGACCAGGTCGAGAAGCGGTACCAGCGCGGTCTGCTGTCCAAGACCGAGCGCAACAACGAGCTGGTGCAGATCTGGACCCAGGCGACGAACGAGATCGCCCAGGTCATGGAGGACAACTTCCCCGACGACAACCCGATCTCGGTGATCGTGAAGTCGGGTGCGGCAGGCAACATGACCCAGGTCCGCCAGCTGGCGGGCATGAAGGGTCTGGTCAGCAACACCAAGGGCGAGTACATCCCGCGGCCGATCAAGGCGAACTTCCGCGAGGGCTTCTCCGTGCTGGAGTACTTCATCTCCACGCACGGCGCCCGGAAGGGTCTGGCCGACACCGCGCTGCGCACCGCCGACTCGGGTTACCTGACCCGTCGTCTGGTGGACGTCTCGCAGGACGTCATCGTGCGCGAGATCGACTGTGGCACCGAGCGTGGCATCGTGATGCCGCTGATCGAGCCCACGGCCGACGGCGGTTACGTCAAGCACCGCCACGTGCAGACCAGCGTGTACGCCCGCAACGCCTCCGAGGACATCTTCGACGGCGAGGGCAACCTGTTGATCGGCAAGGGCGCCGACCTCGGCGACCCGGCGATCGAGACCCTGGTCCGCGCCGGTGTGCCGAAGGCCAAGGTCCGCTCCGTGCTGACCTGCGAGTCCGCGGTCGGTGTGTGCGCGACCTGCTACGGCCGCTCGATGGCCACCGGTCAGCTGGTGGACGTCGGCGAGGCCGTCGGCATCGTGGCCGCGCAGTCCATCGGTGAGCCCGGCACCCAGCTGACGATGCGTACCTTCCACACCGGTGGTGTGGCGGGCGACGACATCACCGCTGGTCTGCCGCGTGTCCAGGAGCTGTTCGAGGCTCGCGTGCCCAAGGGCAAGGCGCCCATCGCCGACGCCGACGGCCGCGTGCAGATCGAAGAGGGCGACCGGTTCCGCAAGATCACCATCGTGCCGGACGACGGTGGTGAGGAGATCGTCTACGACAAGCTGTCCAAGCGGCAGTGGCTCGCGACGATCAGCGTGGACGGTTCCGAGCGGGCGCTCCAGGACGGCGACCACGTCACCGTCGGTCAGCAGCTGCTGGAAGGTGCGGTCGACCCGCACGAGGTGCTGCGCGTCATGGGTCCCCGTGAGGCTCAGCTCCACCTGGTCCGCGAGGTGCAGAACGTGTACCGCACGCAGAGCGTGTCGATCCACGACAAGCACATCGAGACCATCGTGCGCCAGATGCTCCGCCGCGTGATCATCATCGACTCCGGTGCCACCGAGTTCCTCCCGGGCGCACCCGTCGAGCGCAGCGACTTCGAGACCCAGAACCGCCAGATGGTGGCCGAGGGCAACGAGCCGGCCTCTGGCCGTCCGGTGCTCATGGGCATCACGAAGGCCTCGCTGGCGACAGAGTCGTGGCTGTCCGCGGCCTCCTTCCAGGAGACCACGCGTGTCCTCACCGACGCCGCCATCAACGGCAAGAGCGACAGGCTGATCGGCCTGAAGGAGAACGTGATCATCGGTAAGTTGATCCCGGCTGGCACGGGCATCAACAAGTACCGCAACATCCAGGTGCAGCCGACCGAGGAGGCACGGGCCGCGGCCTACGCGATCCCGTCCTACGACGACGGCTACTACACCCCGGACGTCTTCGGCGCCGGCACGGGTGCGGCGGTGCCGCTCGACGACTACGACTTCGGCCGCGACTACCGCTGACGAAGCCAGTCACACACGGGGAAGGCCCCGCCACCGGAACTCGGTGGCGGGGCCTTCCCCGTTGGTGGATGAGCTAGTCGCCGAAGGGGAAGTTCTCCAGCCAGCCGGTGGTGCTCGGCGGGCGCGGGCCGAACTCCTTCACCGCGGCGTCGGCCAGGGTGGCGATCTCCTCGCCCAGCTCCAGGTCCCGCAGCAGCGGCACCGGGATGGTGGCGGTGAAGTCGAACAGCACGCCGTAGAGGCCGCCGGTGAGCGCGCCGACGGTGGAGCTGTTGCCGGAGTGCCCGACGGCCCTGGCGATGACCTGCTCGAAGCGGTGGTCCGACAGCGTGGCCCGCACCGCCATGGCCAGTGCCTCCGGCGCCAGCAGGCCCTCGCCCAGCTCCTGCACCGAGGCCGCGCTGACCTCGGCCTCCTCGCCCTGGTGGAACCAGTCCACCGCGGTCTCCAGTGCCGTGCTGACCGGCTCGTGGCCCGGCCAGCGGCGCAGCACCCGGACCGCGCTGTCCACCGCGCGCACCGGGTTGCCGATACCGCGCAGGATCCGGTTGACGATCACCGCGTAGGCCCCGGCGGACAGGTACGCGGAGGGGTGGCCGTGGGTCAGCGCGGCGATCCGCGCGCCCAGCTCGAACACCTGCTCCTCGGCCGCGCTCCACAGCGCCGCGGCCGCCGCCCGGGGCAGCACGCCGCTTTCCGCGGAGTCGGTGACCGGGCGCTCGATGGAGCCGAACCGGCCGGTGGTCAGCACGTCCAGCGTGGTGCGGTCCGGCCAGCGCTTGGCGGCCAGCGCCGGGCGCGCCGGGAACCAGCCGTCCGCGCCGCCCACATCGGGCTGCTGGGTGCGCAGCCAGCGCCGCAGCGCGGCCTCGACCTCGGGCAACGGGTCGGCCGCGCCGGTGCGCCTGCGCCGGAAGTGCGCCCGGATCAGCCCGTCCAGCACGAACAGCGAGAGCTGGGTGTCCGCGGTGATCCGGCCTGCGCCGCCGAAGGCAGGCGGGTACTCCCCGGTGAAGGCATCCCCGTGCGCGGCGGCGAAGGACTCAAGGCTCTCGAACTGCACGCCTGCCCCGACCGCGCCGCCGATGGCCTGCCCGGCGAAGCAGCCGATGACCGCCTGCCGCGCCCGGCCCAGCCGGTCGCCGCCGGGCAGCCCGGTCTCGGCGACGGGCGCGCTCACTGCCGTGCCTCGCCGGGCGGGATCTCCACGATCAGGCCGGAGGCCAGGTACTCACCCAGCGGCTTGGGCAGGAAGTACACCCGCGCGCCACCGGGCTGACGCTCATCCGCCCTGGTCACCGCGCCGAGCATCTTCCAGTCGCCGCCGGCCAGCCGGAACCGGCCGTACGGTCCCTGGGCGAACTCCGGCGGCAGCGTGGTCCGCTCGAAACCGGTGCCCGCGTCGAAGATGGTGTTGCCGTCCGGCCCGCCGAAGCGCTCGATCTCGTGGCCCTCGCGCAGGATCAGCGAGTCGATCTGGTCGTAGGCGGCCAGCCCGGGGTCCCCGCCCATGGCCTGGATGGGCGCCTCCTCCGGCAGCAGCGGCTCGTCCTCGGCGCGCTGCAGGTTCGGGTAGTTCAGGTACAGCTGCCCGATCAGGTAGGTCGCGGCCTGGGACACGTCGTCGAAGCGCGCCTCCAGCTCCTTGCGCTGCTCGTTCGCCCACCACCAGAACACCGAGAACCGGTCGTCCCGCTCGCGCACCACGCACCAGGACTCGTCGGCGTACTCGCCGAAGCTGACGTAGCGGCGGCTGACGCTGAACCGGACGCAGAAGTCCCGCACCGCGAACCTGGCCCGCTCCCAGTCGTCCTTGGCGCCGGGGTGCCGCTCCGGCATCTCCATGACCACCGAGGTCGCCTCCTGGGCGACCAGCTTGGGCACCGAGGCGGGCGGCTCGTAGTACCGGGACCGGATGTGGTTGACCAGCTCCAGCGGCGGGGTGACCCCGTGCTCGCGCAGGTAGTAGGCGAGCGCGCCGGGCCAGACCCAGTGGCCGTCGGTGTGATAGGTCATCGGCACCAGCGACTCACGCTCGGGGTGCAGCAGGTCCGGCGCGAAACCGCGCGAGGACAGCACGACGGGCGCCTCGCTCAAGTAGCTGATGACGTTGAGCCGCTCCTGGGCGGGCAGCACGGGCCGGTACGCGCGGGGCGGCTCGCCCTCGGCGAAGTAGTCGAACAGCCGGGCCATCGCCAGCTCCGACCGGACGGGCTTGCCCGCGGTGCGGCCCGCCTCGCCGCTCAGGCTGGTCATGGCCTGGCGAACCAGCTCCTGCTGTCGCCGGTGCGCGGCCCGCAGCAGCCAGTCCGGGGTGTGGTCGCTGGCCCGGGGCAGCGTCTGCAGCTCCTGCCGGTGCTCGGGGTCCAGGTTCAGGTACGCGGTGAACGGCCACTCCGGCTCGGCGTGGAACTCGAAGTCGGCCACCGGTTCCGCGCCCGCGACCAGCCGGTAGTCGGCGGTGAACCAGGCGCCCGCGCCTGGCTGGTAGGTCGCCATCCGGAGCCGGTACAGCCACTGGCTGACCTGCGGTGGCGGCGACCAGTAGTACTCCTCGCCGTCAGCGAGGGTGACCACCGTGGTCAGCTGCATGTGTGCGGCCAGGGCGTGGCAGACCACCCCGATGGCCTGCCAGCCTGCCGGCGCCAGCGCGGTCAGCGCCGAGGTGAGCCCGGCCAGCAGCGGCGCCGGGTCCGGCTGGCCGGTGCCCGCCAGCTCGGTCTGCTCCACCGGCAGCGGGAACTGCCGCCAGTCGAGGGTCCCGCCCATCCCGGTCCAGCGCAGCTGCACGACCTTGCTGATCCGCTCGAACGGCTTCTGACCGCGGATGAGGGACCGGTCGTAGATCTCCAGCCCGCGCTGGGCCGCCGACTCGGTGTCCAGGGTGAGGCCACCGGGCCAGACGACGGGCACCAGCTCGGTCTGCTCGTCGTAGCCCACCTCGTACGGCTCGTCGTCGATGAAGCCGATGGTCTGCAGCTCGAACCGCGACTCCAGCAGCGGGGCCTCCACCGGCCTGCCGAACGTGCCGTCGGGCAGGCGCTCGAAGTCGCCGTCGGGCGCGCCGCCGTCCAGTGGCACCAGGTAGAGCTGCTTGCCAAGGCGTCGCCGCAGGTACGGCGTGTCCTGCCAGTAGGCGAACTCGCCGTTGTAGGTCCGCTGCTTGATGATCATCTTCGGTCAGCTCTCCCCTTGGGCGGGCACGCCCCGCACTCCGTCGCCGGCGCCCGCGGCGAAGTCGATCAGATCCTGGAGCGGGATGGTGGCCGACAGCGCGCCGGCCACTCCCGCGTTGAGGCGGAGCCGCACTCCGCCGAGGTCCAACAGCTGGTCGCCGCGGGCCTGCTGGCACCGGGTCCAGCTCTCCGGCAGCCGTTCCGCCGAGGTGCACACGTCCAGCACCAGCCCGCCGGCCTCCTCGGCTAGGAACAGCTCACCGGGGTGGTCCGGGTACTCGACCATGACCAGCTCCCAGTCGAGCAGGGTGCGCAGCGCGGTCTCCCTCGGCCCGTAGCCGGAGAGCGCCAGCTCAAGATCGCGTTCCAGCTGGTTGGTCGGCCGGGGCCAGCCCAGCGCCTGCGGGCCCGGCCGGTAGCTGGGGTTCGGCGCCCACTCGCCGAAGTTGCCGTCCTCGTCCACCCGGTAGCCGCCGCGCACGCCCCAGGGCGGCACCACGCCGTTGGTGTCGAACTCGGCGTCCACGGAGTACAACCAGCTGTTCGGCTGGTGCCGGGCCACCGCGCGCATCTCCTCGGTGACCTCGGGCGGCTCGCCCGCGGCCGGGGTGTGCTCCGCGGAGAGCTCCTCCTGCTCGGCCACGGTGCCCACCAGCGCGGGATCGGCCGGGCCGAACAGGAACAGGCTCGCGCCGACCGTGGTGGCCTCCGGGTGGTGCACCTCGGTGCCGCTGGACCAGTTGCGGACCTGGCCGAGGCAGACCACGTCGCGCCGGGCGCCGTGCACGGCCAGGAACCAGTCCGCCGCCTCCAGCTCCCGCCGCACCCGCAGCAGCGCCTCGAACACGTCGTGCGCGGTGGCCTCGGCCACGCCCCACGGCCCGTGCACGCGCACCGAGGCGTCCTCGGTCTCGCCGCCGCGCCGGTACTCCACCCGCGCGGGGACGAGCTCCGCCCCTCGGAAGGCGGTCACCTCGATGCTGTGCGGACCGGCCATCGGCTACCTGGTCACCGTGGTGTCATCGAGCAGGGCGTCGAACCTCATGCCGAGCCAGCGGTTGAACGCCGGGTAGTCCGCGGCCCTGGTCAGCAGCACCTTGGCGCCGCCGTCGGCCAGGCTCATCCGGCCGATCTCGTCCAGCGCCACGGTCCTGGCGACCAGGCGGACGAAGGGCAGTTGCAGCGCGGCGGTGAGGGTGAGGCCGTCGTGCTGGATGGTGCCGGGGTGGAAGCGGGTGAACCACTGGCCCAGGTGCGCGGCGAGCAGCCTGGCCCACACCGGGGACTCCGGCGCGGCCAGCCGCCGGTGCAGGTCCTCGCTCGCGCGGATCTCCAGCTCGGGGGTGAAGGTCACGTCGGAGAGCACCAGCCGCGGCTGGTTCGCCCTGGCCAGCACCACCCTGGCCGCCTCGGGGTCCATCCGCACGTTGTGCTCGGCCCGCTCCGGGTCGCGGTAGTTCAGCGCCCCGCCCATCTGGGTGATAACCAGCCGCTCGGCCAGCTCGGGGCGGGTGGTGAGCACCTCGGCCAGGTTGGACATCGGGCCGAGCCCGGCCCAGCGCACCGGCCCCTGGTAGCGGTCGCACACCGCGGTGACCGCGTCCACCACGTCCTCGCGCTGGGCGGGCACCTCAGCGGGCACCAGCCCGTCGATGCAGTCCAGCCGGGTGTTGCCCAGGTCCCGGCCGGTCACCACGGCCACCTCGGGCCTGCCCAGCAGGTCCAGCAGCAGCCGGACGAACCGGGCGCGGCGGCCGCCGGGCAGCTCGTCGGTGGTCACCACCAGGGTCAGCTCGGGCAGCGTGGCGGCGGCGACCAGCGCGATCGCGTCGTCGGGGTCGCCGCCGGCGTCGGTGTCCACGATCAGCGGGGCGCCCTGCTGCGAGGCCGGGAACGGCGCGTCCAGACCGGGGGTCTCCGGCAGGCCGAACCGGGTGTTCAGCTCGATCAGCGCCTGGCGCGCCTCGTTGATGTCGTAGTCGAAGTCCTCGCTGATCTCACCCACCGGTTGACCCCTCCAGCATCGCGGGGTTCTCCTCGAACGCCTGGGCGAACTGCTTGCGCTCCTGCTTGGAGCCGTACTGATCGTAGGCGGCCCACACCCGCTGGGCCTGCTCCCCGGTCAGCCCGGCCGAGTCGATGACGGCCCTGATCTGGTTGACCGACTTCTTGTCGTGCCTGCGCACCAGCGAGTCCATCACCCGCTCGAATCGCGGGTCGGCGGCCTCGTCCTGGCCGACCCAGGAGCGCACCCCGTCCCGGCCGTGCTCGGCCGAGGCGGTCAGCTCGCCCCGCCAGTCCGCGCCCTCGGCCCGCCGGTTCGCCACGTGCGCGGCGCAGTCGCCGACCGCGCGCAGGTTGACCTCCATCGCGCCCTCGCGCACCGAGGGGTCGGTGAACGGCGCGGCCACCCGCAGCGGGTTGAGCCCGGCCAGCGGGTCGGCCTCCTGCCGCGAGGGCACCTGGGCCGGGCCCTCCGCGCCCACCCCGCGCGGGCTGGACAGGGTGCCGTGCAGGGTCTCCTCGATGACGCCGATCGCGTCCTGGTGGGCGAAAGTGCGGCTCGGGTCGGTCGGCAGCTCGTCCAGTGGCTTGCCCTGGCCCTCATCGGGTCCCAGGTCGACCGCGTAGCCCTTCTTGTGGTCCGGGTGCGGGTCGCTGGGTTCCTGGCCGTGGAAGGCGTAGTGGCCCTGGAAGCTGGCCTCGTCGTAGATCGCGGAGAGCAGTTCCTGGACGGTGCCCTTGTAGCTGGTGTCCACCAGGCTGATCGAGGCCCCCGCCTCGTCCACTGGCACGCCGCTGGCGCGCAGGTAGTCGGTGAGGCGTTCGTAGGCGCCGTCCACCAGGCTCTCGTCGATCTTGCGGCTGTCCCGGAAGGCCTCGATGCCCTCGAACGGCCTGCCGGTGCTGCGCTCGACGTCGAGCACCGCGGTCTCGGCCACCGCCCTGGAGAGCACCACCTCGCCGCAGTGGTCGGCGAAGAACGCCGGGTCCAGGGTGCGCGCGGCCAGCGCCAGGCTGTGCCCGTCCCGGCCGAGGAAGACCACCCGGTGCTCGGGGTTGTCCGCGACCATCTCGCGCAGGTCGTCCATCATCCGCACGGCGATGTCGACGATCACCGGCGCGGTGTACTCCCTGGCCACCTCGTAGGAGTCGGCCAGCGCCGCCCGCTGTTCGGGGTCGGTGATGCCCAGCCGGTCCGCGGCGGCGTCCACGGCCTCGTCCCGGCGGGCCTCCGCCTCCGGGTCGCCGACGCGCTCGGACAGCGGCGGCTCGGGTTCCGCCGAACCGTCCTGGGTGTCGGCGGCCGTGTCCTCGACGGTGGCTTCGTCCTCGGCTGCCCGGTCCACGGCCGGCTCGTCCGTACCCGATTCCGTCGTCGGAGTGTCCACTGTGGACTCGGTGGCGGATTCCGTTGTGGCGTCGGTGTTCTCCGGCGCGCCGTCACCGCTGCCCGGTTCCGGATCGGGCATGGCGAAGGCCGGTGGCGGCGGTGGCGGTCCGCCCGGCGGCGGTTCGGCGGTGCCGGCGGCCGCTGGTGGGTCCTCCGGGTCGTCATCGCCGCGGTCGGCCGGGGGAGTGGCCTCCGCCTCGGCCGCGGCCTTGGCGGCCTGGAAGTCGGCCACCCGCTGTTCCTGCGCCCGCGTGTAGGCCTCGCCCTCAGCGGTGATCTTCCACTGGCCGGTGGCCGGGTCGTACGCGCCGAGCAGCGTGGTCTCGCCGTCGCGGTTGGTCAGCCAGATCTCGGCGGGCTCGGTGAACGGGTGCGCGGACAGCTCGAACTCCGGCACCGGGTTGTCCCGGCTGCCGGTGAACCCGTGCCCGGCGAATGGCGGGTCAACCGTGCTGCTGCCGCCCATCGGGAACGGCGCGCCCGCCGTGTGGTTGCCGTAGGCGACCGGCATGGCCTCCTGCGGCGTCCGCTGCCGGGTCGAGCCGTCGGCCTCCTCCACCGTGCCGGGGTCGAACGGGAACCGCAGCGAGACCACGCTCTCGTCGCCGAACTCATACGGCGGCCGCCCGTTGCGGCCCTCGTAGCCGGTGTCGGTGTAGTCCAGCCGAAGGCCCTCGATCACCTCGTCCGGGGTGCGCAGGTGCGCCACGTCGCTGTACCTGGCGGTGAAGCCCTTGGTCTCGTTCGGCACGCCGAACCGGCCGGCCTGCGGGTCCGGCGGTGGCGGGATCACCTTGTTCAGCAACAGGTTGGTGGCCGCTTCCGCGGTCAGCGCACGCTGCAGCATGTCCCCGGAGGCGGCCTGGACCTGATCACGGATGGCGTGCATGACCACCGCGTCGTCCGGCGTGAAGTCCTCGATCGGGGTGTTGCGGATCCGCTCGAAGTCCGCCCTGGTGACCTCAAAACCCAGTTCGGCGCTGGCGTTGCCGAGCAGGTCGTCCAGCCGGGCCGGGAAACCGGTCGAGTTGTCCAGCTGCGCGTGCGCGTACTGGGTCTCGTAGTCGGTGCCGTCGGTGAACGTGTAGTGCTCGCCCGGCACCGGGTCGGCCTGCCTGCCATCCGGCGGGTCCACCGGCTCCGGCGCGCTGTCCTGGCCGCGCTGGAACGCGCCCGCCCCTGGATCCTGCGGGCCCTCGGGACCCCACATGCCAGGGTCGCCCGGCACGAAGCCGCCGTGATGCGGGTGTTCGTTGCCCCTGGGGTCGACGGTGACCCACTCGCCGTTCGGCGGCCAGCCGGGTCGCGGCGGCGAGCCGTCGCTGGCGATGTTGCTGCTGGCGAAGACGTTGCCCTTGGTGTCGACCCAGACGTCGGACCGGCTCGCGGTGACCGGGACCCGCAGCGCCGCGGCCAGTTGCGCGGCGAACTGGTGCCCGGTCTGGCAGGACAGCAGCCGGATCGGCTGGCCGTTCCAGTCCGGGTTGGCCCTGATCACCTCGGCCAGCGTGTTCGCGTCCACCCGGCCGCGGCCGAACTGGACCGAGTTCGGCCCGCCGTGCAGGTCGACGGTGAACCGGTGCGGATCCGGCCGGACCAGCCGGGCGGAGTCCAGGTGCGCGCCCTGGTGCGGCGGGTAGATCGACATCCCGGACCTGGTGCGGTGCATCAGGTCCAGGTCGCCGTCGCGCAGTCCCAGTGCCTCCGGGTCCCGCCTGAAGTTCAGCAGCTCGCCGAGCGGCCGTTCCCTGGTCGGCCGAGGCAGCGCTTGGTCCGACGGCGGCTGGACCTGCTGGCTCGGCTGCGCGTTGAGCTGGGCCTGCTCCGCCTTCCAGTGCTTGAGCGCGATCTCGTCCCTGGGGTCGATCTCGTCCCGCCGCGCGCGCTGCTCCAGCTCACGCATCTTGGCGTCGTAGTTCGCCCGGTCCTGCTGCGCCTGCCGCTCGGCCTGCACCCGCGGATCGACGTAGTCGGAGCCGACCGGCCCAAAACTCGTCGGCTGCGAGCGGTCCATGCCGAAGTCGGTGCGCGGATCCCGCTGGCTGCCCTGGTCCAACCGGTTCGGCTGGACCTCCGGCCGGAACACCGGCGCGGGCGGACGGGGCGGCGGGGCGTCGAAGCGCGGCCCGGCGACACCAGGCGGCGGCATGGTGTGGCCCGGCGGAATCCGGCCGGGTGGCATCCGGCCGGGCGGCGGCACGGGCGCGCGACCGGTGTTGTCCCGGTTCGGGAAACCGGCGGGAGCGTCCCGGCGCGGCCCACCGGCCGGCGGCAGGTCACGACGCGGCCCACCGTCGTGCCGCGGCGGCATCGGCGGGTTGCCACCCTGTCCCGGCGCCATCGGCGGCAGGTCGCGGCGCGGCCCGCCAGTGCGCGGCGGCATCCCGCCCTGGTTCGGCGGGAACCCCCCGGGCGGCGGCGCGAACCGCTGCCCCTGCGGCGGCATACCCCTCGGCGGCGTCGGCGCGTTCGGGTCCACCTGGCGCTGCGGCCCGCCGGGCGGCTGGAAACCCTGCGGCGGCTGGGAAGTCCGGCCGTCACCGTGGCGCGGGAAGCCCTGCGGCGGGGTGGCCGCGTTCGGGTCCACCGGCCGGCCGGGCGCGCCGAACTGCGGCCTGCCCTGCTGGTTCGGATCGAACCGCGGACCGGGGCCCTCCGGCGGGAGGGTGTGCCGCACGACCGGTTGCCCGGGCTGGCGCAGCGGCTGGGCCGGGGCGTCGTGCCGGGGCGGTCCCGCCTCGGCACGTCCGCCGGGCGGCGGCAGATCCGGGCGAGCGCCGCCGGGCGGCGGCAGGTCAGGGCGAGCGCCGCCGGGCGGAGGCAGGTCTGAACGGGCCGGACCGCCCGCTGGGGGCAGGTCCTGACGACTCGGTCCGCCGGGTGGCGGCAGGTCTTGGCGAGTCGGGCCGCCTGCTGGGGGGAGGTCGGACCGGACTGGTCCGCCCGTTGGCGGCAGGTCGGGCCGACCCGAGCCGCCGGGCGGTGGCAGGTCGGGCCGAGCCGGTTCGCCGGAAGGAGGCAGATCGGTTCGAGCCGGTCCGCCGGAAGGAGGCAGATCGGTTCGAGCCGGTCCGCCGGAAGGGGGCAGGTCGGCGCGAGCCGGTCCAGCGGGCGGTGGCAGATCTGGCCGGGCCGGTCCGCCGGGTGGCAGGTCGGACCGGACCGGACCGCCCGGTGGCGGCAGGTCCGCGGGCGCGGCTGGCGGCAGGTCCGGGTGAGCGGTGCCGGGGAGCGGTCCGGCCGAGGGCTGGACGGGCGGTTCTTGCCGCGGTGGCGCTTGCGGCGGGGCGTCCTGGCGGACCGTCTGGCTCGGCGGTGGCACGTCCGGGCGGGCCGGTACCGGGACGGGAGCGTCCAGGCGGGCCGCCAGCGGGCTCAGCCGGTCGCCGGTGGCCAGGGTGTCGGCCAGCGTGGACTTCGGCGCCGGGACGTCCGGCAGCTTGGCCATCGGCGGGTTGACCAGCGAGCCGTCCGGGTTGCGCGGGGTGGGCACCTCGGTCATCTCGATGACCCAGCGGCCCTTGGCGTCCTGGTACCTGGCGGTCACCTCGAAGCTGGTGCCCGGCGCGAACAGCACCTCGCCCTCGGACTTGAGCGCCGCGCTGGTGATGTCCCGGCCGGTCAGCGAGTTGATCACCATCTTGACCTGGCCGCCGACCGGGCTGCGCTCACCAGCGGTAGTGCTGGTGAAGGAGCGTTCGGTGATCACCGAACCCGGCTCGTAGCCCTGCACCATGAGGTCGATGTGCGCGGGGTTGTCGAAGTAGACGTTGCGGGTGACCCTGCCCTCGAAGGCCGGCATCTCGTTGAGCGCCGAGGTGATCATCCGGATCTGGCCGTCGAACTTGGCCAGCGCCTCGGGATCGCCGTGCCGCAGCGCCGCGTTCAGCTCGCGGAAGGAGTGGTCCACCGTGTAGCCGAACAGGGCCGCGACCTGCTCCGCGGGCACCCGCTCCAGCAGGGCGCGCAGCTCCGGCCGGGACTCGGCCAGCTCGCGCATGTCCGCCATGTCCTGCGCGAACAGCTGACGCCCGTAGTCGGAGGCGAGCATGTGGTCGAGATCGGCCTGGCTCGCCTGGTAGTCCGGGTTGCCGAGGTAGTCGCCGTCGGGCGCGAACTCCTGCGGACGGTCCTCTGTGGACTCCGGAAGCGGATCCGGATCGGCTTGCGGCTGCTCGACATCCGGTTGCTGAGTGTCCACAGTGGACGACTCATCCGATCCACTGTGGACGGTGTCGGGCGCCTCCGGTGGACTACCCGGCGGCGGGGTGGCGTGCGGCTGCGGCGGCTGGAACCGGCGAGGGTCCATCGAGCTGTTCGCCGGCTCGTGCTCACCGCGCCGCCAGACCTCGCGCGGGCTCGTGCTGGGCGGGTTGTCACCCCAGGTCGGCGCGTGGCCGGGCGGGTGCGGCTGGTTGTGCGGCTGGCTGGTGCCATCCGGCCGGAAGGTGGCCCACTCGCCGTTGGGCGGCCAACCGGGGCTGTACTCGCGGCCCGGCCGGGTGTCCAGGTGCGCGCTGCTGGCGAAGACGTTGCCGTTGGCGTCGACCCAGGCGTCCTTGGTCGGCGCCAGCACCTCGACGCCGAGCTCGCGGGAGAGCTGGGCGGCGAACCCGTCCTCGCCGCCACCGGTCTGGCAGGAGATCAGCCGGATCGGCTGCTGCCCGTCCCAGTCCGGGTTCGACCGGATGATGTCGGCCAGGTCGCGCGCGGACAGCTTCTGGTCGCCGACCTTGACCTGGTTCGCCGAGCCGTGCAGGTCCACGGTGAACCGGCCAGGATCGGCCGCCACCCGCATGCTGGCGTGCGAACCGGAGGAGAACCGGTCCTCGAAGGCGTGCAACACGATTCCGGCCTGGGACCGCTGGATCTTGGGCTCCAGCCCGGCCAGGTGGTCCGGCAGCGGCGCCGGTCTGCGCGGCGCGGGCGCCCCGTCGGCGGTCACCGGCGCGGGACGCGCGGGCGGCTGCTCGCCTGGCGAGACCGGACCGTGCTGCGGCGGACCGGCCGGGCGCGTGGGCGGCTGCGCGGCCGGGCCGTCCACCTGGATCGGAGGCGTGGTGATCAGCGCCGCGTCCGGGGCCATGGCCGGGGCGCCGTCCTGGCGCAGGTTCATCGGTGGCGCGGGCGGCTGGCCGGGCGGCGGCGGGCTCGGCGCGGGAGCGGGGCCCGGCGTCGGGCCGAAGCCAGGTCCGAAACCGGGGCCGAAGCCAGGAGTCGAACCTGGACGGCCCACGACTCCGCCCGGCACCGGCTGCACACCGACGTGGCCCGCCGGCGGGTGAGTGCCCGGGGCGGGCTGTGTGCCGGGGGCGTGGCCGGGCTGGCCGCCGGGGGTCGGCGAGGGACCCGGACCCGGTGTGTGGCCGGGGGTGGGGCTTGGGCCGGAGCCCGGTGTGGGACTGGTGCCCGGCGTAGGACCGGAGCCGGGTGTCGGGCTGGTGCCGGGCGTGGGGCCGGAGCCGGGAGTGGGGCTGGTGCCCGGTGTGGGGCCGGAACCAGGTGTCGGGCCGGTGCCGGGTGTCGGGCTGGTGCCGGGCGTGGGGCCAGAGCCGGGGGTGGGGCTGGTGCCGGGTGCTGGGCTGGTGCCGGGCGACTGGCTCGGGCCTGAGCTCGGGGTCGGGCCGGGACCCGAGGTGTTCGGCGAGTGCGCCGGCCCGGAGCCCGACGGCGAGGGACCGCCGCCCGGGGTCGGGCTGGGGCCGCCGCCCATCGGCGGCGTGCCACCCATCGGCCCGCGCGGCGCGGGCGTGCCGCCGCCACCCGCCGGCGGCTGACCGCCCGGTGGCGGCGCGCCCTGCGGCTGCTGACCGGTCGGGCCGAACTGCGGCTGCTGCTGTTGCTGCTGGTGCGCCGGACCCTGCGCGGGCTGGCCCTGGGGACCGCCGTCGCTCTGCGGGCGCACCGGCGGGGCCTCTGGCGGGGCGACGCCGGAGGTCGAGGTGCTGTCCTGGTTGCCGCGGGGAGCCGGTCCGTCACCCGAGCCGCCGCCCGGCCCGCCG
This sequence comes from Crossiella sp. NPDC003009, assembly GCF_053591555.1. NCBI lineage: Bacteria > Bacillati > Actinomycetota > Actinomycetes > Pseudonocardiales > Pseudonocardiaceae > Crossiella > Crossiella sp. NPDC003009. The sequence goes on along the minus strand of NZ_JBSFUA010000003.1, from coordinate 28,420 downwards.
CTGTGCGCGCCGCCGGAGCCGCCGCCGGAACCACCGCTGAAGCCGGAACCACCGGGTCCGCCGCCCGAGTCACCGGAACTGGAGCTGGAGCTCGGACTCGGACTCGGGCTGGGGCTCGGACTCGGGCCGGAGAGGTCGGGCGCCGGCGGTGCCGACGGGGGCGCCGCGCGGCCGCCGTCGCCGGTGCCGCCCACGTTGCCCAGGTTGGTGTCCAGCGAGGCCAGGTTGGCCATGGACCTGGCGTCGAAGCTCTCCTTGGCGCCGCCGAGGCCGCCGGAGACCGCGCCGGAGGTGCCGCCGAGGGCTACGTCCTTGAGGTCGAAGTTGCCGCTCAGCGCGCCTTCCGCGGCCGCCGAGCCCATCCCGGTCAGGCCCTCTTCCAGCGCGTTCTTGCCCATGGTCTTGCCGATGCCGTCGCCGACGCCGTCACCGAAGGCCTTGCCCATGCCGCCGCTGACCGCGCCGCCGACCAGGCCGGAGATCGCGCCGGACTTGGCCGCGTCCAGGGTCAGGCTGGTGTCCCAGGAGTCGCGGCTGCCCTTGGCCATCTGGAACAGCTGCACGCCGGCGTCGATGGCCACCCCAGCGGCCACCTCGATGCCCACGTTGATCACCAGGCGGCGCAGCAGGTTGGTGCCGAAGCGCTGCACGATGGTCTGGATCAGCCTGCGGAAGATGCCCTGCACGACCACCCTGGTCGCCATCTGGGCGACCGGGATGCCCGCGGTGCTCGCGCCGAAGCTGACGAAGGCGGCCGCGATCATGGCCGCGATCTGCGCAGCCAGCAGGATCAGCGCCGCGATGATGGACAGTTTCGCGTACTCGATTTGCAAGGAGCAGTTCTTGCAGGCCGAGCTGAGGGTCTTGGTCAGCTCCTGGAGCTTGGGCAAGGCGCCCTCGCCGCCCTGGGCGAGCTTCTTCCAGAACTCGTCGAAGGCCTTGGCCGCGTCGCCCTCCATGTGCGAGCGGGCCTCACGGACGGCGTTCTCGGCGCTGCGCAGCGCGGTCTCGACGTCCCCCGAGGCCTTCTCCCACGCCTGGCTGAGCCGCATCAGCGCGGTCTCGTCACCCTCCGGCCACTCCGAGCCCACCACGATGGGCGCCAGCCACTGCAGCCAGCCAGGCAGTTCGATTCCCACGAGCTCGTGCTCCCCATCCCGCCGCTAGCGGCGCGCGCCCCTGCTCAACTGCCACTCGCCTTGAGGTTCGCCGCGCTGCCGGTGTCGGCCTGCTCCATGGTGGTCGCCTGGTCGTTGAGGCCCTTGGCCACGTTGATCAGACCCTGCGCGACGTCGGCGATGCCCTTGCTCACCGCGTCCGCGGCGGGCACGTAGTCCTTGGCGAAGGCCTGGCCGGACTCGTCGTTGCCCCAGCACTGCCCCTCACCGGTCAGCGCCGACTGCAGGCTGGTGGCCGCCTTGGCCAGGTCGTCGCCGACCCGGCTGAGCCGGCCGGCTCCGGCCCGGATGCCGTCGGCGTTCTGCCGCGTCTTGCCGGACATCACCAACCGTCCTTCCGGAACACCGACCCGTAGCCGTCCTCGTCCTCCTCCGACTCCGGCCTGCGGTGCGCCGGTTTCGTGTTCTCCGTCACTTCTTCCATCGGCGGGATCCGGAGCAGGTCCTGCAGGGAGGGCGCGCCGGGCAGCAGGTCCGGCAGGTCGATCATGGGCTCGTCCTCGGTGGCCAGCGGGGCCAGCTCCTCCTGGATCTGCTCCTGCGCGTTGGCCGCGGCCTCGCGCACCACGCCGGTGATGGTCCTGGCCAGGCTCTCCGGGGTGACCCGCTCGAAGGCGCGCGGCGAGAGGGTCAGTTTGCTCAGCACGCCGTTGGCCCCGACCGTGGCGGTCACCACACCATCGGGTGAGCTGGCCTCGCCCACCACGGCGGCCATCCTGGCCTGCGCCTCGCGCAGGTTGTCGGTCTTCTCCCGCAGGTCACGCATCATGTCGTCGACGCGATCGCGCAGCTGGGCGTTGCGTGCCTCCAGCTCGGCGTTCTCGGCGTCGAAGTCGAACATGCGGGTACTCCTCGTGCTGGTGGGCCACCGCGGCGGCGGGCGGGGTCACAGGGAAGCTACCGTGAAGCCGGTTACGGTGTGCGTCGATCCGGCGCATCCACACCCGCCACCACCTGCGCGGGGAGTATCCACAGGCGGGGCGGCCCCCGTTTTGACCCTCCAGGTAGGAGCCAGGTATCTTTGCTACTCGTGCCCGACTTGCGTCGGGCCGCTCCGCGTGCCTGAGAGGCGCAGCTCGTGTGTCGCAGCCGGGCTGACTTCTAGGCGACACGCGCGGAATCCTCCCAATCCCAGTGGGACGTCTCAGGTGGAAATGGGGCGCGGAATCGGGCGACACGCCCGACCTCGGGTTACGGAGGAGCCCCGCATAACCACCGGACACACCAGAGGCGAACAGAGAAAGACGGTCCATGCCCACGATCCAGCAACTGGTCCGCAAGGGCCGGCAGGACAAGGTCACGAAGACCAAGACCGCGGCGCTCAAGGGGAGCCCGCAGCGGCGCGGTGTGTGCACCCGCGTCTACACCACTACCCCGAAGAAGCCGAACTCGGCGCTGCGCAAGGTCGCTCGCGTCAAGCTGTCCAGCCAGATCGAGGTCACGGCGTACATCCCCGGTGAGGGCCACAACCTGCAGGAGCACTCGATGGTGCTCGTGCGCGGTGGCCGTGTGAAGGACCTCCCCGGCGTTCGCTACAAGATCGTGCGCGGTTCGCTCGACACCCAGGGCGTGAAGAACCGCAAGCAGGCTCGCAGCCGGTACGGCGCGAAGAAGGAGAAGAGCTAATGCCTCGCAAGGGTCCTGCCCCCAAGCGGCCGCTGATCTCCGACCCGGTCTACAGCTCCCCGCTGGTCACCCAGCTGATCAACAAGGTGCTTGTCGACGGCAAGCGGTCGGTCGCGGAGAAGATCGTGTACAAGGCGCTCGAGGGCGCCCGCGAGAAGAACAGCGCCGACCCGGTCGTCACCCTCAAGCGCGCGCTCGACAACGTCAAGCCGACCATCGAGGTCAAGAGCCGTCGTGTCGGTGGCGCCACCTACCAGGTGCCGGTCGAGGTCAAGCCTGGGCGCAGCACCACCCTCGCGCTCCGCTGGCTGGTGAGCTTCTCCCGTCAGCGCCGTGAGAAGACCATGGTCGAGCGCCTGATGAACGAGCTGCTCGACGCCAGCAACGGTCTCGGGGCGAGCGTCAAGCGCCGCGAGGACACGCACAAGATGGCCGAGTCCAACAAGGCCTTCGCGCATTACCGCTGGTGATGACGTGGCGGATGGGGCCGACAGGCGCCATCCGCCTTCCCGCGCTTGACAACGCGCGCCTCACGCAATCAGGAAACGAGGAAGACCCGTGGCACGCGACGTGCTGACTGACCTGGCCAAGGTCCGCAACATCGGGATCATGGCCCACATCGACGCGGGCAAGACCACCACGACCGAGCGCGTCCTGTACTACACCGGTGAGAACTACAAGATCGGTGAAGTGCACGACGGTGCGGCGACGATGGACTGGATGGAGGAGGAGCAGAAGCGCGGCATCACGATCACCTCCGCCGCGACCACCTGCTTCTGGAACAACCACCAGATCAACATCATCGACACGCCGGGTCACGTCGACTTCACCGTCGAGGTGGAGCGGTCGCTGCGCGTCCTGGACGGCGCCGTCGCGGTCTTCGACGGCAAGGAAGGCGTCGAGCCCCAGTCCGAGACTGTGTGGCGCCAGGCCGACAAGTACGACGTGCCGCGTGTCTGCTTCGTCAACAAGATGGACAAGCTGGGCGCCGACTTCTACTTCACCGTGCGCACCATCAAGGAGCGCCTGGGCGCCAAGCCGCTGGTCATCCAGCTGCCGATCGGCGCGGAGAGCGACTTCGAGGGTGTCGTCGACCTCGTCCAGATGAAGGCCCTCACCTGGCGTGGCGACACCAAGAAGGGTGAGGACTACGCGGTCGAGGAGATCCCGGCCGACCTGGCCGAGCGCGCCGCGGAGTACCGCCTCGCGCTGGTCGAGGCCGTGGCCGAGACCGACGACGCGCTGATGGAGAAGTACCTCGAGGGTGGCGAGTTCACCATCGAGGAGATCAAGGCCGGCATCCGGCACATCACCATCAACAGCCAGGCCTACCCGATCCTGTGCGGCTCCGCCTTCAAGAACAAGGGCGTGCAGCCGATGCTGGACGCGGTGGTCGACTACCTGCCGACCCCGCTGGACGTGCCGTCGGTCAAGGGCACGCTGCAGGACGGCGTGACCGAGGCGGTTCGCAACGCGGACTCCTCCGAGCCCTTCTCGGCCCTCGCGTTCAAGATCATGACGCACCCGTTCTTCGGCAAGCTGACCTACATCCGGGTGTACTCGGGCAAGGTCGCCGCGGGCGCTCAGCTGATCAACGCGACCAAGGACCGCAAGGAGCGTCTGGGCAAGCTCTTCCAGATGCACGCGAACAAGGAGAACCCGGTCGACGACGCGGCGGCCGGCCACATCTACGCCGTCACCGGTCTCAAGGAGACCACCACCGGCGACACGCTGGCCGACCCGCAGAAGCCGATCATCCTTGAGTCGATGACCTTCCCGGACCCGGTCATCAAGGTCGCGATCGAGCCGAAGACCAAGGCTGACCAGGAGAAGCTGGGCATCGCGATCCAGAAGCTCGCCGAGGAGGACCCGACCTTCCAGGTCCAGCTCGACGAGGAGACCGGTCAGACGGTCATCTCCGGCATGGGTGAGCTGCACCTCGAGGTGCTGGTCAACCGCATGAAGAGCGACTTCAAGGTCGAGGCGAACGTCGGCAAGCCGCAGGTCGCCTACCGCGAGACCATCCGCCGCAAGGTGGAGAAGTACTCCTACACGCACAAGAAGCAGACCGGTGGCTCCGGCCAGTTCGCCAAGGTGATCATCACCGTCGAGCCGCTGGACACCGCCGAAGGCGCGATGTACGAGTTCGACAACAAGGTCACCGGTGGCCGCATCCCCAGGGAGTACATCCCCTCGGTGGACGCGGGCGCGCAGGACGCCATGCAGTACGGCGTGCTCGCGGGCTACCCGCTGGTCGGTGTCAAGGTGACCCTGCTCGACGGCGCCTACCACGAGGTCGACTCCTCGGAAATGGCGTTCAAGGTGGCCGGTTCCATCGCGCTGAAGGAGGCTGCCCGTCAGGCCAGCCCCGCGCTGCTCGAGCCGGTCATGGCGGTCGAGGTGACCACCCCCGAGGACTACATGGGTGAGGTCATCGGCGACCTGAACTCCCGCCGTGGGCAGATCCAGTCCATGGGCGAGCGCAGTGGTGTCCGCGTGGTCAACGCGCTGGTGCCGCTGTCGGAGATGTTCGGGTACGTGAGCGACCTGCGTTCCAAGACGCAGGGTCGCGCCAACTACTCGATGCAGTTCGACTCCTACGCCGAGGTTCCGCAGAACGTGGCGAAGGAGATCATCGCGAAGGCGACGGGGGAGTGACCCCGGGAGCCAGCCCGGTCTCGACCTGAGGCCGGGCAGGCTCCAGCCGGAACCGCACGTCCCGTGCGGGCCAAAAACGGGGAGCCTTCCCCAGGGTCCGCACTCCGGCCCTGATATCGCCGGACCGACCACGATCAGTTGGCACGGCGGCAAGACAAGAAGTCCAGGAGGACAATCCAGTGGCGAAGGCGAAGTTCGAGCGGACGAAGCCGCACGTCAACATCGGAACCATCGGTCACATTGACCACGGGAAGACCACGCTGACCGCGGCCATCTCGAAGGTTCTGCACGACAAGTACCCGGACCTGAACCCCTTCACGCCGTTCGACGAGATCGACAAGGCGCCGGAGGAGAAGCAGCGCGGTATCACCATCTCGATCGCGCACATCGAGTACCAGACCGAGAAGCGCCACTACGCGCACGTGGACTGCCCGGGTCACGCGGACTACATCAAGAACATGATCACCGGTGCCGCGCAGATGGACGGCGCGATCCTGGTGGTGGCCGCCACTGACGGCCCGATGCCGCAGACCAAGGAGCACGTGCTGCTGGCCCGTCAGGTCGGCGTGCCGTACATCGTGGTCGCCCTGAACAAGGCCGACATGGTGGACGACGAGGAGATCCTGGAGCTCGTTGAGCTCGAGGTGCGCGAGCTGCTCTCCGAGTACGAGTTCCCGGGCGACGACCTCCCCGTGGTCCGCGTCTCCGCGCTGAAGGCGCTGGAGGGCGACAAGGAGTGGGGCGAGAAGCTCATCGGCCTCATGGACGCGGTGGACGAGTCCATCCCGCAGCCGGAGCGCGAGATCGACAAGCCGTTCCTCATGCCCGTCGAGGACGTCTTCACCATCACCGGCCGCGGCACCGTGGTGACCGGTCGTGTTGAGCGTGGCGTCATCAACGTCAACGAGGAGGTGGAGATCGTCGGCATCAAGGAGAAGTCGGCGAAGACCACCGTCACCGGTGTCGAGATGTTCCGCAAGCTGCTGGACCAGGGCCAGGCCGGTGACAACGTCGGTCTGCTCGTCCGTGGCATCAAGCGCGAGGACGTCGAGCGCGGCCAGGTCATCTGCAAGCCGGGTTCGGTCACCCCGCACACCGAGTTCGAGGCGACCTCCTACATCCTGTCCAAGGACGAGGGTGGCCGTCACACGCCGTTCTTCAACAACTACCGTCCGCAGTTCTACTTCCGGACGACTGACGTGACCGGCGTGGTGACCCTCCCCGAGGGCACCGAGATGGTCATGCCCGGCGACAACACCGCCATGAAGGTCGCGCTGATCCAGCCGATCGCCATGGAGGAGGGCCTGCGCTTCGCCATCCGCGAGGGTGGCCGCACCGTTGGTGCGGGCCAGGTCACCAAGATCGTCAAGTGATGTCAGGGGGAGAGGTGGCGTGAGCTGCCTCTCCCTGTCACGGCCCCGATTTGGATCGCCATACTCCGGTGTGGCATCCTGTATGGGTTGCTCGTTGGGGCGGCCAGGCAAGATGGATCGTCTGGCCGCCCCACCACGAGTAGTCCCGCGTTCGTGAGGCTTAGCTGCTTTGCGTACGTAGCCAGGACAGCAGGACCCGGGCCTAGCGGCCCATCCCACAGGTTCAAGTCAGTGGGACCGGTCTGTGCCTCACGGCGCGACACGCCCGACCGCGTGGACCGGGAACCGTGACATCTCAACAGAGGCGGCGCCTGGCGCGGCCAAGACCCCCGAGCGGGCCAAGGCACAGCTGGCCAGCACCGCAGCGGTACGAGAAGAGGAACGGCAAGCCACCATGGCGGGACAAAAGATCCGCATCCGGCTCAAGGCCTACGACCACGAGGCGATCGACGCGTCCGCACGCAAGATCGTGGAAACCGTGACGCGCACCGGCGCTCGCGTGGTCGGGCCGGTGCCGCTGCCCACGGAGAAAAACGTCTACTGCGTCATCCGCTCCCCGCACAAGTACAAGGACTCGCGGGAGCACTTCGAGATGCGCACCCACAAGCGTCTGATCGACATCCTCGACCCCACGCCGAAGACGGTGGACGCGCTCATGCGCATCGACCTGCCGGCGAGCGTCGACGTCAACATCCAGTAACAGCCGGACGCACCGTTCGATTTTTGGGGCGAGGAAGTAACGAGACCCATGTCTGACAGGCAGATCAAGGGGATTCTGGGCACCAAGCTCGGTATGACCCAGGTCTTCGACGAGAACAACCGGATCGTTCCGGTGACCGTCGTGAAGGCCGGGCCGTGCGTGGTGACTCAGGTCCGTACGCAGGAGAATGACGGCTACTCGGCCGTCCAGTTGGCGTTCGGCGCGATTGACCCTCGCAAGGTCAACAAGCCGGTGAGCGGCCACTTCAGCAAGGCCGGCGTGACTCCGCGCCGCCACCTGGTCGAGGTGCGCACCACTGACGCCGCCGAGTACGAGGTCGGCCAGGAGATCACCGCTGAGCTGTTCGAGGCCGGCGCCGTGGTCGACGTGGTCGGCACCAGCAAGGGCAAGGGCTACGCGGGTGTCATGAAGCGGCACGGCTTCGCTGGCCTCGGCGCGTCCCACGGCACCCAGGCCAAGCACCGTTCGCCCGGTTCCATCGGTGGCTGCGCCACCCCTGGCCGAGTGTTCAAGGGCGTGCGCATGGCCGGCCGTATGGGCAGCGCCCGTGTGACCACCCAGAACCTGACCGTGCACCGCATCGAGGCCGAGACCGGCCTGCTGCTCATCAAGGGCGCCGTTCCCGGCCCCAAGGGTGGACTGGTGCTGGTCAAGACGGCCGCGAAGGGTGGTGCGTGATGACCGTGAGCGTTGACGTCCGGACCCCGGACGGCAAGACCGAAGGCACCATCGAGCTGCCCGCGGAGCTGTTCGACGTTCAGGCGAACATCCCGCTGATGCACCAGGTGGTGACCGCGCAGCTGGCCGCCAAGCGGCAGGGCACGCACAGCACCAAGACCCGCGCCGAGGTCTCCGGCGGTGGCAAGAAGCCGTACCGGCAGAAGGGCACCGGCCGCGCCCGTCAGGGTTCGACCCGGTCCCCGCAGTTCTCCGGTGGTGGCATCTCGCACGGCCCGAAGCCGCGGGACTACTCGCAGCGGACGCCCAAGAAGATGAAGGTCGCCGCTCTTCGTGGCGCCCTCTCCGACCGGGTGCGCAACGGCCGGCTGCACGTGCTGACCTCGCTGGTCGAGGGCGACGCGCCGTCGACCAAGGGCGCTCGCCGCATCATCGAGTCCATCAGCACCGGCAAGCGCACGCTCGTCGTGGTGACTCGTGCGGATGAGCTCACCTGGGTCAGCCTGCGCAACCTGGACAACGTCCACGTGCTCGTGCAGGACCAGCTGAACACCTACGACGTGCTCGTCAACGACGACGTGGTGTTCACCAGGGACGCACTGGCGCTCTACATCGCCGGTCCGACCTCGGGCCACTCGGTCAAGGCCAGCGCTCGCGCCAGCGAGGTCGTCGCAGAGGAGGGTGACAAGTGATCCCCGATTACCGCGACATCCTGCTCGCTCCGGTGATCTCGGAGAAGAGCTACGGGCTGCTCGAAGAGGGTAAGTACACCTTCATCGTGGCTCCCGATGCCAACAAGACCGAGATCAAGATTGCTGTCGAGAAGGTCTTCGGTGTGAAGGTCGTGTCCGTGAACACGATCAACCGCCAGGGCAAGCGCAAGCGGACCCGCACCGGGTATGGCAAGCGCAAGGACACCAAGCGCGCGATTGTGACGCTGTCCGCCGAGAGCAAGGCCATCGAGATCTTCGGCGGCCCGGCCGCCTAAGGGATTGAGGACGCGTTAGAGATGGGCATCCGCAAATACAAGCCTACGACCCCGGGTCGTCGTGGCTCGAGCGTCTCGGACTTCGCCGAGATCACTCGTTCCACCCCGGAGAAGTCGCTGATCCGCCCGCTGCACGGCCATGGCGGCCGTAACGCGCACGGCAAGATCACCACGCGGCACAAGGGCGGCGGTCACAAGCGTGCTTACCGGCTGATCGACTTCCGCCGGGCGGACAAGGACGGCGTGCCGGCCAAGGTCGCGCACATCGAGTACGACCCCAACCGCACCGCACGCATCGCGCTGCTGCACTACGTGGACGGCGAGAAGCGTTACATCATCGCGCCGAACAACCTGCGCCAGGGCGACCCGATTGAGAACGGCCCCAAGGCCGACATCAAGCCGGGCAACAACCTGCCGCTGCGCAACATCCCGGTCGGCACCGTGATCCACGCGATCGAGCTGCGGCCCGGTGGTGGAGCCAAGATCGCCCGTTCCGCGGGCGCCAGCGTTCAGCTGGTGGCCAAGGACGGCCCCTACGCCCAGCTGCGGATGCCCTCGGGCGAGATCCGCAACGTCGACGTGCGCTGCCGTGCCACCGTCGGCGAGGTGGGCAACGCCGAGCACCAGAACATCAACTGGGGCAAGGCAGGCCGCATGCGCTGGAAGGGCAAGCGCCCGACCGTCCGTGGTGTGGCCATGAACCCGGTCGACCACCCGCACGGTGGTGGTGAGGGCAAGACCTCCGGTGGTCGCCACCCGGTGAACCCCGCTGGTAAGCCCGAAGGCCGGACCCGCCGCCGCAAGGCAAGCGACCAGCTCATCGTCCGGCGTCGTCGCACCGGTAAGAAGCGCTGAGCAGGAAGGGAGTGAAGGATGCCTCGCAGCCTGAAGAAGGGCCCCTTCGTTGACGACCACCTGCTCAAGAAGGTGGACGCGCAGAACGAGGGCAGCAAGAAGACGGTGATCAAGACGTGGTCCCGTCGTAGCACGATCATCCCGGACATGCTGGGTCACACCATCGCGGTGCACGACGGCCGCAAGCACGTCCCGGTGTTCGTCACCGAGTCCATGGTCGGGCACAAGCTGGGCGAATTCGCCCCCACCCGCACCTTCAAGGGCCACATCAAGGATGACCGGAAGTCGCGTCGCCGCTGACGCGGCCAGTGACACGAACAAAGAGCAAGGGGTAACAGCAATGGGTAACGATGCCGCAGGCGTGGAGCAGCTTCCGCGCGCAGTGGCGCGGGCCCGCTACGTCCGCATGACGCCCATGAAGGTGCGTCGCGTGGTCGAGCTGATCAAGGGCCGTAACGCCCAGGAAGCCCTGGCCGTGCTCCAGTTCGCGCCGCAGGCCGCAAGCGGTCCGGTGGCGAAGGTGCTCGCCAGTGCCATGGCCAACGCCGAGAACAACCTCGAACTCGACCCCGACACCCTCTGGGTGAGCGCGGCGTTCGTTGACGAGGGGCCGACCATGAAGCGGATCCAGCCGCGCGCCCAGGGGCGCACGTTCCGGATCCTCAAGCGGTCCAGCCACATCACCGTCGAGGTGGAGTCCCGTCCGAAGGTGGTCAGCAAGGCTCGCAAGTCCAGCGTGAAGGGGAGTGGCCGGTAGTGGGCCAGAAAATCAACCCGCACGGCTTCCGGCTGGGAATCACCACCGACTGGAAGTCCCGCTGGTACGCAGACAAGCAGTACGCGGAGTACGTCGCGGAGGATGTCAAGATCCGCAAGATGTTCGCCCGCGGCATGGAGCGTGCCGGTATCTCGAAGGTGGAGATCGAGCGCACCCGGGACCGGGTTCGCGTCGACATCCACACCGCTCGGCCCGGCATCGTCATCGGTCGCCGCGGCGCGGAGGCCGACCGCATTCGCGGTGCGCTGGAGAAGCTCACCAAGAAGCAGGTCCAGCTGAACATCCTCGAGGTCAAGAACCCCGAGTCGGACGCCCAGCTGGTTGCCCAGATGGTCGCCGAGCAGCTGTCCAACCGCGTGTCCTTCCGGCGCGCGATGCGCAAGGGCATCCAGTCCGCCATGCGCTCGCCGCAGGTCAAGGGCATCCGGGTGCAGTGCGGTGGCCGCCTCGGCGGTGCCGAGATGTCGCGCTCGGAGTTCTACCGCGAGGGTCGCGTCCCGCTGCACACGCTGCGCGCGGACATCGACTACGGCCTCTACGAGGCGCGCACCACCTTCGGCCGGATCGGCGTGAAGGTGTGGATCTACAAGGGTGACGTCATCGGCGGCCGTCGCGAGACCGTCGCCGCCGCGGCACCGGACAACCGCGCCCCGCGGCGCGAGCGTCCGAGCCGTCGTCGCTCCGGCGCCTCCGGCACCACGCCGACGAGCACCGAGGCCGGGCGCGCCGCGGCCGAGGCCGCGACCGAGCCGGTCGACACCACCCCCGCCGCGGCCGAGTCCGGCAACGGCAGCGCGGCTGAGAAGACGGAGGGCTGAGTCGTGCTCATCCCGCGCAGGGTCAAGCACCGCAAGCAGCACCACCCCGGCCGCTCCGGCGCCGCAAAGGGTGGCACCAGGGTCACGTTCGGCGAGTTCGGCATCCAGGCTCTGGAGCCGGCCTACGTGACCAACCGGCAGATCGAGTCCGCTCGTATCGCCATCACCCGGCACATCCGCCGTGGCGGCAAGGTCTGGATCAACATCTTCCCGGACCGTCCGCTCACCAAGAAGCCTGCCGAGACCCGCATGGGTTCCGGTAAGGGTTCGCCGGAGTACTGGGTGGCCAACGTCAAGCCGGGTCGCGTCGTCTTCGAGATGAGCTTCCCGAACGAGACCGTGGCCCGCGAGGCGCTCCGCCGCGCGATCCACAAGCTTCCGATGAAGTGCCGCATCGTCACGCGTGAGGGTGGTGAGTTCTGATGGCAGCGACGAACACCGCTTCCGAGCTGCGTGAGCTCACCAACGAGGAGCTCGTGCTGCGTCTTCGGGAGGCCAAGGAGGAGCTGTTCAACCTCCGCTTCCAGATGGCGACCGGGCAGCTCGACAACAACCGGCGTCTGCGTGCCATCCGGCACGAGATCGCCCGTATCTACACCGTGATGCGGGAACGTGAGCTGGGCCTGTCCGTCTCGCCGGACGAGGTCACGGCATCCGCTGAAGGTGAAGGTGCAGCATGAGCGAGAATGTCGAGAGCACTGAGGTGCGCAACAACCGTAAGACCCGCGAGGGCTACGTTGTCGCGGACAAGATGGACAAGACGATCGTGGTCGCGCTCGAGGACCGCAAGAAGCACCCGCTGTACGGCAAGGTCCTGCGCACCACCACCAAGGTGAAGGCGCACGACGAGGCCAACACCGCGGGCGTGGGTGACCGCGTGCTGCTGATGGAGACCCGGCCGCTGTCGGCGACCAAGCGCTGGCGGCTCGTCGAGGTCCTGGAGAAGGCCAAGTAACACCACCGCCCCGCGCGAGCGGGACGGGACCGCGCGTGTCAGGTCGGAAATCTGGCACGCCAGTATGGGTCAAGGAGAAGGTAAGTGATTCAGCAGGAGTCGCGACTGCGCGTCGCCGACAACACGGGTGCGAAGGAAATCCTCTGCATCCGCGTTCTCGGTGGTTCGTCGCGTCGCTACGCGGGTATCGGCGACGTCATCGTCGCCACCGTCAAGGACGCGATCCCCGGCGCCAACGTGAAGAAGGGTGACGTCGTCAAGGCGGTCATCGTTCGCACGGTCAAGGAGCGCCGCCGTCCGGACGGTTCCTACATCCGGTTCGACGAGAACGCGGCCGTTCTGATCAAGAACGAGACCGAGCCCCGCGGTACCCGCATCTTCGGCCCGGTCGGCCGCGAGCTGCGTGACAAGAAGTTCATGAAGATCATCTCGCTGGCGCCGGAGGTGCTCTGACATGAAGATCAAAAAGGGCGACACGGTCGTCGTCATCGCCGGCAAGGACAAGGGCGCCAAGGGCAAGGTCATCCAGGCCTACCCGGACACCGACCGCGTCCTCGTCGAAGGTGTCAACCGGATCAAGAAGCACACGCGGGTCTCGCAGACCCAGCGTGGCGCCCAGACCGGCGGCATCGTGACCCAGGAGGCCTCGATCCACGTGAGCAACGTGATGGTCGTGGACTCCGACGGCAAGCCCACCCGCGTTGGTTACCGCACCAACGACGAGGGTCGTCGCGTCCGTATCTCGCGGCGGAACGGTAAGGACATCTGATCATGACGACCGCAGAGAAGATCGCTCCGCGGCTCAAGGGCCGCTACCGCGAGGAGATCACGGGCGCGCTGCAGGAGCAGTTCGTCTACGCCAACCGGATGCAGATCCCCGGCCTGGTGAAGATCGTCGTGAACATGGGTGTCGGTGATGCCGCCCGCGACGGAAAGCTGATCGAGGGCGCCATCCGCGACCTGGCCACCATCACCGGCCAGCGGCCGGAGGTGCGCAAGGCGCGCAAGTCCATCGCGCAGTTCAAGCTCCGCGAGGGCATGCCGATCGGCGCGAAGGTCACCCTGCGCGGCGACCGCATGTGGGAGTTCCTGGACCGGCTGCTGACCATCGCGCTGCCGCGTATCCGTGACTTCCGCGGTCTGTCCCCGAAGCAGTTCGACGGCAACGGGAACTACACGTTCGGTCTGAACGAGCAGTCGATGTTCCACGAGATCGACCCCGACTCGATCGACCGTCCGCGCGGTATGGACATCACCGTCGTCACCACCGCCGGCACCGACGAGGAGGGCCGGGCGCTGCTGAAGCTCCTGGGCTTCCCGTTCAAGGAGAACTGATTCATGGCGAAGAAGGCGCTTGTCCAGAAGGCCGCGCGCAAGCCGAAGTTCAAGGTTCGGGGTTACACCCGCTGCCAGCGCTGCGGCCGTCCGCACTCGGTCTTCCGTAAGTTCGGCTTGTGCCGGGTGTGCCTCCGCGAGATGGCCCACCGGGGCGAGCTTCCCGGCGTGAGCAAGTCCTCCTGGTGATCCAGGCTGCTTGGCCCACGCCCCGCTGATTTCCACTTCGCCGTAGGCCCGTGCGGGAACCCCGGCGAGAAAGGTTGACAAGGTCACCATGACGATGACCGATCCGATCGCAGACATGCTCACCCGTCTGCGCAACGCCAACTCGGCGTACCACGACCAGGTCGTGATGCCGCACTCGAAGCTGAAGGCGTCGATCGCCGACATCCTGCAGCGCGAGGGCTACATCTCCGGCCACCGGACCGAGCAGGGCGAGAAGAGCCAGCATCTCGTCGTCGAGCTCAAGTACGGCCCCAACCGTGAGCGGAGCATCGCCGGCCTCCGGCGCGTCTCCAAGCCCGGTCTGCGGGTTTACGCCAAGTCCACCAACCTGCCGAAGGTGCTGGGCGGGCTGGGCGTTGCCATCATCTCCACGTCGACCGGTCTGCTGACCGACCGGCAGGCCAACAAGCAGGGTGTGGGCGGGGAAGTCCTCGCCTACGTCTGGTAAGGGAGGGGAGTAGACATGTCGCGTATCGGTAAGCTCCCGATCCCCGTGCCCGCCGGTGTGGACGTCAAGATCGACGGCCCCAGCATCACCGTGAAGGGCCCCAAGGGCACTCTCGCGCACACCCTCGTCGAGCCGATTCTGGTCGAGCGGGACGAGGACGGCGTGCTCCAGGTCAAGCGCCCGAACGACGAGCGTCGCAGCCGCGCGCTGCACGGTCTGTCGCGCACCCTGGTGAACAACATGGTCGTCGGTGTGACCGCGGGCTACGAGAAGAAGCTCGAGATCCACGGCGTCGGTTACCGCGTGGCGCTGAAGGGCTCCGAGCTGGAGTTCGCACTCGGCTACAGCCACCCGGTGAAGGTGACCCCGCCGGAAGGCATCACCTTCGTCGTCGAGTCCCCCACCCGGTTCTCGGTCCAGGGCATCGACAAGCAGCAGGTCGGCGAGGTTGCGGCGAACATCCGCAAGCTGCGCAAGCCGGACCCGTACAAGGGCAAGGGCGTGCGCTACGCGGGCGAGAACATCCGCCGCAAGGTCGGAAAGACGGGTAAGTGAGCATGAGCGAGACAACAATCGTCAAGCGCAAGCGCGCAGGCAAGGACGTCTCCACCCTGCGTCGCGTGGCCCGTACGCGTCGGCACTTCCGGCTCCGCAAGAAGATCAGCGGAACCCCGGATCGCCCGCGTCTGGTGGTCACCCGGTCCTCGCGGCACCTCGTCGCGCAGGTCATCGACGACCTCGCCGGTCACACCCTGGCTTCGGCCTCCACCCTGGAGGCGGACATCCGCGCGCTGGACGGCGACAAGAAGGCTCGCGCTGCCAAGGTGGGCGAGCTGGTCGCGGCCAGGGCCAAGGAAGCCGGAATCGCCAAGGTCGTCTTCGACCGGGGCGGCTACGACTACCACGGCCGCATCGCCGCGCTGGCTGACGCCGCGCGCGAGCACGGGCTGGAGTTCTGAGAGTCATGCAGAGCACTGAAGGAAGGAACGCCTGATGCCGGGACGTACACGGCAATTCGGCGGCGGCCAGGGCGGTCCGGGTGGCCAGGGCAACGAGCGTGGCGAGCGGCGTGACCGCCGCGACCGTCGCGACTCCGGTCGTGGCGGAGCTCCCCAGGAGAAGAGCCTGCACATCGAGCGCGTGGTTGCGATCAACCGCGTCGCGAAGGTGGTCAAGGGTGGTCGTCGTTTCAGCTTCACCGCGCTGGTGATCGTGGGTGACGGCGACGGAATGGTCGGCGTCGGCTACGGCAAGGCCAAGGAAGTTCCGGCCGCCATCGCCAAGGGTGTCGAGGAGGCGAAGAAGAGCTTCTTCCGCGTCCCTCGCATCGCGGGCACCATCCCGCACCCGGTCCAGGGCGAGGACGCCGCCGGCGTCGTGCTCCTGCGCCCGGCCAGCCCCGGTACCGGTGTTATCGCCGGTGGCCCGGTGCGTGCCGTGCTGGAGTGCGTGGGCATCCACGATGTGCTGAGCAAGTCGCTGGGTAGCGACAACGCCATCAACATCGTGCGTGCCACCGTCGCCGCGCTGAAGATGCTGCAGCGCCCTGAAGAGGTCGCCGCGCGTCGTGGCCTGCCGCTGGAGGACGTTGCTCCGGCCGGCATGCTGCGGGCCCGAGCTGGACAGGGGGCGTGATCCTCGTGGCCAAGCTCCAGATCACCCAGCTGCGCAGCACCATTGGTTGCAAGCAGAACCAGCGCGACTCGCTTCGCACCCTGGGTCTGCGCAAGATCCGCCAGTCGGTGGTCCGTGAGGACAGCCCGCAGGTCCGTGGCCTCGTCCACACCGTGCGGCACCTGGTGGCGGTCGAGGAGGTCGCTGACTGATGACTATCAAGCTGCACCACCTGCGTCCGGCCCCTGGCTCCAACACCGCCAAGACCCGTGTGGGTCGTGGTGAGGGTTCCAAGGGCAAGACCGCGGGTCGTGGTACCAAGGGCACCAAGGCGCGCAAGAACGTCCCCGCGCGCCTGGAGGGTGGGCAGATGCCCATCCACATGCGGCTGCCGAAGCTCAAGGGCTTCAAGAACCCGTTCCGCACCGAGTACCAGCCGGTCAACGTGACCGACCTGGCCCGGCTGTTCCCCGAGGGGGGCGCCATCGGGGTGGAGGACATCGTCAACGCCGGTCTGGTCCGCAAGGGCAAGCTGGTCAAGGTCCTCGGCGACGGGGACCTGGGCGGGGTGAAGCTCGACGTCACCGCGCACAAGTTCTCCCAGAGCGCGATGGACAAGATCAACGCAGCTGGTGGCTCCACCACCGTGCTGTGAGCTGTTAGCTCGTGGAACGGGCCGGCGGGGCGACCCGCCGGCCCGTTCCAGTTTGCGGCCCGGTACTCCGTTCCACGCATTCCCAAGGTCAATCCGACGGTAGGGGTGGGCACGGAGATCCAGGCTGTTAAAGTCGTCAGCACGCTTCGCGCTGTGGTGGTGCGATGCGTCCCTGGACTGCGCGAGTTCCGCTCGCCAGGTGAGGTACAGCCGGCCAGCGGGCCGGGTCCGTCAGTAGTCGGCCAACCGGGCCGGCCACGCCGAGGAGGTCTTGCGTGCTCAGCGCCTTCCGCTCGGCTCTTGCGACGCCTGACCTACGCCGCAAGATCCTCTTCACCCTCGCGCTCATCGCGGTCTACCGCCTGGGCGCGACCCTGCCGTCGCCAGGGGTTTCCTACCCCAACATCCAGGAATGCATCCGGCAGGCCGAGGGTGACAACGCCAACAACATCTACACCCTGCTGAACCTGTTCAGCGGTGGTGCGTTGTTGCAGTTGTCGATCTTCGCGCTGGGCATCATGCCGTACATCACCGCGAGCATCATCATCCAGCTGCTCACCGTGGTCATCCCGCGGTTCGAGCAGCTGCGCAAGGAGGGTCAGGCCGGTCAGGGCAAGCTGACCCAGTACACCCGCTACCTCACCATCGCGCTGGCGATCCTGCAGGCCACCGCGTTCACCGCGCTCGCGGTGCGAGGTCAGCTGTTCCAGAACTGCACGCTGGACATCATCCCGGACAAGGGCATCTTCGGCCTGATCGTCATCGTGATCACGATGACCGCGGGCACCGCAGTGATCATGTGGCTGGGTGAGCTGATCACCGAGCGCGGCATCGGCAACGGCATGTCCCTGCTGATCTTCACCATGATCGCGGCCCGGATCCCGGCCGAGGGCGCCAACATCCTGCGCCAGGGCGGCGTCACCTTCGCCATCATCTGCGTGTTCGGCCTGGTCATCATCGCCAGCGTCATCTTCGTGGAGCAGGCGCAGCGCCGGATCCCGGTCCAGTACGCCAAGCGCATGATCGGCCGCCGGATGTACGGCGGCACCTCGACCTACCTGCCGCTGAAGGTGAACCAGGCCGGTGTCATCCCGGTCATCTTCGCCTCCTCGCTGCTGTACCTGCCGGACCTGATCACCAGGCTGACCCAGGGCGCGGGCGAGGCGAGCTGGTGGCAGATCTTCCTGCGCGACCAGGTGGTCAACCAGCGCAGCTGGGTGCACATCACGCTGTACTTCCTGCTGATCATCTTCTTCACGTACTTCTACGTGGCGATCACGTTCAACCCGGACGAGCGCGCCGACGAGATGAAGAAGTTCGGCGGGTTCATCCCTGGCATCCGCCCCGGCCGCCCGACGGCCGAGTACCTGCAGTTCGTACTGAGCCGGATCACCCTGCCGGGCTCGCTCTACCTGGGCATCATCGCCGTGTTGCCGAACTTCTTCCTCGGTGTCACCGGCGATGGGCAGAACCAGAACTTCCCGTTCGGCGGCACCGCTGTGCTGATCATGGTCGGCGTCGGCCTGGACACGGTGAAGCAGATCGAGAGCCAGCTCATGCAGCGTAACTACGAAGGGTTCCTCCGCTAGTGCGACTCGTTCTTGTCGGCCCGCCCGGAGCGGGCAAGGGTACGCAGGCCACCGTGCTGAGTCAGAAGCTCGGTGTGCCGCACATCTCCACCGGCGAGCTGTTCCGGTACAACGTCGGCCAGGAGACCGCTCTGGGCAAGGAAGCCAAGCGCTACCTGGACGCCGGTGAGCTGGTGCCGGACTCGGTCACCAACTCGATGGTGCGGGAGCGGCTGGCCGAGGCGGACGCGGTGAACGGCTTCCTGCTGGACGGCTTCCCGCGCAACACCGCGCAGGCGGACGTGCTCGGCCAGATCCTCAAGGAGAACGACGAGGCCCTGGACGCGGTGCTGGAGTTCGCGGTGGCCGAGGACGTCGTGGTGGAGCGGCTGCTCGCCCGCGGCCGCTCCGACGACAACGAGGAAGTCATCCGGCGGCGCCAGCAGGTGTACCGCTCGGAGACCGCACCGCTGCTCGACTACTACGCGGACATCCTGCTGAAGGTGGACGCGGTCGGCACGGTCGAAGAGATCACCGGCCGCGCGCTGGACGCGCTCAACAACCGTAGGTAGAAGGGCGGGGCCCGTGCTCAGGCGCGGACGCGGAATCGAGATCAAGACTCGCACCGAGCTGGAGGCCATGCGCGCCGCCGGCCTGGTGGTGGCACGCACCCTGGCCGCGGTCGCCTCGGCGGCCAAGGCCGGGGTGAGCACCGGTGAGCTGGACGAGCTGGCCGAGCAGACCATCCGGGACGCCGGCGCGGTGCCCTCGTTCAAGGGCTACCACGGCTTCCCGGGCTCGATCTGCGCCTCGGTGAACGAGCAGGTCGTGCACGGCATCCCGAACCGGGAGCAGGTGCTCGCCGATGGCGACCTGCTGTCGGTGGACTGCGGCGCGATCCTGGATGGCTGGCACGGCGACTCCGCGGTCACCCTGGCCATCGGCACGGTGACCGAGCAGGAGCTGAAGCTGTCCAACGCCTGCCGGGAGTCGATGGTCGCCGGTATCGCCGCGGTCCGCCCGGACAACCGGCTCAGCGACATCAGCCACGCCATCGAGACCGCGGTGGTGGCCGCGGCCAAGCGGGACGGGCTGGCCTACGCCATCGTCGCCGACTACGGCGGCCACGGCATCGGCAGCCAGATGCACATGGAGCCGTTCCTGCCCAACCGCGGCAAGCCGGGCAAGGGCCCCAAGCTCAAGGTCGGCATGGCCATCGCGGTCGAACCCATGGTCACCCTGGGCAGCGATGACACCATCGAGCTCGAGGACGGCTGGACCGTCATCACCGACGACGGCTCCCGCGCCGCGCACTGGGAACACAGCGTCGCGGTCACCGAGGACGGCCCCTGGGTGCTCACCGCCCTGGAGGACTGACCACAGCATCGCGCGACGGCGCCCGGCGGCTTCGGCCCCGGGCGCCGTTGCGCTCTTCAGGTCATTCCGCCCGCAGTACCCGGCCGGGCAAGTCCGCCTGCGCCAAGCTCCCCGTTGAACCCGCGACAACTGTCGTGGGCAAGGGGGGACGAGGACGTGGGAGTTATTGATGAAGGACGTCGTGCCGGCGTCCGGGTACTGCTGTGCTTGCGTTATCGCGCCTGGCGGCGCAGCGTCCGCGCGCAGCTGGCCACCGAGCCGGACCTGACGGTGGTCGGCGAGCTCGACAGCGCCGCCAGGTTGCCTGAGGAGGCGCGACGGCTGGCGGCAGACGTGGTCGTCGCCGAGGACGTGCTGCCGCTCACCACGGAACTGGTGCGTGGGCTCCGGTCCGAACTCGGCGTCGGTGTGGTCGTCCTGCTCGCCGGAGGCAGCGACGAGCACCTTGTCGAGCTGCTGCGAGCCGGGGCGCGTGGCCTGGCTGACGCCAACGTCAACCTGGGCGACCTGGCGCAGGCGGTCACCGCGGTCGGCCGGAACAACGCCTGGCTCACTGGTCCGCTGGCCGCGCGGCTGGTGGATCTGGCCGCCGCGGCAGGCGAGGGCCCTGCCTCGCTGGTGGCCAACGCGGGGCTCACCGCGCGTGAGCGTGAGGTCATGCTGCTGCTCGCCGCGGGGCTGTCCAACGCGAACATGGCTGAACGACTGTCGATCACAGTGCGCACCGTGAAATACCACGTGTCCAATGTGCTCGGAAAGCTCGGCTTGACCGGGCGAGGACAGGTCATCGCGCTGGCTAATCCTGTTCTTGCGGACAGGTTGAGAACCGGTCTCCGGGACAGGGGCAAATCCGCCGATTGTCGCTAATTTCTTCTCGTCAGACCGATATTCAGGGGGTTCGATGAGAATGCGACAGCAGCTGGCCGTGGTGCTCGCCGGTGCGATGGTCATCACGACCGGTGTGACGACTGCCGCCCTGGCCGCCGGGGAGGCCAGGCCGATGGGGGCGATGGCGCAGTTCGAGGGCAGGCAGATCAGCCTGGCGGAGGGTTGGGGCGAGGCACAGTCGTGCGTGGTCTTCTCCGATACCGACACCCGGTGTTTCCGCACCAACGCCGAGGCCAACGCGGCCGTTGGCTGGGACAAGGCCAAGGACCCGAAGGTCGTGTCCGTGGCGCGAGCTCGCGGCGTCGCTCCGGCGAGCATCGCGGATATCAACGACTGCTCGAACCTGTGGTTCTGCCTGTTCGAGCATGAGAACGGTCATGGTCGTCGGCTGATCTTCAATGAGGAGAAGTGGCACGACCTCGCGATCTGGAACTTCCACTACAAGATGTCCTCGTACCACAACCGGCAAATCCGGTGGGACAACGGCGGTCTCGAATACCACCTGCCGGGCGGGGCCAGGCAGGTCGACGTCGAGTACTGGGAGGTCAGCCCCTCCGTCGGCGGCGAGTACAACGACCGGGCCCGGCTCGTGCACGGCTGAGGCGTGAGCGATGCCGCGGGCAGGACTACCCTGCCCGCGGCGCCGCGCTCACCGCGGGCCTGCCGCGTGCTCGGCGATCAGGTAGACCTCGTAGCTGATGACCGCGGGCACCCGCACGTTGAGCTCCCCCGGATCGGAGGTCACCATCTCCTCCCGGTCGAGGATGCGCCCATCCGCCGGGTCGATGACCAGCGTCCGGCGGGTGGGCGGCCCGCTGGCGTCGATCAGGGTGACGCTGTGGCCGCGGCGGCCGGCACGGTCGGTGGTCATCCCGTCGTAGGTGAAGCCGGGGGTGTCCGCCAGCGCGCGGAGCAGCCAGGCACGCTGGCGCGGGAGCAGGACGTGGGTGCGTGCGGCGTCGGTGGCCGCGGTGAAGACGCGGAACGGCTCCTGGGCGAAGTCGAAGCCCCGGCGCAACCAGCGCGCGAACCGAGCGGCCTCGCCAGGGGGCGGACCGTCGAAAGCCGTGGCCTCTTCGCCTGGGCCGAACCGTTCGTTCTTCGGCGTCATGTCCCAGCCGGGGGAGCCCTCGCTCACCCAGCGCCGCCGGTCCTCGGTGGAGTCGAACGCCGGTTCCTTGACCTGTGTCCGCACAGCGGCCGAACCGTCGGGGAAGCGCCACCGATCCGTCTCGCCGGGCACCACCGCCGACACCGCGCCGGTGCGGTCGACCTGGCTGTTGAGGTACCAGCTCTCCATCCGGAGGTGCTCGGCCAGGCCGTCGGTGCGCGGCTCGGGCAGCCGTTCGGTGACCGTGGCCAGCTCCCGCAAGAGGTCCGCGGCCGCACGACCCGGTCCGGCCGGCGGCTCGACGACCAGCGGCGCCGGTGTCGCGGCCTGCGCGCGCGGACTGCTCCCCGGCAGCAGGGCGGCGCCCGTCACCACGACGGCCGCGGCCGCTGCGGCGAGCAGCAGAACACGCCGTGACCGGGTGCCCCGCGTGCGGACCGGCGGCTCGGAGCCGAGGATGCGGCGCAGGTCAGTCGCACGTTCGCCCGGACCCGGGCTCGACTGGTCAGCGACCGAGGGATCCAGTCCGGCGATGAGCTGCCTCAGCTCGTCTTGTGCTCGTGTCATCACTGGCCTCCTGTCGAGAGGTTGACCAACCTGTCCGGGCCCGGCTGTGGAGTGGTGGCGACCAGTTCTCGCCGCAGCCTGCGCCGTAGCCGGTGCAGCCGCATCGCCAGCGCCGCCGGGCTGCAGCCCAGTGCCAGGGCCGCGTCCCTGGTGGACAGGCCCTCCCAGGCGATCAGTCGCAGTGCCTCGCGGTCGGGTTCCGGCAACCGGTCGAACCAGGCGGCCACCGACACCCGCACGGCTGTCTCCTCGGCGTGGTTCGGAGCCTCGGCCGGGCCGGTGTGCCGGGTGATCCGGTCGAGCAGGTTCCGCGCCCGTCCCGCGCTGCGGAACTCGTTGGCCAGCACACGCCGCGCGACCCCGTACAGCCACGGCAGCGGCGTCCTGGTCCGCTCCACCTCGGCGAACCGGCGCCAGCCGATGAGGAAGACCTCGGCGACCGCGTCCCGGCACTCGACATCGGGCGCGCGGCGGCGGACGTACCGGGCGATGTCCTCGTAGTGACGCTCGTACAGCGCGGTGAAGCGCTCCTCCGGGCTCGTCATGGCACCCCCTCTTGCCATTGTCTGTGTCCGGACCTGGACGAGGCGTAACAAGCGCCACCCGGGCGCCGGGCCGGCCAGGCTCCATCTCAGGGACCCCCTCGAATCCCCATCGGGGATGACGCCTGGTGACGGGGCGTGCTGCCACCCTGGCTGACGTGAGCGAATCAGTGCGGACGTGGCTCATCGCCAGCGCGATCATGGTCGCGGTGTGGGCCGGCATGGCGCTGGTCACTGGCGAGGGGATCTACCCCTGGTTCCTCTGGCCGGTGGGCATCTGGGGGGCCATCGAGCTGTTCAGCTGGATGAGCAGACGCGGTGAGCGGCAGCGCGGCGAGCGCGGCTGAACCACCCCGGTTTGGAGACCAGCGCATACTGCGCCTACACTGGAGCAACGGCGCATCTCGTTGTGCCCGTTCCGACGTGCCCGTGGCTGTACTTCAGCTGCCTGGCGACCGGTGTTTCGCACTTCTGGTGTGCACCCCGGCGGTCATCCAGGGTCTCGAAGGTAGCGGGCTCCTCGACTGCCCGTACACCGCCTGATCAGGGGTCTTTCCTAGTCTGATCGGGTTTGCCAGATCATCACCGTCACGAAACGCGGAGGACATGGGCAAGAAGGACGGGGCCATTGAAGTCGAGGGCCGCGTAGTCGAGCCGCTCCCCAACGCGATGTTTCGCGTCGAGTTGGAGAACGGCCACAGGGTCCTTGCACACATCAGCGGCAAGATGCGGCAGCACTACATCCGCATCCTGCCCGAGGACCGGGTAGTCGTGGAGCTTTCGCCCTACGACCTGTCCCGTGGCCGCATCGTCTACCGCTACAAGTGACCTCCACGGTGTCCTGGTGCCCCCAGGACACGCGGCCAAGCAGGAGTGCACGACCGTGAAGGTCCAGCCGAGCGTCAAGAAGATCTGCGACAAGTGCAAGGTGATCCGCCGTCACGGGCGGGTCATGGTGATCTGCGAGAACCTGCGTCACAAGCAGCGTCAGGGCTGATCACCCGCACTTCGGGTCGCTGATCCGGACGACAAACCACACAAGCCTCCCCGAACCTGTCCGGTACTGAGGTACCGCGACTGACCCCCGGACTCCAGGCCGGGGCCCACGAGTTATCGAGTCGACTCGTGGGGCGGTCGGGGAGAAGACCTGGAGATACGACGAAGGAGAAAGTCGCCGCATGGCACGACTCTCTGGCGTCGATCTTCCCCGCGAGAAGCGGTTGGAGATCGCGCTGACCTACATTTTCGGCATTGGCCGTACTCGCTCCCGGGAGATCCTGGGCGCGACCGGCCTGAGCGCCGACCTGCGTGTTCGCGAGCTCACTGACGACGACGTCGTCAAGCTCCGCGAGTACATCGAGAACCACTTCAAGGTTGAGGGTGACCTCCGCCGCGAGGTTCAGGCCGACATTCGCCGGAAGATCGAGATCGGCTGTTACGAGGGGCTGCGGCACCGCCGCAACCTGCCCGTGCGAGGCCAGCGCACCAAGACCAACGCGCGCACCCGCAAGGGCCCGAAGAAGACGGTCGCCGGCAAGAAGAAGGCCGGAAAGAAGTAAGACCTCGCGCTAGCTAGGAGATCACCGCAACATGCCACCGAAGTCCCGTACGGGCGCCGGGGTCAAGAAAATCCGGCGCAAGGAAAAGAAGAACGTCTCTCATGGGTTCGCCCACATCAAGAGCACGTTCAACAACACGATCGTGTCGATCACGGACCCCGCGGGCAACGTGATCAGCTGGGCGTCCGCAGGCCACGTCGGCTTCAAGGGCTCCCGCAAGTCGACGCCGTTCGCCGCCCAGATGGCCGCGGAGAACTGTGCCCGCAAGGCCGCTGAACACGGCATGCGCAAGGTCGACGTGTTCGTGAAGGGCCCTGGCTCTGGCCGGGAAACCGCGATCCGTTCCCTCCAGGCCGCTGGTCTTGAGGTCGGCACTATCCAGGACGTGACCCCGCAGCCGCACAACGGCTGCCGCCCGCCCAAGCGGCGCCGGGTCTAAGCGCGGGAAGGAGTAATTCACGATGGCTCGTTACACCGGTCCCGCGACTCGTAAGTCTCGTCGGCTCAAGGTTGACCTCATCGGCGGCGACCGCTCCTTCGAGCGCCGTCCGTACCCCCCTGGCCAGCACGGCCGGACTCGCATCAAGGAGTCCGAGTACCTGCTGCAGTCGCAGGAGAAGCAGAAGGCCCGCTTCACCTACGGCGTGCTGGAGAAGCAGTTCCGTCGCTACTTCGAGGAAGCGCGTCGCGTCACCGGCAAGACCGGTGAGGCGCTGCTGATCATCCTCGAGTCGCGGCTGGACAACGTCGTGTACCGCGCCGGCCTGGCCCGCACTCGGCGTCAGGCGCGCCAGCTGGTGGCCCACGGCCACTTCCTGGTCAACGGCAAGAAGGTCAACATCCCGAGCTTCCGGGTGTCCCAGTACGACATCATCGACGTGAAGCCGAAGTCGCTGCCGACGCTGCCGTTCCTGGCCGCGAAGGAAGCCCTCGGCGACCGTCCGGTGCCGGCCTGGCTCCAGGTTGTTCCGTCGACGCTGCGTGTGCTCGTGCACTCGCTCCCGGTCCGGGCTCAGATCGACACCCCGGTCCAGGAGCAGCTCATCGTCGAGCTCTACTCGAAGTGACGTGTACCGGGGCGGCTGTCTTGCGACAGTCGCCCCGGCACTGCGTCTGACCGGTGGCACGAAGGGTGTGCCGCCGGGGCAAGGCCCAGTACGGCGTCAAATAGCGGGCGCCGACAGGTAAAGGAGTTCCACAGTGCTTATCTCCCAGCGGCCCACGCTGGCCGAGGACACGGTCAACGAGACCCGCTCCCGGTTCGTCATCGAACCGCTGGAGCCGGGCTTCGGCTACACCCTCGGCAACTCGCTGCGGCGCACGCTGCTGTCCTCCATCCCGGGGGCAGCCGTGACCAGCATCCGCATCGACGGCGTGCTCCACGAGTTCACCACGGTGCCCGGCGTGAAGGAGGATGTCACCGACATCATCCTGAACCTCAAGGAGCTGGTCGTCAGCTCCGAAGAGGACGAGCCGGTCACCATGTACCTGCGCAAGCAGGGCCCCGGTGAGGTCACCGCTGGCGACATCGTGCCGCCGGCCGGTGTCACCGTGCACAACCCCGACCTGCACATCGCCACCCTGAACGGCAAGGGCAAGCTGGAGATCGAGCTCGTTGTCGAGCGCGGTCGCGGCTACGTCCCGGCCATGCAGAACAAGCAGGCCGGCGCCGAGATCGGCCGGATCCCGGTCGACTCGATCTACTCGCCGGTGCTGAAGGTGACGTACAAGGTCGAGGCCACCCGTGTCGAGCAGCGCACGGACTTCGACAAGCTGATCCTTGACGTGGAGACCAAGCCGTCGATCACCCCCCGCGACGCGGTGGCATCGGCCGGTAAGACCCTCGTCGAGCTGTTCGGCCTGGCCCGTGAGCTCAACGTCGACGCCGAAGGCATCGAGATCGGCCCCTCGCCCGCCGAGGCGGACACCATCGCGGCGTTCGCGATGCCGATCGAGGACCTGGACCTCACGGTCCGTTCCTACAACTGCCTCAAGCGCGAGGGCATCCACACCGTTGGCGAGCTGGTCTCGCGCAGCGAGGCGGACCTGCTCGACATCCGCAACTTCGGTGCCAAGTCGATCGACGAGGTCAAGCTGAAGCTGGCCGGCCTTGGGCTCGCGCTCAAGGACAGCCCGCCCGGGTTCGACCCGTCCGCCGCGGCCTCGGAGTACACCGGTGAGGGTTGGGCAAGTGGGCACGTCGACACCGTCCACGACGATGGCCAGGACTACGCGGAGACGGAGCAGCTCTGAGCTGTCCGTCCACTGTGGACGCTGACACGTCACAGCGTTGAGCTTGATCTAGAGGAGTAACCGATGCCCACGCCCACCAAGGGAGCCCGGCTCGGTGGGTCCCCGGCCCACGAGCGGCTGCTGCTGGCCAACCTGGCCACCCAGCTGTTCCAGCACGGCCGGATCACCACCACCGAGGCCAAGGCGCGGCGGCTGCGCCCGCTCGCCGAGAAGCTGATCACCAAGGCCAAGCGCGGCGACCTGCACAACCGCCGCGAGGTCATGCGCACCGTCCGCGACAAGGACGTGGTGCACAAGCTGTTCGCCGAGATCGGCCCGCACTTCGCGGAGCGTCCCGGCGGCTACACCCGCATCATCAAGTCGATGCCGCGCAAGGGCGACAACGCCCAGATGGCGATCATCGAGCTGGTGGGCGAGAAGACCGTCACCGCTGAGGCGGAGAAGGCCCGCGGCACCAAGTTCGCCAAGGACGCCCCCAAGGCCGACGCGGTGACCGGTACCGAGGTCGTCGAGGCCGAGGAGACCAAGGTCGAGGACACCAAGGCGGAGACCGCCGAGGAGCCCAAGGCTGAGGAAGCCAAGGCCGAGGACGCCGAGAAGGCCGACGACGCCAAGAAGTGACGACTGAGCTCCAGTCCGCCGAGCCCGCCACCCCCGCTGGGGATGGCGGGCTCGTGCGCGTTCGCCTCGACCTCGGCTACGACGGCACCGACTTCTCCGGCTGGGCCAAGCAGCCCGGCCGCCGCACCGTGTGCGGGGTGCTGGAGGAAGCCATCTCCCGGGTGCTGCGCAGGGAGATCACGCTGACCGTGGCCGGGCGCACCGACGCCGGGGTGCACGCCACCGGCCAGGTCGCCCACCTCGACCTGCCAGCCGAGTCCGATGTGGACGGTCTGCCGCGCAGGCTGGCCCGGCTGCTGCCCGCCGACGTGCGGGTCTTCGCCGCCAGGGTGGTCACCACCGACTTCGACGCCCGGTTCGCCGCGCTGCGGCGGCACTACGAGTACCGGGTGGGCACCGCGCCCTACGGCGTGGACCCGCTGGAGGCCAGGCGGATCGTCTCGGTGCCGCGTCAGCTGGACCTGGCCGCGATGAACGAGGCCGCCGCCCTGCTGCTCGGGGAACGGGACTTCGCCGCCTTCTGCAAGCGCAGGGAAGGCGCCACCACGGTCCGCGAGCTCCAGCGGCT
This sequence comes from Crossiella sp. NPDC003009, assembly GCF_053591555.1. Lineage (NCBI taxonomy): Bacteria > Bacillati > Actinomycetota > Actinomycetes > Pseudonocardiales > Pseudonocardiaceae > Crossiella > Crossiella sp. NPDC003009. The sequence continues at coordinate 458 of NZ_JBSFUA010000003.1, read as the reverse complement.
GGAATGGCGTGCGGAGAGCGAACACGTGCTCCTGGCCGCGGTGTCCGCGGACGCCTTCTGCCACTCCATGGTGCGCAGCCTGGTCGGCGCGCTGCTCGCGGTCGGCGACGGCCGCAAACCGGTGAGCTGGCCGGCCGAGCTGCTGCGGTCCACCGAACGCGCCAACGGCGTCACGGTGGCCCCCGCGCACGGGCTGGTGCTGGTCAGGGTCGACTACCCGGAAGATGCCGAGCTGGCCGCCCGCGCCGAGCTGACCCGCAACGTGCGCGCGGTGCCCGGCTGCCGCTGAGGCAGCCGGGGGTTGGGCCGTGTTTCCGATGTCGCGCCCGCGATAGCCGCGCCGGTTCGGCCGCTGGCGGCGCGGCCGCAACGCCCGAATACGCCCGGTATGAGGGCGTCCCGGCTCGGCCTTGACAGCGGCCTGTGGCGGCTACCACATTGTGCGCAACTTTGTTGGA